>CAVJLN010000043.1:0-24956 GCA_963650485.1 Bacteroidaceae bacterium
CAGCACTGGTGGCATCCAGCTCGTCCAGGTCTAAGTCGATCTCTATCGTGTCATCTGGTTTCAGTTGGGACAAAAGAACTACCGTTTCAACATGTACCGTCTGTGGGAACATATCGACCGGACGGATGTGCTTCAATTCATACCCACCATCACACAGCATCCGGAGATCACGGGCAAGGGTCGCACTGTCACAGCTCACATAAACGATGCGGTCAGGAGCCATCTTGAGCATCGTATTAAGGCACATTTCATCACAGCCCTTCCTTGGAGGATCGACGACAATCACATCTGGATGAAGCATAGTTTCCCTGTCATGCTCTGCCTTATCTTTAGAATCGCATACCATATCTTTTCTTCCATAGAATGCCGGAAGCACCTCTTCTGCCTTTCCAACAAAGAATTCTGCATTGGTGATTCCATTATTTGCTGCATTCTGTTTTGCATCCTCAATTGCCTGTGGTACAACCTCCACCCCATAGACCTTCGATGCCCTTCCACTTAAAAACAAGGAAATCGTTCCGATTCCACAATATAAATCCCATACAGATTCTTTGCCGCTGAGTTCTGCATAAGAAAGTGCCAGGCTGTACAGCTTTTCTGTCTGTACCGGATTAACCTGATAGAACGAAAGCGGTGAAATGGAGAACGTAATGCCATCTCCCGTTCGTGCAAAGTGGTTATCCACATCACGGACAAAAATGGTGTCCGTTATCCTCTCCTTTCCCCAAAGAGTATGGATCTCTGTCCCCATAATGACATTTGTTTTTTCACAGTTAATGCTTACAGAAATACTGGTCATGCCGGGGATTGCCTTCAGTCGTCTGATCAGCTCTTCCTGATTGGGCAGCCATTCTCCCTGACGTCCTGGTGCATGCTGCCGAATTACCAGACACACCATCATTTCTCCACTCGTAAAACCCTTACGGATTAACACATGACGGATCAGCCCCTTTCCGGAAGCTTCCTCATAAGCACTTATGTGATATTCCTTCATATACTGCAGAATTACTTCCAGAACCCTTCGGTTCTCGTCCACACCCAGCATACATTCCGTATTTGCAATAATACTGTGCGTCCGGCCGGCATAGAATCCGGCAATCGGATTTCCCTCTTTATCACTGCCAATCGGGTACTGTGCCTTATTCCGGTACTGAAGCGGATTCTCCATTCCCACAATCGGCTCCATAATTCTGTCAAGCTCATCCGGACGAAATCCGCCGATACGAAGCAGATTATTCCTTACCTTATTCTGCTTAAACACAAGCTGCTGCTCATAGCTCATAGCCTGAATCTGACACCCTCCGCATTGTCTGTGAAAAGAGCAGGACGGCGTTATACGAAAAGGAGAAGGCACAATCACCTTCTCTAATCTTCCGTAACCATAATTCTTTTTTAATTTAACTGCACGGATCTCTGCCTGATCACCAATGATGGTATCTTTAATGAAAAAGGGGTAACCATTTACCTTACCAATCCCCTCTCCCTCCGTACTCATATCAATAATCTCAGTTGTAAGCAGTTGATTTTTCTGAAAATCCATGTCTCTATGTCTTCCTATCTGCTGATTTATAACTATTCAGAGCAGCTCCTACTCCACCCTGGTTACAATGACATTTGAATCAAAGAGCCGGTTAAATCCAAGCCAGCCGGTTTCTGTGGTATTGTCCATTAATTCCGTAAAGATCTGCAGCTTTGCATCCGTATTATCTGCAAAATTCAGTGCAACCGCCTCCATGATCGCCGGTTTCTTCGGAGAGCCAAATTCGTATTCCCCGTGATGAGCCAGAATACAGTGCTTTAACTCGCTTGCAAGTATAGAGGGAAATCCCGGAATCTCGCGAATCTTCTCTCCAACCATCTCTGTACCGATTACAATATGTCCAAGGAACTGTCCCTCATCTGTATAATCATTCTGTGGAAAAGCAGAAAGCTCTTTGATTTTACCCATATCATGACAGATTGCTGCGGTTAAAAGCAGATCCCGGTTCAGTCTTTCATAGCTCTTACAGTAATAGTCACATAATCTGGTTACACTTAAGGTATGCTGTAATAACCCTCCTATGAAGCCATGATGTACCGTTTTGGCCGCGGAGGATTTCTTAAAGGCTGCAATAAAGTCTTCATCTTCCACAAAGAACCTGGAAAGAAGCTGTTTCAGATAAGGATTCTGAATACTGTTAATGTATTTCAGCAGTTCGGTATACATTTCCTCAATATCATATTTACTTACTGGAAGATAATCACTGGGATTAACCTCCTCCTCCGCACATTTACGGATTCTCTTCACGTTTACCTGTAAAGCTCCCTGAAAGCTTGTTACATCACCATAGACCTCTATGTAGTCCAATGCATCAAAGTCTGCAATTCCTGCATTATTCGGATCCCAGATCTTACCATCAATTGTTCCTGTTTTATCCTGCAGAATCACACTTTCATATGGCTTTCCATTCTTTGTTACTGCGGATACCTTGTGCTTACACAGATAAATGTCAAAGAAACGGTCTCCATCCTTATAATCCTTCAAATATTTCATCATAATACCTCTTTTTGTCTCTTTATTTTAATGTTACATTAACTTCAATTTCCGAGTAACCCTCCGGACCCTGACGCATCAGGGTTACCGTCACCTGTGTATCCGGACGGAACTGGTACAGCGCATTCACAAGCTCCTGATAGGAGGCTATCTCGTTCCATCCGATCTTCGTAATAACATCTCCGCTTTGAATACCTGCTTCCATAGCCGGTGAGTCCATAATGGTTTCACGGATAAATGCTCCCAGGGGTACCTGCATCTGCTCATGAGCATCTTCCGTAACATCCATGCCATAAACACCCAGATAGGAAATTGCTTTATCATTAGAAAGACATTCAATCAGCTTCTTAAGCTCTGATATTCCAATTCCGCTGACGAGATTCTGCATATCCGTGTCATTATAAGTCATATCAATGACTCCAATTAACTGTCCCCGCAGATTAATGAGAATACCACTTGCCGAAGTACTTCCATAAATATCGGTTCCGAGCCATTTATAATTCGTGTCCGGAAGATAAATGGAATTTCCGGATGAAGTAACAACGCCAATACCAATCGAATTTTCAACCCCCATAGGACTTCCTATGGCAATCACCGGATTTCCCGGAAGATTAACATTGGATGATGTGCCCATACTGATCGGCTTGGCAATATCTATGGTAGCAGGTGCCATCTTATCCTTGCTGATGGACAAAATTCCAAGTCCCGTGTTCTGATCCTCCTGCTTGATCTCAGCATCATAAGTATCTCCGTTTACAAACACAATTTCCAAGACTTCTGCATCCTTGATATTCTTCAAGTTTGCAAGAATCAGCATTTCCCTGCCGTTATCTGCCACTACCACACCGGACACAATATCTTCATTCCGGTATTCATTATCAAACCAGTCTCTGTCCGAAGTGATTCCTACAACCTTCACCATGGAATTCTCAGCAGTTTTCGCCACATCACGCACTGCCTCTGATAAAGAGAGATAATCTTCTACCCCAAGCTTCATTTCTGACAAAACCTGTTCAATCTGGGAATCCTCCAAAGCAGCCGGTGTTGTCGGCTCGGGTGAACTCTCAGCCTCCTCAGCCAGCATATCTTCCGTAAGCATATCCTCCGGAGAGATTTCATCTTCCCCTGTTTTTTCAACAAAAACGACCGTCTGTGGCTCTTCTTCCGGATACAGCCGATTACTGATTACCGGCTCTAACAGTAAAAAGGTCACACATGCGATCATACCGAAAATCACCGCCATAGAAGCCGTGATAATTGTTCTCCGCAAAAGCTTCTTCCGGTTCAATGGACGTTGCTTGATCGTCTCTTTCATGAAGTCTGTAGTTTCCGGTTTCGCCTCGGAATTTATACTTTCCTGATTCTGATTTTTATCCTTCTGATCATCCATGCCAATCACCTGTATTTGACTTCAAAAATATTCTATGTTATTATAGATCCATAAAGTGGTGCTACCGATAGACGGTTGCCCTCAGTAACAGTTAAAAAATAACCGCTAGTTTACGAGGCTGGGCGGTTATTTTTTATGTGAAATCTTGTAAACAAGACTAACCATAGCAACCGCCTACCGTGATATGGTAACACCTGATCTGATTATAAATGTAATCATCTCAATTAACAAGTAAATAATGTCAGTAACTATTCTGAATAGTTACGAATGTCATTAATAAAAACAGCTCCTTCATAATTTATGAAGAAGCTGTTTGATCGTCGGCGTGACAGGATTCGAACCTGCGGCCTCTACGTCCCGAACGTAGCGCTCTACCAAGCTGAGCCACACGCCGTTATAAGAACCATTGACAATCATACCTTTTTTCAGAACAATTGTCAATGGTTGTTTTTAATTGTTTTTAATTGTTTTTAATTATTTGCACGATGGATAATATATTTGCAGATCGGATTCCCCATGGCAGAAAATTTTTCTTCATATTCCGTCATAATGTTCTCCTTCACCAGCTCCTCATCATGATGCAGATCATAAGTAATTACAATCGGTTCCCATCCTGCAAAGGGCAGCTCCTCCACTGCAAAGTCAAACAGCGGACGATTATCCGTCTTAAATTCCAGAATACCATCCTTCTTTAAAAAGGAATCATAACGCTTCAGGAACTCTCTGGACGGAAGACGCCGTTTTGCATGCCGATCCTTCGGCCACGGATCTGAAAAGTTCAGATAAATCCGATCTATTTCTTCTTCTGCGAACACCTCACAGATCTCTTCTGCATCCATGCGGATGAACCGCAGATTCGGAAGCGGGTCGGCTTCCATCTTCTGAATCGCCCGGAGCAGAACACTGGAATACTTCTCAATTCCTATGTAATTGATCTCCGGATTTTCTTTCGCCATTTCATGAAGAAATTTCCCCTTGCCCATGCCGATCTCTATACGGATAGGATGGAGATTACCAAAGAACTCATTCCATCTGCCCTTCTGCGAACAGGAATCCTGAACCACCCATTCACTTTCTGCAATCACATCTCTGGAACCTGCAATATTTCTTAATCTCATGATTTCTTTGCCCTGTGTGCAATTCTCTTCTGAATATACTCAACAAGCATCTGTGCCGTCTCGTCTTCTCCAAGCCTGCTGCTATTAACCGAGATATCATAGTTTCTGGAATCGCCCCATTTGATCTTGCAGTAATAGTTATGATACTCCTTACGTTTACGGTCATTGCGGTAGATGAGGCTTTCAGCCTCTTCTTTGCTTAACTCATAAATTCTCATAACACGTTCAACCTTAGCTTCCCAGTCACTCAGCACGAAAATGGATACAAGCGTCGGATGATATTTAAGCATGGTTTCTGCACAACGTCCTACTACAACAAAGGATTCGCCTGCATTCGCCTTATCCTCCAGATAACGGAACTGCATCTGTGCAATATTTTCTTCCATTGAATTCGAAAGACCCTTAACGGTTCTGGAAAAGACAATTTTTCTGGGAACCTCATCGTATTTCTCATAATTCTCAACATCTACATTCTTTGCCTGTGCAATATTCTGTAAGATGTTCTTGTCATACAGCTTGATACCGAAGCTTTCTGCAAGCTTCTCTGCGATTTCATGACCACCGCTTCCGAACTCACGGCCAACGGAAATAATAATCTGTTCTGCCATTGCTATTCCTCCTTATCCTTCAAACTCATTTATAGATATCTGACAAAGATAAAAATCATGGAAACCAGAACTACGATAACAGTTGCAGGTGCCATAGACTTACAATACTTACCCCATCCGATAGGATAGCCCTCTTTCGCTGCCACTGCAGTACCGACTACATTTGCAGATGCACCGATCGGGGTAGCACTTCCTCCGATATCTGTACCCATAGATAACGCCCAGGCGAGAGTAGATATATCCACACCTTCCATTGCCGCCAGACTCTTAATAACCGGAATCATTGTTGCAGCAAAGGGAATGTTGTCAATAAACGCACTGGCAATTGCAGATACCCAGATAATAATAGCAATCATGAGCTTCACATTACCACCGCTGATATTTCCGATGAACTGTGCAATAAGCTCCAGAATTCCTGTCTGCTCCAGACCACCTACTACAATGAACAGTCCAACAAAGAACAACAGTGTCTTATAATCTACCTTCTTTAATAATATCATACTGTCTTTTCCGGAAGTAATCAAGGTCACAATAGCAATAAATAATCCAATAAATGCAACACTTAAGCCTGTCTGGGCATGGGTAACCAGAAGCACTACCGCACAAGCAAAAATCACACAGCTGATCGTAAATTTACTCTTGCTTGTGATAGCCTCCTTAGGCTCCGGAAAGCTTGTAACATCCAGAGTTTCCTTCTGAACCAGCTGTTTGTGGAAAATCACATAAAAATATACGATAGATAAAATCAGGCAGATGCCTGCAATCGCACCTGTATTGGTGATAAAATCTGCAAAAGAAAATCCTAAGGATGTTCCGATAATAATGTTTGGGGGATCTCCGCACATCGTTGCAGATCCACCAAGGTTCGCACAAAAGATCTCTGAAAGAATCAGCGGAACCGGATTAAATTTCAAGAGCTGTGCAAGCTCCACGGTAACTGCTGCAAGGAACAGAATAACGGTAATACTGTCAATGAACATAGATAAAAAGCTTGCCATCAGCATAAACGTTATAAAAATCGGAACGGTCTTATACTTGACTGCCTTGGCAATCCGCATACACAGCCAGCGGAAAAATCCTGCATTCCCCATTCCTTCTACCATAATCATCATACCAGCAATAAAGATGATGGTCTCCCAGTTAATTCCCGCAGAAGTCTCACTTCCCTGACCTGCCGGATACCAGAAGCTTAACGTAAAGAGCGATCGAAGATTCAGCGTTTCCCATATCGCACCCGGACTGTGCATTGCAATTCCGAATACCAGAACCAGAACCAGAAGACCGCATACCAGTGTTACGATATGGCGCTCGATCTTTTCAGACACGATCAGTGCAAACATTGCAACAAAAATGATTACTGCTAATATCTGAGCCATTTTTCTCCTCCTTCTTCACATAAAAAATACCACTCCTTTGCCGCAGACTTCTTTGTTCGCGGTAAGTGGCTGTTTTATGTTTTCTTAATATATTATTAATATTTTTTTAAGACTTATATTTTCTATCATATCTTGTCGTCCTTTGTCAACCCAAAATCCCCTGTAATAGGAAACTTTTACAAAATTTTTACACCCGCTAAAATAACAGCAGCGATACAGAACTCTATTCCCTGAAAATGGTTAGTTACTGCTTACACTACAGCCGGATATTTACCGGACAAAATAATAGCTTCATATAAATCCGGAAATGATGTATGATAATAGTACGTCTATTCTTAATAGGCAATCGTATGAATCAGTTAAGGAGTTTTTCATGAAACGCTTTTTTACTTTCCTGCTTATACTTGGATTGTTAATTTCATATTCTATGACTGCTCTGGCAGCCCCTTCTTCCTCTACCGATTACAATGAAGAAGCAGAGACACGCAAGTCCCTTCCCGTTCAGACCAACGAAATTGCCAACTGGCCGACCGGTCCGGAGCTTGGTGCAGAGGCCGCCTACCTGCTGGAAGCCAATACCGGCACCGTGCTTTATGCCAAAAACATGGACGAGAAGCTCTATCCTGCAAGTACCACCAAAATTCTTACCTGCCTGATCGCTATTGAGAACTGTTCCATGGACGAGGTGATTACGTTTTCCGATAATGCCGTATTCAGCCTTGAATCCGGAAGCTCCAATATTGGCATTGATCCGGGACAATCCATGACCTTACGTGAGTGTCTGTATGGAATTCTCGTTGGCTCTGCAAATGAAGTTGCAAATGCGGTGGCTGAACACGTTGCAGGTTCCATTGATGCTTTTGCTGATATGATGAATGAAAAAGCAGCAGAGCTTGGCTGTACCAATTCTCACTTTGTCAATCCTCACGGTCTGCATAATGAAAACCACTACACCACGGCACATGACCTGGCCCTGATTGCCAGAGCCTTCTTCCAGAATGAACAGCTTTCCAAGATTGGCAATACCGGCAATTATCATTTCGAAGCAACTGCCACCCAGCCGGATGACTTCTATATCCGCAACAAGCACCAGCTTATTTCCGGAGAAATCGCTTATGAAGGAATTAAGGGCGGTAAAACCGGATACACCGAGCAGGCCAGACAGACCCTTGTCACCTGCGCAGAACGAAACGATATGCGCCTGATTTGCGTGATTTTAAAAGAAGAATCGCCGAATCAGTTTTATGATACCGTAAAGCTGTTTGATTATGGATTTACGAACTTTTCCCCTGTAAATATTGCAGAGAATGAAACAAAGTACTCCATTAAGAGTTCCAGCTTCTTTCATAATTCCACGGATATTTTAGGAGATTCCGTACAGCTTCTTGGATTAAATGAAAGCAGCTATCTGATTATGCCCAAAACAATCACCTTTACAGACCTTGATTCTGAAGTTTCTTATGATACGGATAACGATCAGGAGATTGCCATAATTCAATACAGCTATCATGGCGCTTATTTAGGATCAGCCACGGTAGACTTACTAAACACGGAGGACAATACCGGTGCACCCACAAAACAGGTTTTTTTCCCGTTGTGTCCGGTAGAGCTTATGGGAGATGACATCATTATTAATGTATTTTATCTGATGATCTGGATTCTCGGACTTGCTCTGCTCGCAATCCTAATCAGCTTTATTCATTCCGTGTTCATCAATTACAACCTGTTCGACGGTATAAAGCGGAAACGTTACAGACGGCGTACCCAGCAATCCAAAAGAGGACCTCATTTCTAGGTCCTCTTTCTTATATCATATCAGTTTCGGTTTTTATTTATTTTACTTTTTACTTATTTTTCTTATGATGCTCCTTCGCGGTTTCTCTCTTTTCCACAAGCTGTTCACTCTCTTCACTCGTAATAAACTTCGAGGTCTTGACAACATAGATCTTATCATTCTCTGACTTACGGATTCGGATCTTGGACTTCATCAGACCATGCACCGGACATTCAGAAACACTGTAATAATGCTTCCCGTTTGGTGTAAACCAGCGGATCTTCTTTCGCAGGTTCTTATGACAGAGATAGCATTTAGTACTGATGACCTCATGATCCGTCAAAGCCTCCTGCTTATCCTCAAACTCCCGGGAAATATACTTCATATAATCCGGAAAAAGCACATGGATCTCTTCCTCATGGGTCTTTGGAAGAATATAGGTATCAAAGGAATAATTTGCCCGAACCTCCGGATCAATTTGGGCAAGAATCCTGGCGGTATAATACGCATCGCTGAACGCGCGGTGAAATGGAATATCCTTCTCAATACGAAGAAAATCAATGGCAAATTCAAGATTCCGGCGCAGCTTGCGGTCCTCATACTGGATACTGAACAGCTTCTGCACATCTAAGAAACGGATCGGCGCAGAGGCTAATGATTCCATATGATAATATTTCATATTCCGCTGCAGTTCAAACAAATCCAAAGGACCCCAGGTACAGAAAATATAATCTTCTCCACACCAGTCAAGGAACTCCTGCATGACCTCCGGAAAGGGGCGACCCTTCTGCAGATCCTTCATATGAAGATGAATAATCCTGCTGGTGATATGATGCATATGCTGATAAACCTGCGGCTTCACAAGCTGATTAAATTCATCAATCATTTCGCCCTCATTATTCAGTTTAATTGCTCCAAAGTCAATAATTTCAAAAGGAATCTGCTTTACTTCCTCTTCATCACCAGTATTACTCTGATTCCATTCTAAATCAAGTACAATATAATTCATTGATTTCCTTTTTTTTCTGTGCTAGACTAACTCCTATGAAAACTACAAACCAACCCACTAATACGATCAGTAAAAAATACTTTTGGAAGAAATTCTTTTCTTATTATAAACCATATAAGAAGCTTTTCTTCTCCGACATGCTGTTTGCCTGCATCGGTGCAGGTGTTACTCTCATACTGCCTCTTATTATACGATATATTACAAGTGATGTCATCTATCGTAATGCAGATGAAGCTTTACAGCTTATTTTAAAGCTGGCGCTGCTGATGCTGGCACTGATTGCCCTTGAATTCTACTGCAACTATTTCATTGCCTATTACGGTCACATTATGGGCGCTAAAATGGAATATGATATGCGTAATGAAATCTTCTCCCATTATCAAAAGCTTTCCTTCAGTTTCTTTGATAATCAGAAGGTCGGCCAGCTCATGAGCCGTGTTACCAATGATTTATTTGAAATCAGCGAGCTTTACCACCATGGTCCGGAAGATATTGTTATTTCCATCATTAAGCTCATTGGCTCCTTCAGTATTCTGCTGTCTATTCACTGGCAGCTTGCCCTGATTGCATTTGCCATCGTACCTATTATGCTTCTTTATGCCTTTTATTTCAATATCAAAATGAAAAAGGCCTTTGTGAAAAATCGTGCACGTATTGCTGATATTAATGCACAGATCGAAGATAATCTGTCCGGAATCCGTGTTGTAAAATCATTTGCTAATGAAGATATTGAGCTTTCAAAATTCAAAAAGGGAAATGATCGCTTTGTAGAAAGTAAAAGAGAAAGCTATCGATATATGGGGCTTTATAACTCCGGACTTGGTGCATTTACAACCCTGATCAATGTAATTGTTATCGCATCAGGTGCTTTTTTCATTACCCAATCCATCATCTCGGTTACGGATCTGATCACGTTCCTGCTTTATATTAACAATTTTACCGAGCCGATTAAGAAGCTCATCAGCTTTACCGAGCAGTTCCAGAATGGTGCCTCCGGATATACCAGATTTCTTGAGATACTGAATGTTTGTCCGGATATTGTGGATCGCCCAAAGGCTGTTGAATTAAAAAATGCCCAAGGAGAAATTACTTTTCAGGATGTCAGCTTTCAATATGAGGATACTACAGAGGCTGTTCTCTCCCATATTAACCTTCATATTAAGGAAGGCGAGTACATTGCACTTGTCGGAACCTCGGGTGTTGGAAAATCTACCCTATGCAGCCTGATTCCCCGATTTTATGAAGTTACGGATGGACAGATTCTCATTGACGGACAGGATATCCGCAATTTCACGATGCGGAGTCTGCGCAACAATATCGGTATTGTCCAGCAGGATGTTTACCTCTTTGCCGGTACCGTAATGGATAATATCCGCTACGGCCGCCCGGATGCATCGGATGAGGAGATCGTCCTTGCTGCCCGCAATGCCAATGCCCATGAATTTATTATGAATCTTCCTGATGGATATGATACCTATATCGGTCAGCGTGGAATCAAGCTTTCCGGCGGTCAGAAGCAACGGCTGTCCATTGCCAGGGTTTTCTTAAAGAATCCTCCGATCCTTATTTTTGATGAAGCCACTTCTGCGCTCGATAATGAAAGTGAAAAAGTGGTACAGGAATCTCTGGAAAAGCTTGCAAAGAATCGTACCACTCTTGTCATCGCACATCGATTATCCACCATCCGGAATGCAGAACGTATTTTAGTCCTTACAGAAAATGGTATTGCAGAAAGCGGCAACCATGAAGAACTGCTTGCGAAAAATGGAATCTATGCGGATCTGTATAATATGCAGTTCAGAAGGTAGAGAGGAACTGTTAATTGCCACATTCAACGCTGATCTTATTAAACGTACTCATAATATCCTCTGTGGAAAGTGCCTCCTTTTCTTCACCGGACTTATCAATAATCGCCTCGCCCTGATGCATCATGATGAGGCGGTTGCCGTATTCCACTGCATAGCGGAGATTGTGAGTGACCATAATGGTAGTAACCTTCTTTTCCTTGACGATCTGATCCGTAAGCTCCATAATAAGGTCTGCTGTCTTGGGATCAAGTGCTGCGGTATGCTCATCCAGAATCAGGAACTCAATCGGCGTCATTGTTGACATAAGCAATGCCAGTGCCTGACGCTGTCCGCCGGATAAGGAGCCTACCTGAGTATACAGCTTATCCTCCAGTCCAAGGTTCAGCTTCTTTAAAAGCTCCCTGTACTGTTCTATCTTTGCCTTATTCACACCTTTTCCAAGGTTATAAGACTTTCCCTTATTATCTGCAAGAGACAGATTCTCCAGAATTGTCATGGACGGACAGGTACCCTTGGAGGGATCCTGATAAACCCGTCCAATATTTCTATAACGCAGAAAATCCTTTTTCCCAACGATAGAGGTTCCATTCACGATAATCTCCCCGGAATCAATCGGTATCGTTCCGCAGATGATATTGAGAAGAGATGTTTTACCGGAGCCGTTACTTCCGACTACTGCTACGAAATCCATGTCCGGAATATTAAGAGAAAAGTCCTGGAACAGACAAAGCTCGTTTACAGAGCCGGGATTATAATATTTATGAATATTCTTTAACTCGATCATGCTTCCGTACCTCCCTGCTTTGTCTGATTCTTGTAATCGGATGCCTTTTCTTTAATTTTGGCGCTTCTGTTGCGATCCCTGCTGATAACCAGAATGACCAGGAAAAGCACTGCCGTAATCAGCTTAAGGTCTGTTGAGGGAAGCCCCAGACGCAGAGCCAGCGCTACACAGCCCTTATAAATAATGGAACCAATCACAACGCTGCTGGTGATCCGCATAAAAGTAATTCTTTTAAATGCACTGGTTCCGATAATGACACTTGCAAGTCCGATCACAACGGTTCCGGTTCCCATTGATACATCAAAATATCGTTGCTGCTGTGCATAAATGCAGCCGCTTAAGGCAACCAGACCATTGGCAATTGCAAGGCCGGTGATTTTCACAAATCCCTTATCCTTACCAAGAGAGGTAACAAGCACATCATTATCCCCTACCGCCTGAAGCAGGAATCCTGACTTCGTACGAAGGTATGCATCCAGCAGATACTTTACCATCAGGATAAGTACCAGAATAATGATTACGGTCTGGTACGGCCGGAGTACCTCCGGAAAAATTGCATTCACAAGAGTATTATCAAAAATCGTTTCATTTGTATAAATCGGAAGGTTCGCACGTCCCGCTATTCTTAAGTTTACGGTATAGAGAGCCGTCATCATGATAACACCGGACAAAAGATCCCTTACTTTCAGCCTTACATGGATGATACCCGTCAGAATTCCAACAACAATTCCGCATATAAAACTGACCGGCAGGGTCAATAGTGGATTCACTCCATTTGAAATCAGAATACAGGTAATCGCAGCTCCCATTGGAAAGCTTCCATCTACCGTCATATCCGGAAAATCCAATATCTTATAGGTAATATAAACACCCAGAGCCATAATGGCATAAATCATACCCTGTTCAAATACACTTAATAATAGCGACACGTTACTTCCTCCCAAAACAATCTGTACTCTCTCATTACCCTGTTATCATTCTAAGTAATGAGAAACTCCTATCACAACAGACTGTGATTACTCTACAACAATTTCATCAAACTTCTCATAAGCAGATGCTACGAAATCATCATCTAATACAAGGTTTACTTTATCGGCTGCTGCCGTATTGATATAAAGACTGGGTTCTGTAATTACTTCATAATTCATTTCGGATGCTTTTGCTTCACCCTTTAATACCTTTGCTGCCATATGACCGGTCTGTTTTCCTAATTCATAATATTCAAGTCCCATGGAAGCAACACAGCCTGCCTTAACCTGTTCAACCTCTGAACCAAATACCGGAATTCCTGCATCCGTTGCTTTTGCAATTACGGTCTGGAGTGCAGATACAACAGTGTTATCGGTAAGGTTTGTAATACAGTCTACCTTTGTTACCAGATCGGCTGCCGCCAGATCGACATCTGCAATGGTATTGATACCGGAATCAACAATTTCAAATCCGTAGTTACCGGCAGCTTCCTTGTACTGTGCAATGGTGCTTACGGAGTTTGCTTCACTTGTAGTATAAATAATACCGATTTTCTTTGCATCCGGAAGAATCTTACGGATCATCTCAAGCTGTGCATCTACAGCAAGCGCATCGGAGGTTCCGGTAATATTTCCAACCGGAGTACCATCCTCATTTGCAAGACCTGCTCCAACCGGATCAGATACCGCAGTATAGATTACCGGAATATCAGTATTCATTGTAGAGTTATAAGCACTCATGGCACTCGGTGTTGCAATGGCACAGATTAAGTTTACCTTCTTGGAAACATAATTGTCGGAAATCGTGCTTGCTGTTCCGGTGTCAGCCTGTGCATTATCAAATAAAACGGTAAGGTTAGTACCTTCTTCAATACCCTCCTCCGCAAGTCCTGCCAGAAAACCTTCACGGCAGTTATCTAGGGAACCATGCTCTGCGAACTGGGAAATACCAATCGTATAGGTAACATCGGACGCTGTAGAATCCTCTGCGTCTGCTGTTTCCGTATTCGTCTCTTCGGTATCAGCTGCATCTGTTGCTTCTTCTGCTGTGACTGTTGTGTCCTCTGCCGAATCCTGTGTAGTGGTGCCACCACATGCGGTAAGTCCTAAAATCATGGCTGCGGAAAGAACTGCTGCTAATAACTGTTTCTTCATAAGTTACTCCTCTCTACGCTCTTAGGCGTTCTCAAAAATAAATGATGTGATTCTGATAGTTTTGAGACCGGTTTATATACTCACATGCCCGTGCTTCGCACTCTCCGTCTGACTAAAGTCAGACGCATGTTCGTTATTGGTGCAAGAAAACCAAATGTCTCCTTCGAAGCCACTTGGTTTTCTTTTGCACACAATAGAAAACCGCCTCAAGATTAACTTGAGGCGGTAATAATCAATTAACGCGGTGCCACTCAATTTCGATGAAAGTTTATTAAATGAAAATGATTTCTTTCATCCTTTCCTCCATGCACTATCATACATGTCGCCATGATAACGGGTGCGAATCCCGCCGGTGCCTACTGTTAATTCGGACCGTCCTCGAAAGCCCATTCAGCAATTGCTCCTATACTGCCTTCCACCATCCGGCAGCTCTCTGTGATAGTCTCAAAAGCCTACTTCTCTTTCTCATAGGTTTGAAGCACTATTTATTTGTTGATACTAACAATAAATCCTTTTATGAAAATTGTCAACAAAAATTTTTCCAATCTTATTTCTTGATTGCTGTAAAGGCAGATAATACCCAGTCGTAAGCACCCGTTGTAACAATACTTCCGCAATACTCACACTTGCCGAAGGAGGTTCCTGTAAGCGGTGCTCCACAGTTCGGACATACCAGACCCTTTTCTTTATCCTTTGCATCCCTAGTAAGGCTTCCTACAGACCTCATGAAAGTCATCTTGTACTGCATGTTCCATCTGGTCGTCTTATCGCCAAAGAGAACTTCCCCTGTAGCTTCCTTTACCTGATAATCAATCATACTGGCTGCCAGATAAACATCCAGATACTCATACTTCTCATCCTTATGGTATGACATCAGATAGGATTTGTTCACACTGATTCTCTCTAAATGATTTACTATGCCATCCTCAATTTTTTTCTGGATCTGTTTTTCTGTCTGCTGGTACAGATTCTGATGAAGTACCGCGCGTACCGGCGTAAGATCACGCTTCTCCCATGCACTCTGGATATCCATATAAACATCGCCTGCAAAGGAAAGGAAATCCTGTGCTGTAAATAACGGATCTGTTTCCTTGATCTGATTGCTGATTTCGTCTGTTTTGTCTGCCGGTGCCGGAGCCTGTGAACGAGATTGTACCTGTCTCTGTGCAGCAGTCGAAGACTTTTTGTTTTTAGACTTAAATCGTTCTGTAATCATACTAAAAATAATAATAAAAACAACAATCACAAGAACACATACAAATCCTTCAAAGCTCCATTCGCCGGAATCGCCATCCGAGCTATAACTGTAGTCACTGCTCCCCCAGTCATAATCCGAGTCCCAGCTTCCGCCACTGTCCCAGTCACTGCCGCTGTCGTAATCATTAAAATCCCCAAATCCGGCCTTTGCTGTAGTCGTGGAGCTGAATGCCATCACCAGAACCAGCAGCATCACAGCCGTCAGTCTCCGAAACAGGTTTTGCTTCTTGTTCATATTCTCTCCCCTCTTATATTCGTGTATTTTTGTCAGTTACTGTTTTTGATAATCCCGATTTTGTATCGCAATTATGAAGTTACGGATAACTATTCAGCATAGTTACGGAATAATTACATAACCTCAAAAATTCTCGCCATAACCGGCTCGGTAAATGTCACATGCAGCTTTTCATCCTGTACCTCATAAGCAACATGCTCCTTTAAGGTTTCCTTCGGATAAGCAAGCTTTACCTCCCTAACCGGCTTTCCATTGGTAAGCTTGGTAAGTGGAATATCGTATTCTGCAGTTTCCCCATATCTTCTCCATACTGCCAGATAGCTCTTGCCATCTACCTTCCAACCGGCACACAGGAAATGATCGAGACTCGTTGCAAAGCCATTCGGCCATGCAGGAAGCGCCTTTTTAATATCCTGCCGAATCGACTTATAATATGCAATACCCTCCTTCACCAATGCATGACGCTCTTTAGAAAGCTGTGCCAGATGACCGCTCTGGTGAATACGAAGCAGAAGCGCATTGACCATATTGTAGATCGTCTCTTCTTCATCGCCATCTTTAAGCGGATAGGACCAGATCGCTGCCTGCTCCGGAGTCAGTCCGGCACCGGCATTTGCTGCGATCGTTGCATAATTACGATAATCCTCCTGATCGGAGGTAGACTGGATGCTGTATCTTGCAAGCATTGCATAATCGGTGCGCAGACCGCCGCTGGAACAATTCTCAATGACAAGATCAGGATACTTCGCAAATACACCGTCAAGCCACTGTAAATATGCTCTTTCATGCTCCAACATACCCTGTCCGACACTGTCCGCATAAAGCTCTGTGCCAATTCCGGGTTCGATATTATAATCCATCTTGATATAGCCAACACCATACTGGTTCACCACGCGGTCAATAACTTCATTGACATGCTCAATGACCGCCGGATTACGGAAGTCAAGCTGATATCTGCTGCGGTCGTAAACCCTCTTTCCATGACGGATAAAGAACCAGTCATCCGGAACGCTCTTTGCCTTCTCACAGTTGATTCCCATAACCTCCAGCTCTAACCATACACCGGGAACCATTCCCTTTTCACGGATGTAATTAGTTACTTCCTCGATACCGTTCGGGAAACGCTCATAGCACTGCTGCCATTCACCAACGCTGTCCCACCATTCACCGGGCGCATACCAGCCCGCATCAATGACATAATATTCACATCCCATGGCTGCTGCCGCATCAATCAGCGGAAGCTCCTTTTCGGTTGTCGGATCACCGAACAGACAGTTCATATAGTCGTTAAAGATAACCGGAAGATTCTCATTATCCTTATTCGGGCGGCGAATCCTACGGCGGTATTTCGTAAGCTCTCCCATGGCCGTATCAAAGCATCCTTCCGATACACCAACTGCAACCGGAACCGACGTAAAGCTTTCACCTGGCTTTAACTGCTTGAACCAATGGGATTGTACTTCGGTCGGACCGCTCAGTGCTACATAAAAATGATTGTTCACGTCACTGATTTCTGCATGCCAGGAGCCATTATGCTCAATCTGCCAGAACAGAGAGGTATCGGCTTCGGTATTTTCAAGATATCCCATCGGCAGGTATTTCTTCGTGGACCAGTTTCCGGTATTGGTCAGTTCAAAGGTAACCGATGTTCTCTGGTATACGGTCGGCTGGGTCTGCCCGAATCCAAGCTCCGGGAAGGTATTTGTCCGGAAATTCATTTCTTTCTGCCATCCATGACAGGCATAGGTAAGGCTCATCTTATCATCCGAGCTTAACTTTCCTTCTTTTTCAATTCCAAGATAATAGAAGGAGGAAAGATACTCCAAGGTCTGCTCTTCGGATCCTTCATTAATGACCTCATTGTACATACGGATCACAGAGATTCCCTGATAGAACTGCCAATAGGTAATAACCTTGGCGCCGGTCATTTCATCCTTCTGGATAAAGGTAAGCTTACGGCCAAACTCATTGTGCTCGTCCTTCAGATCCACAAAGGTAAGCAGATAACCGGGTGCAGTTACGATGTGCTTATTTCCATGCTTCTCATAAGGACGGTTATAACCGGAGAAATTCACCTGTACAAGCTGAAAGCCCTCCTTCATAAATAATTCGCTTTCGTCAAGCCCTTCAAACGGTTTGGAAGAAAAATGAAGGAATTTTAACTGGTTTTCTTCGGTCACGCCGAAAACGAGATAAATTCCATTTTCTTCAATGTTAATCCATTTCTCAATATGTGCCATGTTCTGTCTCCCTCAACTGTTATGATGCACAGTTATTTTCTTTCTGAATAGTTACCTGAAATGATATCATTGCTTCTGCAAAGCTACTATGATTCATATCTGTCAGATT
Organism: Bacteroidaceae bacterium; assembly: GCA_963650485.1. Lineage (GTDB taxonomy): Bacteria > Bacillota > Clostridia > Lachnospirales > Lachnospiraceae > Suilimivivens. Next base: position 18,365 of record CAVJLN010000043.1, read on the forward strand.
GCTTCTATTATGCTTTTCTTTACTAAACTGCTCTGTATCTATTGATTTTACGGGATCATATCTGCGCGGAAGGGAATCACCGGAAGCGGCTCCGGGGAATGCTCGCCAATCAGCTTCTCCATCCAGACCATATTGTACCAGGTTCCGAACTTATATCCGCACCGATGAAATTCTCCCACCATCGAATAGCCCATCTTTTTATGAAAATGCACACTGTCTGCATTGAGGTGCTCATCCTCTTCTTCCGGGTAACCAATGCAGGCATTCACATTCAGGATATGCTGCTTGCGGAGACATTCCTCCAGCACGGCATATAATGCCCTTCCAACCCCCATCCGCTTCATATCCTCACGCACATACACGGACGTCTCAATGCTCCAGTCATAGGCAGCACGTTCTTTAAATGCACCGGCATAGGCATATCCAATCAGTCTGCCCTCGTACTCTGCCACAAGATAGGGATATTTCTGCAGAGTATTCGTAATACGTGATGCAAATTCTTCTACTGACGGCACATCATATTCAAAGGTAATTGCCGTGTGTTCCACATAGGGTTTGTAGATTTCCAGTAATTCTGCGGCATCCTCTACGGTAGCCGCACGTATCCGTAAATAGCTCATTTTTCCTCCTGATCATCTATTTCTTGTAACTGTGAAGGTACTGAACAGTTACGATTGACTAATAAATATATGTGCTTTCCGGCAATTTATTTCATGGTAAAGTCTTGCCACCGGAAGTCCTACTACATTGCTGTACTCTCCGCGGATTTCCTTAATATAAATCGCACAGCCTCCCTGAATGGCATAGGCTCCGGCTTTGTCCATCGGTTCACCGGTTGCCACATAATTCTCAATTTCCTGCATACTCATCGGATACATTTCGACTTCCGTATCCTCATAAAACGTATTCCGCTGCGTCTGTCCCGACGGGTCTTCCCATAAGAGGGTAACGCCGGTATAAACATGGTGAATATTTCCATTCAGCTCCTGCAGCATGGAAACAGCATCCTGCTCATCCTTTGGCTTTCCAAGAATCTTTCCGTGAATGGAAACAATCGTATCGGCTCCCAGAACCAGCCTGCCCTTCCGCTCTGCTTCATTTAATTTCAGATATACATCCCGAGCTTTTTGCTGTGACAATTCCATCACCACTTCACACGGCTCTGTCTTTGTCGTAATCTCTTCGCATTCGCTCTTGATTACACGGAACGGAATCCCGATCCTTTCCAATAATTCCTTTCGCCGCGGCGAGCCCGAAGCCAGGATAATTTCTTTAACAGGGTAAAGCATCGTTTTTTCCTTATATTGCTTAATCATATTGTCTATTCAGAACCCCATTCGTAAAACCGTTGCTAAATAATAACCTTATAACTACCATACAACATGTTCCGAATCCGTTCAACACTTTTCTATCTCGTAAACCTTTGTTGCAATTTTTTTGCGGAAACGCACATCATGGTCCACAATCAACATCGTCGGCTGGTACTGCAAAAACAGGTCCGCTATATTAGCGGACCTGTCATTTACATAGTTGCCAGTACAAATTTATTTTATCATAAAATCACTCAATCGTAAAGGCATTGATTTCCGTTTTCAGACCATTCATGTTATCATCCAGGACTACAGCAGTGTGTGTCAGCTTCTCAACATTATTCAAAAGCTCTAAAGCCATATCATGAACAAGTGAAGAGCTGCTTGCGGTCTCTTCAATGATAGCAGAAATATTCTCCACAGCATCAAGAGTTTCATTTCTCTCCACATCAGCCGAAGCAGTACAATTTCCGATCTCCTTTAAATTTACGAAAAGCTCCTGCATCTGCTTATTCATTTCTGTGAAAACATCAATCACCTGACCTACTGCCTCCTGCTGGCATGCAACCATTTCTTCGGCATTCTTCGCACTCTCCACGGTAGACATCGTCTGTGCAGCAATAATTTCAACCTTGTTCTTGATCTCACCTGCTGCCACACTGGAATCATCTGCCAGATTACGGATTTCCTGTGCTACAACGGCAAATCCTCTTCCTGCTTCTCCCGCTCTCGCTGCTTCAATAGAAGCATTTAAGGAAAGGAGATTTGTCTGCTTGGAAATCTGATTAATGGTCTGTGCGAATCCGTTAATCGTTTCGGATTCTTTCTTTAACAGAGTGATACTCTCACCAACCTTATTTGTGATTTCAGAGGTTTCCTTCGCTCTCGTAGAAAGAACCTCCACGATTTCCATACCCTGCTGAATCATTTTCTCCGTCTTGTCACTGAGCTGTTCTGCTTTCTCGACCATATCACTGATCGCTTTCATCTTCTCAGACAACTCATTTGTCTTAATGACACATTCCTCGGCATGCTCTGCCTGCTTCGTCATGCCAATACTGATCTCATCAATTGCCTTGGTAATGTCAGTGGAATAATTGTTAATACTGTTCGATACATTATGTACATCATCAGAGGATGCTTCCAGCTGGGTAGCTGTTCCGGACAATCTCATAACCAGTTTCTTATTGTTGCGAACCATGTCCGTTGCAGTCTTCGCAAGAGACTGGAATTCATCACGTCCCTTTGCATCTACCTGAACGGTCAGATCACCCTCTGCCACCTGATTCAGACGCTTGGAAATTCTTCTCATATTTCTCAAAATTCCCTGTGCAATCACGGAACCAATCAGCAAAGAAATGATACATGCAATAATCACAAAAGCTATGGTAATATTCTTAATCTTCTCTGCCTGCCCGGTTACTACACTGGATGGAATCAAAGAACAGAAGGTAATACCGGTTTCTGCACTACGGCTGTAAATATAGAGATAATGCTTTCCATTATACTTTACCTCCATATTTCCGGCTAATTCTTCACTTCCGGAGCTTTCCATATAAAAGCTCTGACCGGGGAAAACAGCTTCATCAAAGAAAACTACCTTATCCTCGTCATCTCTGGTGCATACAATTTCTTTTCCATCATCTGTTACAAACCCGATAATACTTCCGGTTCCTAAATCCATACCGCTTAGCAGTTCACGAACCGCCTCACTGTTCACATCAATTACAATATATCCCATCTTCTGACTTGACTGCAGCGCATAGGAAACAAAATAATCATCGCTGTTCGTACCTAATGTTTCATCAATTGTATCATGGTGACTGATCCACTTTTTGATACTGGATGCATCCGTTGACATTTCCTGAATTTCCGAAAGAAGATCCTTATAAAAGCCATCAACTTTATCAGCTGTTTCCGTTGTCAGGCAGCTATTGCCAGACATGGTAATTACATGGATGTCATTGATAAAGGAATCTGCCGTCTGTGATGCCGCCAGCTTCACTCTCGTGTCACTGTAATAGTTCGCCTTTTCAATCGCAGACTTACCCATCAGTCCAAGGAAATACTTCTCGAGGTCACCATCAAAAGCATACTGTAATGCCTCGGACTTAATACCGGAACAGCTCACATCCATATAATCGGTTGCCATGTTCGCTGTCTGCTGGGTGGACTCCATATACTTCTCACTCAGTCCGTCCTCTGCATATCGATAGGAAACAATTCCTACCACAATCATAAACACAATCGGAATGAGGAAGCACAGATAAATCTTACTGCGAAGACTGAAAATACCAGACTTCAGATTGGAGTCCTTCTTCTGATCAATGCTATCCTTCCTATTCTCACGGACTTCATTCTGAACCTTTTCAGAATCGTTCTTAACCTTTTTGCCCTTGTCCTTCTCTTCGGTAAGACCCTCTTCCACCTGCTGTTTTTTCTCGTCTTTCTTCTTACTGAGCTTCGAAAAAAACGAACTCTTTTTCATTTTGGCGTTTTCAGAAAGAGTGTCTTCAGAAGGTGACATTACTTCAACCTCATCTGCTGTTTCATTTATTTTCGCATCTGATGAAGCTTTCTTCAGATTGAAAAACTTTTTGTCCTTCGCACCTTTTTTCATCATGCATAACCTCCCTCCATACCGTATCCGATATATAAATATTGTCTATTCAGAACCCCATTCGTAAAACCGATGCTAATGCAGCGTAGTTTACCTCATGTGGTTACTTCGCCATATAAATATGTCAAATGTCCTTACGAATGCGAGCATTCGACGTCCATTTTGTCAGAATTTGCATGGCTCTGAATAGTTGCAAATATTATTATAGGAGATTTTCACAAATTTTACAACCTGAATTGAATAATTTTGGTATATATTTATGTCATTCTTAGTGTCATTTAGCCTTTTAACCGTGTCCACACCTGCATTTCGTTTTCTCCACGATTCGCCCATGTATAATAAGGAATATAGACTAATTCTATCGGCTCCGTATCCATAGCATGATATTCCGCATACAGACTCTGACTATGATTTTCAAATTCCGATGGATTCGAAATTTCACGGAATCCCTGCGCCTTTAATGCAATGACTTCTTCCTTCTGAATCTTCATCGGACAGGAAACCGGCTGTTTCATCGGATCAACGGAAAGCAGATGAAGGTCTGCGCCGTTATCCCTTTCTTCCAGACAATATACAACCGGCCCCTTTTGTAATGCTGCCTTTCCGGCGTCCTCACGTACTGCAGGGTTTGCCACAATCCATTTGGGATCCATCGGGAAATCCAGTGTGAAAGCTTCCTCTTCCCGATCAAATTCACTAATATATAAATAACCGTCTTTTATTTGAATTCTTTGGAGATCTCCATCTAACCTCATCTTGTATTCCATTACGGATCCCTTTATCACCCGATCATCATACTGCAGGGTAAACGAATCACACCAGCCGGGAATCCGCAATGCCAGCTTAAAGTCTGTCCCCTTTGCCCGGACTGTAATTTTTACTTTACCATTCCAAGGGAATTCGGACTGAATCTGTACATCCACATCCTGATCATCTATTTTCTTTGTCAGAATACTTCCCATATAAAGATGTACGAAAAGAGTATCTTCATTTTCCGTATACGCATAAGAGCCGATGGAGCTCAATAGCCGTGCAATGTTCGGAGGACAGCAGGCACAGCCAAACCATTTCTGTCTTACCGGCTTTACATGGAATTTACGCTCATCCTTATGACAGCTCTCCGGATTTACTTCCAGAGGATTTACATAGAAAAAGCTCTTTCCATCCAATGCCATGCCACTTAAAATTCCATTATATAAAGCACGTTCCATGACATCCGCATATTTTGCTTTCGGTGTAATTTCCAGCATTCTTCTTGCAAAGAAAACAAGTCCGATTGATGCACAGGTTTCCGCGTAGGCTGTGTCATTTGGCAGATCATATGCAAAGGAAAAAGCCTCACCAATATGTGTTCCGCCAATTCCTCCCGTAAGATACATTTTCTGATTCATAATATTGTCCCAAAGCTTTTCACAGGCTTCCTGCAGGGACTCATCTTCGGTGAGTCTTGCAATATCTGCCATTCCGGAATAAAGGTAAACGGCACGTACCGCGTGTCCCACTGCCTCGTCCTGCTGACGAACCGGCAAATGTGCCTGATGATATTGATAGCGTAATTCATCCTTTTCTTTCCCCGTAAGCTTCAGGTTCTGCTCCATATCAAAGTAATAAGGCTTTGTTCCCCGCTGATTAACGAAAAACTCACTTAATCGAAGATAACGCTCTTCTCCTGTTACTTCATAAAGGCGCACCAGTGCCATCTCTGCGATTTCATGTCCCGGATAACCTTTGCACTTTCCCTCTTCTTCGCCAAAATAATCCGCAACATAGTCCGCGAAATGCTCTGCTGCTTTTAACAGCTTATCCTTCCCGGTTGCCTGATAATAAGCAACCGCGCCCTCTGCCAGATGTCCGAAGCAGTACAGCTCGTGGTGATCCTTCAAATTGGTAAAAATTTTGTCTTTTCCATTAATAATATAGTAGGTGTCCAGATAACCGTCATCCTGCTGTGCCGCACAGACAATATCAATCGCATCGTCTGCAATTTTTTCAAGTTCCGGATCCGGATGCTGTGTCAGGGAATAAGCAACTGCTTCTATCCATTTTGAAAAATCACTGTCCTGAAATACAAATCCATAAAACTTGTCTTCCAGATGTTCCGGATCCTCCGGAAGGGCTTCAAACCCACGGAAGGTATATTGGGGCTCTTCAAATTTCTTCCCAAGCCGACGTTTTTCCTGATTCAGCTTTGCTGCAACCTTGAAATTCCGCATACAATAACTGGGAGCCGCATCCTCTATTCTGTCATTTAATGCTTCCCACTGATAAGGAATAACCTCTTTCCTTACAAGCTCCATCTCCTTTTTCCAGAAAGAATCCGTAATTCTCATGCTTTTTAAGTCCAAAGGGGTATTTATTTTATTCATAGGCATTTCCTTTCTTTTCATAGCAACCGTTTATCCGTATCGTTGTTTCACCCAGATTATAATACAAAAAATCCCGAAAACAGGCGCTTCCAATGAGATTAATGTTCCTAATATGTTCCTTTTCCTACTTTCATGTTTCAATAATATCATAATTATGTACCTGATGAATACCATAAAATAATAAATACAGCAATGATATCACCAGAAACGGGAACGAATCATTGCTCATTTCATGATCTGCTACACCGCACTGCTCATTTACAGGCTGATGGAGAAAAAACTGGATCTGCAGGGGA
>CAVJLN010000044.1:0-23906 GCA_963650485.1 Bacteroidaceae bacterium
TTCTCACTGATGGAAAGACCTGCTGCATCATCTGCTGCACGGTTGATCTTGTAACCGGAAGATAACTTCTCAGTGGACTTAGCCTGTGTCTTTGTTGTAAGGCCTAACATTCTGTTAGAGTTCATAGCTGTAAGATTGTGTTGTACTACCATAATTCATTCCTCCTTGAAATTGTTCACTGCTTCCCTGCAGTGAGTGTTTTATTTATTGTGCAGATTTCTTTTGAAATCGTACGCCTTCGAAAGATGCTCTGCTGTTTCTAAAACAAAACTTTTTGTCTAAGCAATTTGTTTTGTTTTATTTGTAATATATATCGGAGTATATCTGAAATACTTAACCCCATTTTTGAAAAAATCTATTTCTTATCATCCAGAAACTGTGGGGGCACATAATTGGAATTGTTCATATTCTTATAATAATTCAGGGCTACCTGATGATTCTGGCGTCCCTGACGGATCTTCTCCCGCGACTTGCGGAACTGCTGTTCTACCGCAGACTTATTCCGCTGCTCCATAGTCTGCAGCTTCACACTCTTATCCGTGAGTTCTCCAATAAGGGACTGCAGGGTTCTGATCTGTGCAGCATATTGCTCCTTATTGCCAATGAGCTGATCCTTAATCCGGTCGTAGACAGTCTCAAATCCCTGATCCAGTTCCATAATCTTCTGAATGAGCGGCTCCTTCTGGTCTACCAGCCGGTCAAATGCCGCATAATCCAGTTCTTCTGCCTGAAATAGCTCCTGCTGCTGTGTCGTATAGACTGTGAGTTCATCTAAAATCTGTAATTTCTTCCTCAGGCTGTCTTCTAAGACAGATAAGTAGCTTTCCATCCTTATGCTCCTTTATGCTGATTCTTAGCCATTACTTCCTTCCAGGTATCCCTTACGGTACGAAGATGCCCACACACTTCCCTGAGAATTTCCGGATCCTTTTTGATGTTTGCCTGAGCCAGACGCTGCTGTAAATAGGTATAGATACGGTCATAATCCTCTGCAACCGGATATTTCATATCCAGTGTGCTCTGCAGATAATTAATGATGTTCTCAACCTTTACAATATTAATATGGCTCTTCTCAATATCCTTCTTCTCAATTGCCATAATCGCAATATTACAGAACTTAATGGCTCCCTCATAGAGCATCAGTGTCAGTTCTGCCGGTGACGCCGTCAGAACCTTACTGTTATTATATTGTGCATACGCTGCAGGAATTGCCATATCATGAACCTCCCAGTAATCCTGTTATCGCACTCGCATTGGACTGCATCTTCGCAAGTGCGGTTTCCATCTTACTAAATTTGCTGTACCACTTATCCTCGTAATCATTCAGCTTTTCTTCCAGCTCTGCAATCTTCGTGGTGTAGTCCGAATAATCGGATTTCATCTTTTTATCATCATAGAAGCTGCCATAACTGCGGTAGCCATCGACCGCTTTGGAAAGATTATCCATTGTGGAATACAGTTCCTTATGCAAGCCACTGAAGAAGGATACTACGGTATCCGGATCAGAAGCGATCATGGATTTCAGCTTATCCGCATTACCGGAGGTATTTTCATCATCCGGATCTCCATCAATGTGATAAGCATTCTTCTCATTCTCTGCTGCGGTGAAATAGCTGAGGGTATCAATTCCAAAATCACTCAGATACATCTGCTTGCCATCTACTGCAACTCCGCTGCTCATTACGGAGGTCATGCTGCTGCGAATGGTAGAGAGAGTGGAATCCCGGCGGAGCAGGGAATCCTTGATTTTCTGCTCATACTTTTCTACCTCGGTCTCTGACATGGCTTCCTTTTCATCATCTGTCAGCGGCTCATATTTCGAGGCCGAATCCGCATTATATAATTTATCCATTTCATTAATGATCGAATTATACTCCTTCAGGAAGCCCTTAATCATATCATAGATTCCATCGGTATCATCCTGGGTCGTAATGGTAATTGTTTCCCCATCCTTCGTCTCACTCAATGCCGTGAATGTCAATCCATTGATTTCAAACACATTCGTATTGTTGGTAAAGGTTGCACCATTTAATTCAATTACTGCGTCCCGTCCGTCAATCTTCGTTGCATAGCCTTCTGACGCCGTCTGGGCGGCATCGGCAGGAGTCATAATTCCCAGTGCCTTCAATGCTGCCTGTCCGTTGCTTCCTGATGCCGTAATGCTGAAATCATTGGATGCTCCGGAGCTCTTTGCACTGATAAAGAGTCTCTGCTGCTTCTCATCGAAGTTTGCATTGAGTCCTGCTTCCTTGAGCTTCGTCATCACATCGGAAATCGTGGTGTCCGCAGTTACATCCAGAGTAACCTCTGTATCTCCTGCCTTAATGCTGATCTGTCCGCCATCGCCAATATCATCACTGCCAACCAGATTACCTAATTTGGACAGGGCGGTAAGACTCTCTCCACTCGATGCCTGCATCTTAGCTCCGGTCAGATAACCCGTCTTGGCCAGCTGCTTTACCTGAAGAGACTGTACACCATTCACAGCATTCTCACCTGTGATTACACTGACCGCACTGCTGTTAGAAACAGCGGTTGTCTTTTTCATGTAAGAAGAAGTAAAACGCATATTGCTGATATACTTGCTCTGAAGGTTCTTAAGCTTCGTATTCAGTTCCTTCCAGGCATCCTGTTTCCATTCTAACTTGGTCTGTTTCTTCTGAACTTCCTCGACCTTCGTTCTCTTGGCAGAAACAAGCTCCTGAATAATGCTCTCCGTATCCATTCCGGAATACATTCCGGTCATCCGCATTGTCATACTCTGTTCCTCCTGCCTTCTATCTTTTCTCGTCTACGAGAATTCCAGCCAGTTCCCACACCTTGGCAATCATGTCAAGGGTTTTCTCCGGTGGGAGTTCTTTAATTACTTTATGGGTATCCTTATCGACAATCTTGATCGTAACACGGTTGGTTGCCTCATGAATTCCGAATACAGCTTCGGAATGAGACATATTCTTATTGAGCTGTTCAACAGCCTTCTTAATCTGTTCATTACTTGCTGCCTGCTGCTCACCGGTTCCCTGCGTATTGGTTTCTGTGCTCTGTCCGTTCTTCTCGTCAACTTCTTTGATCTTAACAGTTGTCGGGTCAAAGCTGACGGTCTGTTCTACTGCAGTGGAAACATCCATGTTTTCTGCGGTTTTCTGTACAGGCCTTGCCTGCTGTGCATTCTGTGCCTGATAGGTCATGGCACTGCTTAGTGGTTCAATTGCCATTGTGTACACCTCCCTGTGCTTCCCTGATGTCTGTTCGACATGGTCACAATCTCATATTTAACGGTTTCTTGTAGTTTATATCGGTTTTCGGCAGTAAAAGATTAACCCCTATAGAAATTTTTCCTCCCGGACCAACCCATTCCAGAGTATCGACATTCCGGATTACTCCAAAGTTACCGAAATGTCGATCTGTATTTGCTATCACAGGGTATTTCCCACCTTTTCATGCAAGCTGTTTCATCATTTCATTTTCATTTATTATCCCAGCAAATCCTTCAAAGCTGCCATGCCGTCGGTATCGACTGCGGCTTCGTTGGCCGCCTGGATCTGGGTATAGACTTCTTTACGGTAAACCGGAACCTCCTTCGGTGCGCTGATGCCCAGCTTTACCTGTTCGCCTTTAATTTCAAGAACGGTTACTTCAATGTTGTTATTAAGTACGAGGGATTCGCCCTTCTTTCTGGATAAAGCTAACATCTATTCACCTGCTTTCTTCTTATTCTTAAGAATGTCATAAATCGGAAACTTCACCTGATAATCTTCCCCTTCTACGATAATCTGGACGGCCTTGCGGGTTGCAGAATTGATCACGATCGGTCCGCAAAGGTTCACGCTCATCCTAGTCAAGTCGCTCGGAACGGTTACGGTAACCATGACCAGAATCTCTTCCGGAATGATTTCTCCGATCGGAGTCAGCAGCTCGTCTTCTACAGTCGGGTTGTAGTCTTCCTTTACAAGAAGCGGATCCATAACCGGCATCGCGAAGTTCGGTTCCTGCACGGACTGCAGCCAGTGAATGCCGCCTACGCCCTTATCCTCGTCATGAATCAGGGCAAACTGAGTGAGATCCGGGAATCCAATGATTCCGGACGGGAATTCAATAATCTTTTCATCTGCAATTGTAATTTCTCCGAAATTTTTCGTCTTTATATTCATAACTTCTCCCATCTGCGCTCCGCGCGGTTTCATAATGTATGTTTTTATAAACTATTCAGTACTTATGATTAGATGTAGTTCATGAGCGACGTCTGCATAATCTTACCGGTTGCCATCAGTGCAGCGTCATACGTCAGTTTTGAGCTGGTAAGCTGGATGGTCACTTCTGCAATATCAATATCCTCGTTCTCAGACTGCAGTGTTTTGAAGGTGGTCTGCTGATCCATCAGACGGTTGCTGATGAGGTCAAGTCTGGACTCTCTCGTACCATTATCGGTGATTGCCACATTGGTGTCATCGAGATAGTTCTGTGTAGAGGTAATGGTGTGCTGCATGAGATCATGGATATTCTGGCGGATGTAGCTGTATGCCTTGTCGGCAGCCTCTAACTTCGTCTGCACCTTCTTGTAATCATCGGTTCCTTCCTCCAGTCCGGAAAGGACATTCTTAAGGTCGGTCTGAGTGCTCTCGATCTTCTCTAAGGATGCCAGTGCATTAACCAGATCATCCATATCGCGGTCCAGATTGTGGTTGAATACTTCATCTGCCGTGGTATTTACTTCGATCTTCTGATTATACCCTACATCGTACTCGATGCTCTGCTTTTCTTTCTTTCCTTCCAGATACTCTTCGTTATAAGAAACGGTCTTTGTTACGCCATCCTTGGTTGTCGTTCCTTCGCAGGCAAAATAATGCTCCGGACGGAGATCTCCAACCTGCCATTCGCTCTTCTTGTAGTTCATACGGATTTCGGTTTCAGATCCTGAAATTCCACCCGCTGCGGTATTCATCGCCTCATACGCTTTATCTGAGAACAGAACCTCTCCGGTTTCCGGCACGAATACGATCCTGTTCTCTCCGTTTTTGTTTGCATCCTGAATGGTCTTGTACGGATCCGGATCTGCCGTGGTAGAAATCGTATCGGCATTGTAAGCTGCTGTTACGGTTTTTCCATCCTGATCTACTAATTGAATGCTGTCAAAGCTCTCTACCTGATTATATGCCAGACGAATCCTGTGAATATCTCCATTCACAACATCCTGCTCAATGACATCCTTCTGATCATAATTGCTGGCATTCATACCATCCAAGTTGGCAGTATAGGTATAATTCACACTGTCAAAGTCTGCCATGGTTCCCTGTTCATGGATCACATAGCTCGGATTGGTTTCTTCCACTTCCCCTTTGGTAAAGGTCATGGTGGTATCCGTCCGGTAACCGGTAAACACATATCTTCCGGCATAATCCAGATTTCCGGTTGCATAGAACTCATCCCTTAAGGATTGCAGCTGCTTGACAATAATCGAAAGCTCACTGGAAGTATAATCCTTGTTGGCACCCTTGTTCGCCTGCTTACTCATATCGGTAAGAATGTCGGTTACCGTTGAAAGCCCCTTGCCGGTTACCTCAATCCAGCTCTGGGCATCCGGCGCATTCTTCTTATAATACTGGGTCAGTTCGGAAACACTGCTCCTAAGGCGGAGTGCGCGGATTGCCACAACCGGATCATCCGAAGGTCTTGTGATTACCTTCTGGGTAGACATCTGTGTGCTTAGTTTATCCTGCAGAAGCTTGTTGTTATTGATATTGTATAAGGAATTGTTCTGCATAATTTTGTTCGTAATTCTCATAGTAAACCCTTCTCCTTTCGGGGAATCCGTTCCGCCATAATTAAGATATCCCTTCGTATACCTGAAAATCCAAAACATCAAATCCGGATACCTGTAATACTTATACTCCCGTATTTAAAATCAGTTGATCATAAATTTCCGTAAGCGTCTGAATCATCTTGGATGCCAGTGTATAGGAATTCTGATATTTAACAAGGCTGACGGCCTCTTCATCCTTATCGACGCCGGATATGGATGCTCTCTGGTTATCAATCGAGGTTTTCAATCCTTCGTAAGTGGTCTGGAAGGTATTGGCATTGCTTGCATTCAATGCGATGTCGGACAAAAGCAGTTCCAGCATCTGATTGGCAGAAGCATTACGGAAGCTGAACTTTTCTTTACTGGTAAGCATGGTGATGACTTCCTTCACCTGTTCACATTCTTCCACGCCGACCTTGTCACTGCTTCTGGTTCCGAGCAGGTCTGCATCACCGCCGTATTCACTAAGCAGTGCTTCATTAATACTGAAGTTACCGGCTGTCAGCAGATAATAACCGCCGTAACCATTCTGTGTCGTTCCATTCAGCAGCTCATCCAGAGTGTACTGTTTGCCCGATACATTGTCATATCCGGTAAAGAGAATATTTCCCTTGTTAGCAGCACCGCTGTCCCCGTAAGCGTTCGTTCCTGCGTTAAAGATTTCATTCACCTTATCAGCGAATCCGCGGATCCAGGTATTCATCTGCTGCATATAATAAGGGATTCCCTGATAAGCAACCTTTTCAGAGGTACGGACACTCTTTCCTGCCATTCCTGCAGTAATCTGCGGAGAACGTGTGGTATCGTCACTCAGCTGGAAGGTATAGGTATTCGCTGCTTCGTCAAAGCTCCAGTCGGTATACAGATACTTCACATTGCCGATCGTAATTTCACCGCCTGCCTGACAGAGCATGCTTTCCTTTAAATTCTTTAATTTATCATCGGTGACAGAAACCGTTACCTTGTGATCGGCTTCATCTACAGCCGCCACAGTTCCTGAAAAGCCCGCTTTATCATTCCCATAGCAAAGCTCATAAAGTCCTTTGAGCTTACCGTTCAGGGAAGCATTGGCTAAAGAAAAATCATTGCCGTTTTCCCATTTGATATTATATAAGCCATCCACATCGGTCAGATTCAGCTTTTCATCCGCTGCTCTCGCAACATAAGTCAGGCTGTTGTAATCATTCGCGTCAACCAGTGTCTGTCCACCGCCGATCTTAACGATATATCTGGTTCCTCCGGTCTTGCCTCCGGCAGAATCCAGAATATCATGCTCCGTGGTCTCTACATCTACAATTTCCGAAAGCTCATCGATCAGCAATTCCCTCTGATCCCGCAGCTCATTGGCTTTGGAACCGGACATTTCAATGACATTGATCTGCTTATTTAAAGTGGAGATCTTTTCTGCAATGGAATTGATCTGATCGACATTCTGTTTCACCTCAAGGTTAATGTCCTTCTGCAGCTCCTGCAGGTTGCCGTACATATTATTAAAGTAATCCGTTAAGGTTTTCGCTGCGGAAATGAACTGTGCCTTACTGGTCGTGGAGCTGGAATTCGTGGTAATGGACTGCAGAGCCGCACTCATGTTGTCAAAAATAGTCTTGAAACCGCTCGTTCCTGTCGAACCATCATCCTTGAAATAGTCCTCAATGGTCTTCATGTAATACTGCTTCACAGAATAATTTCCATACTTACAGTTGTTATTCCAGTATTTCACATCATAGAAGCCATCACGTACACGTTCAATGGCAATTGTATCAACTCCGGCACCGGCACATCCGTATGTGGTAAAGGTTCTAAGCGCATTGCTTGCCTGCTGGGTAACCTCCTGACGGCTGTAGCCTTCGGTCTGCTCATTGGCAATATTGTTTGCTGTGGTATTTAATGCGGCGTTCGAAGCCCGTAATCCCGAGCCTGCAATCGTCAGTCCGAAAAATTGTGACGGCATAAGGGGTCACTTCCTTTCTTATCTTCCAAGTGTTGTTAAAATGTGCTCTAACATCTCACTTATGACATTGATGTAACGGCTCGATGCATTAAATGCATTCTGGAACATGATCATATTACTCATTTCTTCCTCGGAAGAAACACCTAAGATCTGTTCTCTGGCAGCGAATGTACTGTCAACCGTCTGCTGCTGGTTCTCACTGATTCCTTTCAGGACATTACCGGTATTAGAGACCTGGGAAATCAGATTATTGTAATAATCCCGGAAGGTAGTTTTCGTCTTCACATTGGGATTGAGTGTATAATTTTCCTGTGTAAAAATATCCTTTAACGCATCGGCCGTCTCCTGATCGACCTTCTTATCATCCTTGATAAAGCCGAGCAAAGACGGAGACTGCTTAATGGTATCATCTACCATGAGGTTCGATACCGTCATCTCATCTCCGGACTTTGTAACAAAGATCTTCAGTGCCTCACTGTACGGGGGATCCGCGTTGGGATCTCTCATATACTGTGTATTCGGATCCTTGGCCAGTGCTGCATCGGCAGTGTTCCCGATGACTTCATTAATCTTAGTTGTCACCTTATTAATTAACTGATCAAATTCCGCCTGAATATTCATCACGATGGACGGAGCAATGCTCTTATCATACACATCCTGATCCTCAAGATCCCTGTAGGTTGCCCGATGTTCTCCTCTTGCAACCAGGGTTGCCTTCAATCCGCCGATGTCCGTATTCATATCTGTAGAAATCTCTGCATCCAGATCAAACACCTCCGCACAGGAAATATCTAAATTTCCGCTTGCATCTGTTTTGGCAAAATGCTTCCAGTACGGAGTATAGAATCCGGTGTTTTCATCCTGCTGCAGTGCGATTTCGTTAATTCCGTCTTCTTTTACAAATTCGGTTCCTTCCACTGAAATAATGAAATTACCGTCAATATCTTCTTTTACATTAATATATGCGAGCTTCGAGAGCTCATCGGTCAACTGGTTCCGTTCATCTCTCAGATCGTTGGCCTTTTCAACCTGTGCAGACTCTATTTTGAGAATCTGCTGGTTCAGCTCCGCGATTCTGGCACCATACTGATTCATCTGGTCAACCTTCTGCTTCACGGAATTATTCATATTATCCTGATATTCACAAAGTCCCTCGTATACCGCAGCTGCTCTTGTCGTAAACTCACTGCAGCGTTGGATAAATACGCCCTGATTTACTGCATTGGAAGGATCCTTGGCAATTTCCTGTACGGATTCCCAGAGATTGTTAATTGCATCCGCAAAGGCTTCCCCTTCCAGCTCCTGAAAGAGGTTCTCAATTTCGCCGACAGCATCATAGCTTGCATCATAAAATGCGCTGCGGCCGGATTCCCGGCGGTAGGTTTTATCAAGGAAATAATCTCTGACCTGCTTCACCTGGGCATACTGAACACCCAGGCCTGTCTGCTGATAAGCATTGGCAGAATTGGTTTTAGAAAGAGTCACATAGGTACGTGTCGTCTGCTGTACCTGCTGACGGGTATAACCGGTCGTATCTATATTCGACATATTGTGTGCAGTTGTATTTAATGCGTTCTGACCGGTCTGAAGACCGCTTTTTCCTACATATAAGCTTCCCATCAAGGACATATCATCACCTACTTATTAACAAGTTCTGTAACTGCTCCGTTACGCACGTCTACTGCTTCGCGTCAAACGCACTTACCTCGACGCCCATCTGTGCACCCGTATTGTACGCTCCGCGGTTATAATTGGCTGTTTCCGGGGCTGATTTCATCGACTGAAGTATATTGAGGTCATAATCAATCATCTCCAGTGAATTCTGAATCAAGATACGGTTTTGTCCGTTCACCCTCTTTACTTCATGGACAACGGTGCGCAGACGGTCATACACCTTAGCCAGCTTCTGCTGTTCCTCCGGTCTTTGTGCCAGAATTGCGATGAGATCCGGAAGCAGCAGTGTTTTAACGTCCCTGTTAATTACATTGGCGATGTCGGCAAATACCTCCTGTCTTTGGTGCTCCAGATGGCTGATTCTGCTGACAACGATTTGTTCTTCATCCGTGATGCAGGCTAATTCATCTAAATTGCCGGCAACTAAAACCGGCGTCTTCTTCATGGATAATTCAAGCAGTTGTTCATATTCCTGACTTTCTTTATTCAGTACATCAATCAGGTTCTCCATTAAACTCGCCACTTGAATTACCTCGTTTCTTCATATTTCGTAAATAATTTCTCTGCAAAGCTTTCATTGCTTACTTCATACGTTCCGTTCTGAATCTTCGCCTTAATCGGTGCAATCACATCTTCCCTGATGTCACTGCTGCCTGCAACTGCAGCTTTGGCTGTCTGGATATCTTTGCCGATGCTTGAAATCTGAAGCTGATCGGAAAATCCCTTCTTCGCTGTGGCCTGCGGTTTTGAAGTCTTCTTCGTATGATAAAGCTGCTGTACCTGTGTATATGCTTCAATACGCATATGGATACCTCCTTCCGTGGATTTCCATCCCCACGTCCTACATAAAATCATTTTTTCTTTGATATAATTATCGGTAGTTTTCAAAAGAACTTTAGTAAGAATGAAAAAGAATTTCCGTAACCATTCTGAATAGACGAATTTCCTATGAATCAAAAAGTGTCATCCATCGGCTGGTAAATTCCCATGGATGACACCTTAATTCTGTTTATGACACTTTCGCTCTGTTTTCAGGTCAGCGACTCACTGACCGGTTTAGTTACTTTTTCTTGTAACTATTCTGAAAAGTTACTTTTTCTTTTTTCTTGCAGAAAGCACCCTATTGGTAAGAATACCGAGGATCAGGGCACAGGCAACCTCGGTAATTGTAATGGAACCGAAGCTTACAGCAAGACCACCGATACCGCAGATCAGAATAACCGATACGGTAAAGAGGTTCGTGTTATCGTTCAAGTCTACATCCTGAATCATTTTCAGACCGGATACTGCAATGAAGCCGTAAAGAGCTACGCAGACACCACCCATGACACAATTCGGAATTGTTGCAAGGAAGGTAACAAACGGAGCTACGAAGGAAGCTGCAATACACATAAGAGCAGTTACAAGAATGGTTGATACGGAAGCATTTCCGGAAATCGCAACGCATCCGACAGACTCACCGTACGTGGTATTCGGGCATCCGCCGAAGAAAGCACCGGCCATAGAGCCTACACCATCACCAAGCAGTGTTCTGTGAAGACCGGGATCCTCTAACAGGTCTCTTTCAATAATGGAAGAAAGATTCTTATGGTCAGCAATATGCTCTGCAAACACAACGAAAGCAACCGGAACGTAGGCAACTGCGATGGTTCCGAGGTAAGCACCCATGGAGCCGACATCGCCATAATCAAACGCGGAACCAAATGCGTTTACGAAGGTGAAGCTCGGATACCACTGCATATTTGCAAAGGCAGAGAAATCAATGATCTTCAATGCATCCATACCGGATGCGTTACCGATCACGGTAAAGATTGCCGCAAGCACATAACCGGCTACGATACCGATGATGAACGGAATCATCTTAAGCATTTTCTTACCGAATACAGAGCAGCACATGGTAACAAACAGGGTTACCAGTCCGCAAAGCAGACAGATATAAGGAGAAGCAGCCTGTGTACCGTCAGCGTTAAAGACCTTACCTGTGGTCAGGTCACTGACTGCATTTCCGGCAAGGGAAAGTCCGATGATGGCAACGGTAGGTCCGATAACAACCGCCGGCATCAGCTTGTTAATCCACTGAACACCGACAGCCTTAACGATAATCGCAAGGATAACATAAACAAGACCCGCAAAAAAAGCGCCGATAATCAGTCCGAAATAACCAAGGGACATGGATACGCCGCCCGCAAAAGCTGAGAACATGGAGCCGATAAAAGCAAAGGAAGAGCCTAAGAATACCGGACTCTTAAATTTGGTAAATAACAGATAAATAATGGTTCCGACACCGGCGCCGAACAATGCTGCCGAAGCGGACATTCCGTTTCCGATAATTGCCGGAACTGCAATGGTTGCCGCCAGAATTGCCAGCAGCTGCTGAAGGGCAAAAATCAGTGTTTTGCCAATCGGCGGTTTGTCTTCTACGTTGTAGATCATTTTCATACTTTTCCTCCATCCCGCACTCACGGTGCGCTTTTAAATTTTAGGATCCGTTAACCTAACTTTTCATATTATGGCATCATCCTTATAAATTGTAAAGAAGTTTTCGAAAATAGATTTAAAAACAGAACGCTCTATGCTATAATCAAGAAAAAAACGAAAAGAGAGGAAATCTGAAATGTCAGAAATGCAAAATGTATTTATACTGGATCATCCCTTAATTCAGCATAAAATTTCCCGTCTCCGGGATGAAAACACCGGAACGAATGAATTCCGCAAATTAATTGAAGAAATTGCAATGCTCATGGGCTATGAGGCGCTCCGCGATCTTCCCATGGAGGATGTAGAAATCACCACTCCGATCGAAACCTGTAAAACACCAATGATTTCCGGCAAGAAAATGGCGATTGTTCCGATTCTCCGTGCAGGACTTGGCATGGTAGGAGGTATTCTTGCATTAGTTCCCTCCGCCAAGGTTGGGCACATCGGCTTATACCGTGATCCGGAAACCCACGAGCCGCATGAATATTACTGCAAGCTCCCCGAACCCATTGACCAGAGAACCATCGTTGTCTTAGACCCGATGCTTGCAACCGGCGGATCCGGTTCCGAGGCTGTTGATTTCATCAAGCAGCATGGCGGTAAGAACATTAAGTTCATGTGTATCATTGCAGCTCCGGAAGGATTGGAGAGACTCCGCAAGGATCATCCGGATATCCAGATCTATGTCGGACACCTTGACCGCTGCCTGAATGATCATGCCTACATCTGCCCCGGTCTTGGCGATGCCGGCGACCGGATTTTCGGCACGAAATAATTTTTTGAAAAACAGTGGTGAGCCTGTTTTCAAAGCACTCACCACTATTTTTATAACTACTCAGAGCCATGTAAATTATGGTGACTATTCAGAACCCCATTCGTAAAACCGCTGCTAACGCAGCTTGAGTAGTTGATTCTGTAGTACAAATAAGGAGGCCTTATGAAGAAACACGATCTATTATCAAAATTAAAACCTTTCTTTCATCCGAAGCGTATGCTCTGTCTTACAATGGCCGCTCTGCTGTGTATCGGTGGCACACAGACACTCGCGGTAAATGCAGGCAGCATAGACGATGATTACAATGATTTCAATTATTACGTTGAAACCTACTCGGATTACAGTGACGGTGAGGATGCCTATGAATACAGCTTAAGCTGTGACCAGAGTGTGCTGAGCTTCGGAAGGATTACCAAAGGTTCTGACCGTACCTATCTTCCCTTCCGTCTGTCCAATACCGGTTCGACACCGATTGATCTGGTCTGGTACATGACAGGAAATGAACAGGGCGTCTTTCAGGTGGAGCAGCCTGCCAGTCTGCATCTGGAAGCCGGACAGTCCTATGAATTCCATGTAAGTGTGGATGCCTCTCTGGCTGCAGGAACCTATAACGCCGCCTTCCGGGCAAGTGACGATCTGGATCCGGGCGGTACCTACGGCGTAGTTCTTCCGATGTCCGTAACGATTGAGGATCGCACCCCCTATGTTACCAGTGTTACAATTCTTCCGGATACCGCTACCATGGCGAAGGGAAGCACCATGAACTTCTCGGCAAATGTCAAGGGCGAAAACAATCCGAACCTGAACGTCACCTGGTCTTTGTACAATAACCAGAGCAGCGGCACCTATGTGGATAGTAACGGAAAGCTTGTGGTGGATTCCAAGGAGGGCTCTGATACCCTGATGGTTGTGGCTTCCTCCGTGCTGGATCCGGACATCAATGATTATGCCTATGTTTCACTGACCACCGGCAATCACACCGTCTCCCTGCAGGCAGACCCTTCTTCCGGCGGTACGGTATGGGGCGGCGGCGCAGTCTCCCATCGCAGCAGCTGTGAAATCTTTGCTTCCCCTAATAACGGTTATCAGTTCACCGGATGGAAATATAAGAATCAGGTCATTTCCACCAGCCCGCGTTATACCATTCCCTCTGTTACAGAGGATATGAGCGTGACAGCAACCTTTAAGCAGATCAGCTGCTATGTCACCACTAAGAAAAACCATGACAAGGCCGGTTCCATTACAGCCAGCCAGAATGTCAATTACGGCGGTGCCATTACTCTGCAGGCCAATGCCAACAGCGGATACCGTTTTGACTGCTGGAAGGAAGGAAACAATGTCATTTCCAAGGATGCGAAATATACCGTATCCAACATCACCGGCAATCGCGAATTTACTGCTTACTTCACGCAGACCCAGTATAAGGTCAGTGTATCCGTAACTCCTCAGGATACCGGATACACGGCAGGCGGTGCAACCTATAACGCCGGCGATAATGTCACCCTGACAGCTACCTCCTATAAAGGATATCATTTTGAAAAATGGACCAGCGGCGACAAGGTACTCGGCACCGATAAAACCCTTGTTTTAAAGAATCTGCAGGCAGATATCAACATCGTTGCGAACTTTGCCAAGGACAATGCCAAAAAATACACCATTACGGCAAGTTGTTCCAATGCAGGAGGAACGATTTCTCCATCCGGAGCTTCTACCGTGTCGGAGGGCAGCAATGTGATCTATAGCATTGTTCCCAAGACCGGTTATATGGTTTCCAATGTGACTGTGGATAAAACCTCTGTCGGAGCGGTTTATTCCTATTCCTTTACCTCAGTAAATGCCAACCATACCATTTCCGTAAGCTTCCAGCCCGTGCCCGCCAGTACATCTTCATCGGCATCGGCTAAGCCCAGTGCATCTCCCAAGCCGGCCGCATCGACAGACAGCTCGGCTTCCGAGGCTTCTCCTTCTTCCGAAGCACAGGCTTCCGAAAGTGCCCTTCCTTTGGATGAAGATGGAAACTATGATTCCCATCACGACCATGATGAACTGACGGATCCTTCTACTCTGGAAGAGTACAATGCACAGACCGGTGTGTTCCAGATATTGAATATCACTCCCAGCGATGCACTTGCTGCCATCCAAAGCGGAGACGATGCACAGCTGCTGCAGCTTGCCTATAACCAGGATTATATTATGGTAAATATCCATAACGAATACAGCACCGGAGACAGCACGACTTCAGGAAGCCACTTCCGCAATTCATCCAACTTCCCGAACCTAGAATATGTCATTAACGGACTTCTGACAGAAGAGGATAAGATGTGTGCCTTTGAGGGCAATGAGGTTTCCTTTAACTTTACCATGTATTCCACGAACGATTATCCAACGGCTGCCGGCAAGCAGATCCAGAAGGTCTGCGACAAGCAGAATCTGTCTGTAGGCGAAATGTTCGATGTTCTGATGGTAAAGACCACCCACGGAGATACCCAGGTAATTAAAGAATTTACCACTCCTCTGCAGGTTGTCATGAAGATTCCGGATTCCATAAAGGAAAATGGAAGAGCTTACTGCATCGTCCGTTCCCATGCAGAAGATGATGGCTCGCTGTCCATCAGCTTCCTGCAAGATCTGGATGACGATCCGGATACGATTACCTTTGAGACAGACCGTCTCTCTTCCTACGCCATTGCTTATCAGGGCGGGAAAACCGGCATGTCCACCTCTACCATTATTAAAATTATCATTGGTGTGCTGATCGCCGTGATTGTGATTACACTGATCTTTAGTATCATTTCCGGAATGCGCCATGGCGGCAGACATAAAAGACTGAAAAGACTTAGAAGGAAATAAACCATAAAAGGATAGGATAAGCAAAGTTATCCTGCACGTTGATAATCATTCAGAAGCCCGGACAACCTTAAGCAATGCATCCGGCATAATCAGGTGTTCCATATCCACACCCTTTTTGCCCGGAGCATATACAATTCTCCGCGGTTCTCTTCCGTAAGGATGTGCCATGCAGGTTCCCCCGTAGAACTCATATGGCTCATCCTTCTGATCCTGTCCGTTACAGATTTCCTGCACAGCTCTTAATTGTGCTTCACACAAGGAGGCATCCTCCGGTCCATGACTGTGCCCGCACAAAACATAATCAAAGTGTGGACGCAACTCCTGTATCCTGTTCAGGGAATGCAGCAGCACCTCCATTTTACAGCATTCCGGCAGCTGCATCCAGGTCTGCTCGATTACCGTGTCTCCGCTGAAAAGAATCCGATCCTTCCGGTCAAGCAGTACGATGCTTCCGGGCGTGTGTCCCGGTGTCTCATAAACCTCCAGACAGATTCCCCCAAGATCCAGTACTGCTCCATCCTGTATCGGTACAAACTCTGCCGGCTTTCGTCCGGTCTGTGCCATCTGCTTCTGAAATTCCTTTGCCTTGAAATAGGCCTGTGCCAGTTCCATATCTGCCGGATGCAGATACGCCTTATCAAAATAAAGGTTTCCATAGATGTGGTCAAAATGTCCATGTGTATTAACCAGCATCAAGGGCAAATCCGTCAGTGTTCTGACTGCTTCTTTTAAATTTTCGAGTCCATACATCGTATCAATAACCAATGCTCTATCGGAGCCTGTAATTAAATAGCCGGTTCCGTCATCATGGTCATTTAACAGCCAGACATGATCGTTGACCGGTTGTATTTTAAGTCGTTTCCATGTACTCATACTGTAACCACTCATATTTCAGCTTACTTCCTTCCCGGATTTCAGCCGGAAGCAGTGCGCGTGCTACCAGCTTCAAATCCTCCGATTCGATGTCGGTACGTTTCAGATTGGCATAATCGCCATCTATACTTATCACTTCATAATAAAAGGTTTCCATCGTGCTCCCTTCTTATATATCCGATCTGGAATATGCATTCTTCATCTGGTTGCTGAGCTCATATAATACCTTGTTCAAGGCTTATTCTTACATTCATGTACAGCTTCCGTCCGTTGCTGCACTAAGGAGAGTATACCATATTTTATGAGGTTCGTATACATGGGACGAGACTGCATATCTTTGTGCGTTATTTGGTCTAATAATGATACTTTCGGCGATTTGTGAAAAGGAATCCCAGTGTCACAAACAGTGCCATCACTTCTGCGGCTACAATCGAGAACCAGATGCCGTCCACGCCAAGCAATGCGGGCAAAAGCATAATCACAATGATCTGGAACACCAGTGTTCTTAAGAAGGAGATAACCGCCGATACCAGTCCATTACTCAGGGCCGTAAAGAAAGACGATCCCCACACATTAATGCCCATAATGAGGAATGCCAGACTGTAGATCCGGAAACCACGGACGGTCAGATCAAGCAGTTCTGCATCGTAATTTACAAAGATCGCGGACAATGGTCTTGCCAGCACCTCGGATGCAATGAGCAGAACGACTCCCGATATCATTAGGAAGGTCAGGCTCTTGTGGAACAGATTCTTCAACTCCGAATCGTTTCCTGCTCCGTAATGATAGCTGACAATGGGCGCGGAGCCAACGGAATAACCCAGGAAAATAGACATAAAAATGATATTGATATACATAATTACGCCATAAGCAGCAATTCCGTCCTCACCGGCAAGCTTCATCAGCTGAAAGTTATATAAAATATTAACAATGGAGGAGGAAAGGTTCGTCACCATTTCTGAAGAGCCATTGGCACTGACCTGTCCAATCATACGCATATGGAAATGAAACCGTCTGAATTGCAACAGGCTGTCATTCTTTCTCATGAAATAAATAATCGGGATAAGTCCTCCAACCAACTGCCCAATGGAGGTTGCAATGGCTGCTCCGGTCAGACCCCAATGGAAAATCACAATCATAACGTAATCCAGAATGCCATTAACGAGCCCTGCTGCCACATTGGCTTTCAGGCTTAAGCCCGGCTTCTGTGCCGCTACGAAAAAGCTCTGGAACGCAAACTGCAAAACATATACCGGCATGGAAAGGAATCCGATCCTAATATAAATAATACAGTTCCGAAGGAGTTCTTCCTCATTTGCTCCCAATGCAATAGCGATCGGCCTGGCGAATGCAAATCCGATTGCAGAAAGAATTACAGCAGCAATAAAAAGAGCTGCAATAATCATAGAAAAATATTCATTTGCCAGTTCCTTCTTACCCTCGCCCAGCGTCTTTGATACGACCGCGCTTCCACCTGTTCCTGCCATAAAACCGATCGACGCTACTGCCATCAGCACCGGGAACGTTAAGTTTACGGCTGCGAACGGCGTTTTTCCAACAAAGTTCGACACGAAAAATCCATCCACAATACTGTAAACCGATGTACAGATGATCATCAGAATGGATGGCAGTACGAACCGCAACAGCCTTTTATATGTAAAATGATCTGATAATTGTATTTTCATAATATTTCCTTACCCTCTTTAATTATTTTGTATCTGCTCAGATTTCTTTACCTTATCACGGAACAGGTGGATCGTTTTACGCATCAGATGAAGGTACAGCTCCCCCTCCTGCTCCGTCAATTCATCAAAGACACTGTTCTCTGCCTCCATGACCGGATAAATCTTCTCCTCAACAAACTGCTGTCCCTTTTCTGTCAGGAAAATATGCTGTCCTCTTCCATTGCCCTTTTTGAGCTGTAAAATTCCATTCCGCTGCAAGCCCAGTATCGAGGAATTAACCGTCTGCCTGCTGAACAGGTAAACATCCGCAATATCCTTCTGCAGACAACCATCTCCCATCTCGACAATCGCATATAAAATCATAAAAGCACTGTCCGACAGACCTTCCTTCATACTGATTTCATGATAAATCCGGTCTGTTTCACGATACAGATTATTCAATTCTTTCATTTCTTTCCGCAATACCATCATAAACTCTCTACCTCGTTTTCCTATCCGTTCCGTCTTGTAAATCCGAAATCGGATTCGTACATCCGACATCTTAATCCGAAATCGGATTTATGTCAAGTCAAACTTATGAACAGCAGAGCAGTCTAGACTTCCAGAACTTTAGATGTTGACAATTCAACTTCTTTCCGTTATGATATAACAAATCTAAGATGTTGAACAATCAACTTCTCGGATAACTATCCAGCAAATCGTCTGTCCAGTACCAGCACCGGGATAAAAAATAGTAACTGTTTCGTACCACAGTTACGATGCAAAATCCATTCCATGCCCCTCTGAACAGGCAATAACTGGCAATAAATGACAGGAGGATTTTATGGTTGATCGTTTTGAAAAGTTCTCTCTGGCAATCTCTGAGATTTCACGATACTGGCACAGAATTGCAGCAGAAGAACTGAAACCATATGACTTAAAAAGCACACATGCTGTTTATCTCACGACCATGTACCGCTATCCGGACGGCATCACTGCGCCCCGGCTTGCAGAACTCTGTGGGAAAGATAAGGCTGATGTTTCCCGGATGATGTCCATTATGGAGTCGAAGGGACTGATTATTAAGGAGGGACGTCATGCCAAGCTGTATGGCGGCACGCTAAAGCTCACCGAACAGGGGAAGCTTGTGGCTTCCCAGATCACCACTCGGGCAGAGCTTGCTGTGAAACAGGCAGGTGAAGGTCTGACGGATGAAAAACGCGCCATTTTTTATGAAGCACTCGACACCATCACCACGAATCTGCAAAAAATCGCACAGGACGGCTTATCATATAAGGAATGAAACCAGAATGGGCATACAACTATGACCACATACGAAAGGAAAACAACATGAGTGTTAAAATTATTGTCGACTCAACAACAGACCTGAATGAAGCTATAAAAGATCAGGTTGCCATCGTCCCCTTAACCATCTGCTTCGGAGAAGAAGAATATGTGGATGGCGTAACCATTACCCATCACCAGTTTTATGAAAAGCTTGTCGAAAGTGACATTCTTCCAACAACCAGTCAGGCTTCTCCTTCTGCATTTATGAAGGTATTCGATGAGGTTTTAGGTCCAAACGACAGTGCGGTCGTTCTCACAATCTCATCAAAATTATCCGGAACCTGCCAGAGTGCCCTGATTGCAGCTGACGGGTATCCGAACGTCCATGTCGTTGACGGAAGCTCTGCCGCAATCGGAAGCGGAATCCTTGCTGAATATGCTCTTCGCCTAGTTGATATGGGAAAACCTGCTGAGGAAATCGCATCCATTCTGGAGGATAAGAAAAAGGATGTCTGCTTAATTGCCATGCTCGACACCTTAGAGTATCTGAAAAAGGGCGGAAGAATCTCTTCAACCGTTGCTTTTGCCGGAGGACTCCTGAACATCAAGCCTGTGGTCAATATTGAAGATGGGGAAATTCATATTTTAGGAAAAGCCAGAGGCTCCAAACAGGGAAACAACCTGCTGATTCAGGAAATCCAGAAGGCAGGCGGCATCGACTTCACCATGCCAATCCTTTTAGGCTACACCGGATTAACTGATGTTCTGCTGAAGAAATACATCGAAGACAGCAGCGCTCTGTGGGAAAACGGCACGGATACCCTGAACTACACCACGATTGGCAGTGTCGTTGGCACCCATACCGGTCCCGGCGTGATTGCTGCTGCTTTTTTCAGAAAATGAAACTATTCAGAATAGTTACCAGAAAATAAAGCACCGGCTTGCTATCCGAACCGGTTATGCTTGTGATTCTCCTGCTGTATGATTACTCTTTTGAAAACGGATCCAGCTCCTGATCCACCACCTGTTTCCTCTTTACCTTCGGATTCACAATTTCATGCCCACGGTAAATAACCCGTTCCAAAGTGCGCAGACTTGTCAAATCATCTAACGGATTCCCCTTCGTCACGATGAGGTCTGCACACTTGCCCGCTTCAATGGAGCCCGTGATGTCATCAATTCCCATCAGACGCGCATTCTGCAGAGTTGCCGTATACAATGCAAAACGGTTCGTCACGCCACAATATTTATGGAAGTAAAAAAGTTCTCTCCAGAAATCATACTGGGTGATATACGGGCATCCCACATCATTTCCAAGTCCGACCGGAATGCCATGCTTTAAGGCTTCTTTGGCCGAATCAATAATTCCCTCAAACACAATATTTCCGTTATATTGTTCCTTTTCAGAAGCACCGGACACGGCCGGATCAAACAGGGCATATGGGAGTGCCGGTGAGAGCGTGGTACACAGAAATGCCTTTTTCTCAAGATATAACTTTGCCGTTGCCTCGTCCATCTTCGCTCCGTGCTCAATGGAGTCCACACCATTTTCCAGCGCGACACGTACCCCTTCCGGAGACTCTGTGTGTGCTGCTACCCTGTAGCCAAGCTTATGTGCCTCGTCACAGACCGCTTTTACCATAGAGGGAGACATCTTCAGCTCCCCCGGTGTTCCTTTTTCCTTCGCATCCATGACACCACCGGTAATCATCAGCTTGATCCAGTCCACCTTCTGATCCTTCGCCTTGTGCACCTGCGCAACCGCCATCTCGTTTGAGTCCGCTGCAATGGCTACCGATCCTGCCATATGACCGCCCGGCACCGAAATTCCTTCGTTCGATGCAAGGATTCTTGGACCTTTCTTCCTGTTCTTCGCAATATCATCCCGGCAGCGTGTATCAAAATCTCCCAGTCCGCCAACGGTACGGATCGTCGTTACCCCGCCTAAAAGCTCCAGCTTCGCATAATTACATACCAGCTTATAAGCAATGGCACGGGTTAATCCGTTGCTCATGATCTTCTTCACCATGCCCTCGTTATCTCTTGGTTTCGTACTTGGCTGACCGTTACCGGCAAGATGCACATGCAGGTTAATGAGTCCCGGCATGATATACCGTCCGTTCAGTTCCACCTTCTGATAGTCATTTCCAACTTCCTCTTCCTTTACAATTCCGGCAATTTTCTCACCCTCCACAAGAACGGCTTTACCAGTCACCGGCTCCATATGCTCGGTTCCATCCAGAATGATACCATGAATATATGCTTTCTTCATTTGCTTCTGTCTTCCTTTCCCTTATTTGTTTCTATTTCCCTTTTTACTGTTTCTTATATCGTAAAATACTCACATGAGTGAAATTCAAGCCAGCTCCCAGAATGCCACGGCACTTGCTGCCGCTACATTTAAAGAATCCACTCCGTGCGTCATTGGAATCATGACCGTATAATCGCAGTCTGCAATCGTTCTTCCTGCAAGGCCATCGCCCTCTGTTCCATTTCCCACTATTGATATCCTGCTTTTTCTTCGTACGATGCAGCATGAGATATTTCCCATCCTGCTCAATATAACATAATGTCGTAATTGGTTTACTCATAATCTGCTCTCCTGTGTATATTCACTGTGATCTTCATTGGTGACTATAGGAAGTATACTAAAGAAACTTGTAACTGTTCAGTACCTTCACAGTTACTGTGCAAAATCCATTCAAAATCAGCTTCGCTGATGGGATTTTGCACTACTGAATCATATTCTTACGGTCTCAGCAGCAAGTGCTTCGACCTGTACTGAATAGTTACAGAAACTTTTCGTATTATGTATGATGTCGGGGTCATAAGCCCCCGACTTTAATGACTACGGATTGTTCCGGGCTTCGCATTCCCGTCTGCGTTTGCGACGGACACGGTTAATATGGCGTTCATAGTCTCCGCTCCGCAAAAGCTCAGACAACACATACTGCTCAAACAGCGGCACCGGGCAGGAATAAAAGCCCAGCTTATGCTCAAAGGCATCCACCAGAGTCTCCGGCAGAATCATATAGCCGATACGCACTGAGGGCGCAATGGTCTTGGAAAATGTATTCATATAAATCACATTGACGCCATCTGCAATCGAGAACAACGGACTCTCCGGCTTACTCGAAACCGTCAGCTCCGAATCATAATTATCTTCCACGATTACGGCGTTGCGCTGTTTTGCCCAGTAAAGATACTCCCGCTTCTGCGAAATTCCAATGGTAATCCCGCTCGGATAACTGTTAAACGGTGTCACATGCAGTACGGATGCCTTCGTCCTTGTAAGCTCGGAGGACAGAATTCCCTCCGCGGAAAGTGTCAGCGGATCGCACACAATGCCCATGGATTCATAAACCTTGCGGATTTTTTCATAAGAAGGATTCTCGATTCCAAAGATGCATCCCGCGCCGAAAAACTGTGCCACCAGCCCATACAGATATTCCGCACCGGAACCGATAATGACCTGGCGTGCATAAATCTGGATTCCTCTGCTTCTTCCAAGATAAGAGCAAATCTCTGCACGCAGTTCTTCACAGCCATGATTGGGCGACTTCACCAGAATCTGCTCCTCGTAATCAAGCAGTACTTTCCTCATCGTCCGGGCGAGCACACTAAACGGAAATTCTCCTGTCTGATGAGCCTGCGGATGCGTCACCGGAAGTGCCTCATGACGGATCTCCGGAATTACCTGAAAATCTGCCTCCCGGTAAATCACAAAATAACCGCTCCGCTGTCTTGTTTCAATATACCCTTCGTCACTTAGCAGATTCATGGTGTGTTCGACCGTAATGAGGCTCACTCCGGTTTCCTCTGCAATGATCCGCTTGGACGGCAGCCTCGAATCCAACGGATAAATCCCTGCTGCAATGTCCTGTACCAGATAGTTATATAATTGAATATAGGCAGGCACTCCACTGTCCTTTGTAATGGCATAGTTCATCTGGTCTTATTAGATACTCCTTTTCTGGTTATTTCAGTATTACCAATTCAATTGTATTCTTGATTCAATCATTTGTAAAGGAAAAGAGTGATCCGTTTGTACGAAGAAATTAAGAAACAGGCGGCTGATGTTACCGCCGAATTATGTGAAAAAGCAAAGCTCCACGAAGATCAGATTCTTGTAGTCGGCTGCTCTTCCTCCGAAGTGTGTGGAGATAAGATTGGAAGCAACTCAAACCTCGATGTAGCTAGGGCTGTTTTTTCCGGAATTTATGAAACAGTAAAGGCACGCGGTATTTATCTTGCCGCCCAGTGCTGCGAGCATCTGAACCGTGCTATCATCATTGAACAGGCAGCCGTTCCCAATGCAGAGTTTGTCAATGTCGTTCCCCAGCCCAAAGCCGGCGGTTCTTTTGCAACCACTGCCTACCAGACCTTTGAGCATCCGGTCGCACTGGAAGAAATCAAAGCCGATGCCGGAATTGATATCGGTGATACCTTCATCGGCATGCACCTTAAAAAGGTTGCCGTTCCGGTACGCCTTACCAATCACGAAATCGGTCAGGCTCATATCACTGCTGCCAGAGTCCGTCCCAAATTTATCGG
>CAVJLN010000045.1:0-23494 GCA_963650485.1 Bacteroidaceae bacterium
AAACGACTATTTTCTAGGAATTGGAAGGAAAAGAGAATATATTGAAAATATTCAGAGCCATGCAAATTATGGCAATAGTTATGTAACAGTTCAGCCTTGTCCATTCATAAGCTGCCGGATTGCACTGATTGGCTAATAAATATACGCACCTTCCGGCAACTTATTTCATGTCGGGCGTCCGCCCTATAGAAATGATTGTATAAGCTGCCCTTAATGAGCAAGCTCCCACGGTCATCTTGTACAATCATTTCTGCATGGCTGAACTGTTTCAATAATATTAAGCTGGGGGGTACAGTACAATATGACACCGGTAAAATGGGTATATTCTTTTTTGAGAAAGTACCGCTTTAAGATGGCGGCAGGTCTTTTGATGGTAACGGGAATTGCATTGCTAACCATTGTGAATCCATACATATCAGGGCTGATCGTAGATGATGTTATTACAGGAGGAAATTATAAGCTTTTGCCGGTTCTGATCGGCTGTCTGCTTGGGGTTGTGGTGCTTAAGGGAATTCTGCGTTATGCTTCGCAGGTCGAGTTTGAGATCTGTTCCCAGGGTGTGCTTTACAGTATGCGTGATGCGGTATACCGCAAGCTCCTGCAGGAGGATTTTTCCTTCTACAATAAGAATCGAACCGGCGATCTGATGTCCAGACAGACGGGAGACATGGATGCCATCCGGCACTTTATTGCCTATATCATTTACTCAGTTTATGAAAATATTTTATTATTATCCTTTGCACTGATTATGATCTTTACGGTGAATGTGAAGCTGGCACTTGCCATGCTGGTTGTGCTGCCTTTTACGGCACTGACGACCTATGGACAGTCGAAAAGCGTCCGCCCGGCCTTTATGAAGATCCGGCAGCAGTTTTCTTCACTGAATACCTTTGTACAGGAAAATATCAGCGGTAACCGTGTGGTAAAGGCATTTGCGCGTGAGGACTTCGAAATCGAGAAATTCAATAAGGAAAACGATGCATACCGTGATTCGGAATTAAATGCAGCAGCTATCTGGAAAAAGTATGTGCCGATTTTTGAATTTCTTTCCAATATATTGACGGTTGTTCTGATGCTGTATGGTGGATATATGGTAATTCAGGGTGAAATCACCATGGGTAATCTGGTTACCGTAAATGGATACCTGTGGATGCTTACCGTTCCGCTTCGTATGGCAGGATGGTGGATCAATGATATCCATCGTTTTACGACCTCAGCAGAGAAAATCTATGCAACATACAGTCAGGAGCCGGAGATTAAAGAGCCCAGTCAGCCGGTTGTACGGAAGCATTTCCGCGGAGATGTGGAATTTAAGAATGTTTCTTATCAGGCAGAGGATGCAGATATTATTCATGACATTTCCTTTAAGGTAAAAAGCGGCCAGACAGTCGGAATTATCGGTTCGACCGGATCCGGCAAATCCACGATTATGAATCTGCTGTGTCGGTTTTATGATACCTCGAAGGGTGAGGTTTTAGTAGACGGGGTGAATGTAAAGGCGCTTGATCTGTATGACCTGCGTGATAACATCGGAATGGCGATGCAGGATGTATTCCTGTTCTCCGATACGATAGAAGGAAATATCGCTTACGGCCGTCCCAACTGCAGCTTTGAGGATGTGAAGAAGGCTGCAAAGATGGCAGATGCCAACCTCTTTATCCAGAAGATGCCGGATGGATATGACACGATTGTCGGTGAGCGTGGGGTAGGACTTTCTGGAGGACAGAAGCAGAGAATTTCCCTTGCAAGAGCGCTTCTTAAGGATCCGTCCATTCTTATTCTGGACGATACCACCTCCGCTGTGGATATGGAAACCGAAAGCTATATTCAGAACCAGCTTAAGAAGATAGAAAAGGCCTGTACGATTTTTATTATCGCATATCGAATTTCTTCCATCAAGGATGCAGATCTGATTCTGGTTATGGATCAGGGAAGAATTGTGGAGCAGGGCACCCATGAAGAGCTTGTCCGTGCCGGCGGTTATTATGCAACGGCCTTCCACCATCAGTACGGAGACTACGCACAGCACATGGCGCAGCCGGAAGGGAAGGAGGCATAAGATATGGCACGTAATAAATATGACGTAGATGAAATTCTGGAAGACAAATTTGATGTGAACCAGTTGAAACGCCTGGGAGGCTATATCCGGCCTTACAAGAAGCAGATGCTGATGGTATTGTTCCTGATGCTGTCATCCTCGGCACTGGGAATGCTGATTCCGAAGTATTTCATGCTGGTGATGGATGTATCCATACCCAATAAGGACATGAGAAGCATTGCGTTTTATTCTGTGATGACGATGGTGATTGCTCTTTATACCTGCGTGAGCCTTCGGATTAAGATTAAGCTGATGACCCGGATTGGTCAGGATATTGTACACAGTATCCGCTACGATATATTTGAGCATTTACAGGAGCTACCGTTTTCCTATTATGATGAACGCCCACATGGAAAGATTCAGGTAAGGGTCGTAAATTACGTGAATAATCTGAGTGATCTGCTCAGTAACGGTATTATTAACACGATTACCGATCTGTGCAACCTGTTTTTTATCATTGCTTTCATGCTGAGCATTAATGTGCAGCTTACCCTGGTCTGCCTGTGCGGACTTCCGGTTCTGGCTGTTGTGATTATTGCCCTGAAAAAGAAGCAGCGTCGGGCATGGCAGATCCAGAGCAATAAGCAGTCCAATCTGAATGCTTATATTGCAGAGAGCATTAATGGCGTCCGTGTAACCCAGTCCTTTGTCCGTGAGGACGAAAACAGCGGTATTTTCAATCGGTTGAGCGATGGATACCGGGAAGCGTGGATGCGGGCAGTAAAATACAATTTTATTATGGGACCCTCCGTAGATATTATCAGCACCATTACAACAGCGTTTATCTATGTGCTGGGTATTTCCTGGATGACGAATCCGGATTCCGGAATCACGGTCGGTGTGCTGATTGCATTTACGGCATATATCAGCCGGTTCTGGAGCCCGATCAACACACTGGCTTCCTTCTATAATTCGTTGCTGACGGCAATTTCTTATCTGGAACGGATTTTTGAAACGATTGATGAGCCGGTCCTTGTTAAGGATGCAGAGGGAGCCACGGAAATGCCGCCAATTAAGGGAGATGTTGAATTTAAAAATGTCACCTTCAGCTATGAGGATGGTGTTGAGGTTCTTAAGAAAGTAAGCTTTAAGGCGAAAAAAGGCCAGACGGTAGCGATTGTCGGGCCGACCGGAGCTGGTAAAACAACCATCGTAAACCTGTTAAGCCGTTTCTATAATGTGGATTCCGGTGAGGTTCTAATTGATGGAATTGATATTTCCGGGGTCACGATCCGGTCGCTGCGTAAGCAGATGGGTGTGATGATGCAGGACAGCTTTATTTTCTCCGGAACGGTCATGGATAATATCCGTTACGGAAATAAAGAGGTTTCGGATGAACAGGTCATTCAGGCTGCCAAAACAGTCTGTGCACATGACTTTATCATGGAAATGGAGAATGGCTATTATACACAGATTAATGAGCGCGGAAGCCGTCTGTCCCAGGGGCAGCGCCAGTTAATTTCCTTTGCGAGAGCGCTGCTTGCGGATCCGAAGATTCTGATTCTGGATGAGGCAACCTCAAGCATTGATACCGAGACAGAAATTCTGCTGCAAAAGGGCTTAAACGAGCTGTTAAAGGGAAGAACCTCCTTTATTATTGCACATCGACTGTCCACCATTAAAAATGCCGATTTCATTATGTATATCGACGCAGGGGGCATTGCTGAAATGGGCTCACATGAGGAGCTGATCCGTCAGAAGGGAGAATACTATAAGCTGTATATGTCCCAGTATGACTTCTTAAAATAGGACGTAAGCTGCTTTGACCATCCTTTGGCGAATGCAGTTTTAATTAGAAATCAAAAACATTAAGAAAGGGAAGAGGTATGGCAAAATTATTTATCAACGAAAAAAAACAGAAGGGACACATCAATCCGGAGCTTTACGGTCACTTCTCAGAGCATCTGGGACGATGCATTTATGAGGGACTGTATGTCGGAGAAAATTCGGAGATCCCGAATGTCAACGGCATGAGAAAGGATGTTGTAGATGCCTTAAAGGAAATGAAGATTCCGGTGCTGCGTTGGCCGGGAGGCTGCTTTGCAGATGAATATCACTGGAAGGATGGCATTGGTCCGAAGGAATCCCGTAAGAAGATGGTCAATACCCACTGGGGCGGTGTGACAGAGGATAACAGCTTTGGTACGCATGAGTTCTTCGAATTGTGTGAGCAGCTTGGATGCAAGACCTACATCAATGGTAACGTGGGAAGCGGAAGCGTTCAGGAAATGTCCGAATGGGTGGAATATATGACCTTTGACGGTGTTTCCCCGATGGCAGAGCTGCGTAAGCAGAACGGACATGAGAAGCCGTGGAAGGTTGACTACTTCGGTGTTGGTAACGAGAACTGGGGCTGCGGCGGTAATATGACACCGGAGTATTATGGCAATCTTTACCGCAGATACCAGACCTATGTGCGTAACTACAACAACAGTGCTCCGATCCAGAAGATCTGCTGCGGAGCAAATGCGGGAGATTTTGACTGGACAAAGGATGTACTTGCGACCTGTTATAAGGCACCTGCTCCGGAACGTGCACATGGCTATATGGAAGGACTTTCCTTACATTATTATACGGTTCCGGGAGAAACATGGGAGCAGAAGGGAAATGCTACCGGTTTTGATGAAAAGAGCTATTACCAGACTCTGTCTAAAACCTGGTATATGAAGGAGCTCATTGAAAAGCACGGAACCATCATGGACGAATACGATCCGAAGAAGGAAATCGGTATGATGGTCGATGAATGGGGATGCTGGTACGATGTAGAGCCGGGAACCAATCCGGGCTTCCTTTATCAGCAGAATACCATGCGTGATGCGCTGGTAGCTGCCATTAACTTAAACATCTTCAACAAGCACTGTGACCGTGTGAAGATGGCATGTATCGCGCAGCTCGTCAACGTATTGCAGTCTGTGATCCTGACCGAAGGGCCGAAGATGCTTCTGACGCCGACATACTACATCTTCAAGATGTTCAAATATCATCAGGATGCCGAGCTCCTGGAAAGCAGCGTAAGTGAGAACGGACTTGTCGGACTGGAAGAGAAGTATCAGGTTCCGACCATCAGCGAATCCGTATCGGTAGACAAGGATGGAGTCTATACCATCACACTTGCCAACGCTTCTCTGGATCAGGCAGAAGAGATGGAAGTGAACTTCTTCGAGTTCGCACCGAAGAGTGCAGATGCGTTTATTGTGAAAGGCAATATGAATGATCATAATACCTTTGAGAACGGTGATGTAGTGAAGGAAGAGGTATATGAAGATGTGAAGCTGACCCCGAACGGTATTACACTCGCTGTACCTCCCTGCAGTGTAGTGAGCATCCGGGTGAAGTAGTTGTAAAATAAAAGTGGAAAGTCCCTACAATATCTCTTTTATAGCAGAAGGTAGGGACTTTTTGAATGTAAGTGAGAGGAATTTGAGAAACAGAGGAAACCGATTGGACTTCAATGGCTGAATGGTTACGCTTATGAAAGGAC
Organism: Bacteroidaceae bacterium; assembly: GCA_963650485.1. Lineage (GTDB taxonomy): Bacteria > Bacillota > Clostridia > Lachnospirales > Lachnospiraceae > Suilimivivens. The sequence goes on from CAVJLN010000045.1 coordinate 5,580, forward strand.
AAGGCTGAACTGTTACAATTGGATTGGTCATTTAATTTAAAATAGAATTGCTGATATAGAGGGATTAAGGTATAATTAGCTGGAATCATAAACTATGGTTTCATTGAGAGAGCCGGATCGTTTAGATTCGACTCTTATTTTTGAACAAAAGCAAGTATATTGATTATCCAATCAGAACAATCCGGTAGCTTATGAATGGGAAAGACGGAACTGTTACAAATGGAAAATAAGGAAAGGCAGATTGATCAGAAATGCACATGGAAAAGTGGAAAAAGTACAAAACAGGAAAAATAGCCGGTTTACTGGCAGTGCTGCTTTCGGGAAGCCTGCTCTTAAACGGATGCTCCGCGTGGCTGATGAGCGATGAAACAGACAGTGGCAGTGGAACGTCAGCAGGTTCGAACGGGGGATATTACGTCGAAAACGATACGCAGGAGAGTGAATCCACGTATCAAAGCCGTGTCCTGCCGGATGACAGTGCGAAGGGAACCGTCATTTCGCAGGAGGACGGACAGATGCAGATCAGCCGCCGGAGCAGGGACGAGGAGGTTCCGATGGGAAATGGCGACTGGACAATTTTCGTCTACTTATGCGGAAGTGATTTGGAATCCGAGTACGGTGCGGCAAGCAGTGATATTGAGGAGGCTTTTGCCGCAAATAGCAGTGATCAGGTTCGTGTTGTTTATCAGACGGGAGGCTCGACCTTCTGGTATCAGGATATTAAGGACGATGGAATAGAACGTTACCTTCTTGAGAATGGGGAGATGGAGCTGGTGGATGAGCAGCCGTCTGCGAGCATGGGAGATTCGTCTACTCTTCAGGATTTTTTAGCGTGGGGAATAGAGAATTATCCTGCTGAGAAAATGGCACTGATCTTCTGGGATCATGGAAGCGGAAGTATTAACGGAGTGTGCTTTGATGAGAAATATGACTATGACAGTTTAAGCCTTTTGGATATTGATGCAGCGCTGAACGGCGTTTATGACCAGATGACGGATCGGTTTGAGTTCATAGGCTTCGATGCCTGCCTGATGAGTACTGTGGAAGCGGCGAATATGCTGACTCCTTACGCGAGATATATGTTTGCCTCGCAGGAGATTGAGCCGGGAAGCGGATGGAACTATACAACCCTGCTGGATGACCTGGTGGCTGAACCGCAGCTTAACGGAGCACAGCTTGGAGAAAAGGTATGCAGGGAATATTATAATCATTGTAATGGAAATGATGGAAGCCAGAGCACTGCAACATTTTCCGTCACGGATCTTGGCCGAATTGATGATGCTTTGATTGCTGTCAATGATGCTTTTCGCGTGATCTATGAAAACTGCGATCTCGGTGATGTATCCAGGGCTATGTTAGAAGCGGATTCCTTTGGCGGAAATAATGTCAGTGAAGGATACTCTAATATGGTGGATCTGGGGAATATGCTGGACAAGCTTTCCGGATATGGAGAGGAAGTGACCAGGGCAGCCAATGCGCTCAAAAACTGTGTGGTATGCACCATGAACGGAAGACTGCATAAGGATGCATCGGGCTTGTCGATTTATTATCCGATTGCCATTCAGGGTTCCGAGGAGCTTCGGATATTTTCCCGGGTATGTCCGAGCAGCTATTATTATGCGCTGATTGATAAAATCGCATACGGTACCGAGAACGGCAGTGCAACAGATTACGATAACAGTACACTCCTTGCCGATGCCGACGATATTAATGAATGGCTGGGAGGAGAAAGCGGAATCAGCGGAAATGTCATCGCCAACGTGGGAGAGTTTGCAGACATTCAGATCGGACAGATGGGCGTGTCGGATATTTATTTTGATGAGGATGGATTGTATACGGTTTCCTTTGACAATATGGATGAGCTGTCTTATGCCTGCTGCAGTGTAAGTATCGATGATGATGAAGATGGATTCTTTTATCTGGGAACAACGGAGCAGGTTATATATGATCTTGATAACATGTGTATAACGGATGATTTTGACGGACTCTGGCCCTGTATCGGAGATAATCTTCTGGCTCTTGATCTGGTCAATACAACGGATACCTGCAGCATTTATACCTGTAATATTCTTCTGAATAATGAGACGGAGACGAATCTTAGAGTTGAATATGACTGGACGAGCAGTGAATGGAGTGTAATTGGGATATGGGACGGAATTGATGATGAAACCAGTATGTCATCCAGAGAGATCTATGCACTTGAGGATGGTGATGTGATTACCCCGATATATTACTGGTCATCGGTCAATGATGATGAAGACTGGTATTACGGTGATGATGTGGTAGTGGATGGAGAGGTTGAAATTACCTATGGGTATCTTCAGGAAGGTATTTACTATTACTGCTTCGAGCTCCATGACATCTATGGAAACGTATATTACACTCCTTACACGATTCAGTATGTGGATGAAAACAGTGAGGTCTGGGTTGATGGAGAATTATACTAGTAAGAACCTGCGTGTGTGTAAGCGCTGCCTGACCAGAGATATGATGGATAAGGCAGACTATTTTAAGAACATGTATGATTATATTGAAAATCTGGATTTGGATATTAAGACAGAAGCTTCTTTATATGAAAAGAGGCTTGCCATCTGTAAGGAATGTGACCGTCTGGCGGATGGCATGTGCCGGGGATGTGGCTGCTTTGTAGAAATGCGGGCAGCCATTGCAAAGAATGCCTGCCCGTATGAAAAATGGTAGCATATTAGATAGACAATCTTTTTTTGTAACTATTCAGAGCCATGCAAAATCTGATATATAGGATCGGAATGCTTGCATTCCAGAGCATATTTATCAGATTTTATATGGCGAAGTAACTACATGAGCAAAACATAAGCTGTGAAACAGCGGTTTTGCGAATGGAGTTCTGAATAGTTACCTTTTTTTTAATAGGTCAGAGCTGTGATTTGCCCAATAATTATTCTTATGATTATAAAGCATTTCATCAGCTTTTTTATATGCATTGATAAAATCACATTCCTTATCGAAGGACGAATAACCATAGGAAACTCCAAAGGGAAGATGATCTAAATTAATCTTATCATTAATTTTCTTTAAGAGTGCGTCTACATCTTCTTTTTGGGCTTTGGGATATATAATGGCAAATTCATCGCCGCCGATACGATAGAGACGCGCTTTTCCGGGCAGGGAAGAAAGAACACTGCGTCCTAATTCCCGAAGGGCGTTATCGCCGTATAAATGTCCTAATTCGTCATTTATATGTTTCAAGCCGTTCACATCATAAATAATGAAATATTTGAAGCCCTCCCTCTTTATATCATCGTAAAATCTGCTGCGCACGAAAGCGCCGGTCAGTGCATCCTTTGTATTGTATTCCGTATATATATATATATATAATAGAATATCACACCCAAAAGGGCGGACAAGGGAAGTGAACCAAGCATGTTGCACGCTGACTCCAAATAGACTGATACACAGCAGGAGAGTGCCACAGGTATCGAAACAGCCCATTCATTAGTACCTTTGCGCCTCGTATCTTTAATAAATAAAATTAAGTAAACAGCTAAATACAAAAAACCGACAACAAATGGCAGGTATCTCATTGGCCCACCTGTAAAAGTGTTATTGTCATCAAAATAATAAACAATTCCACATAATGGAGAAATCAGTAAAAATATCGTATTAACAGCAAGGGGGAAGGTCGTCACAGCATAGAACCCTTTATCTTTTTCTTTATCCCGCAGCATAATTAAAATTAAAATATATACTATTGCAGGTCTGAGAATATAAGCGGTCATAGAAACTGCCCAACGCTGCCAACTAGGATATGTGTAATTGGGCGAATCAAAAAATGTCTCTATTGCTTCGAGCAGCATAATTACCAAAATAACAATTGTCACAGCGAAGAAATAGGGTGAAAGCTTTTTCATCGGTGTTGTCCTGCCGATAAAAACAAATGCGAGAAAGCATATACAAGCACATATTGGGATTATATAAAATTGAATTTGTTCTAACATTAACATAACAAAACCTCTTACGTATTGATGTAGATATTACATATTGTCTGAATAGTTACCTGTTTATTTTATAGTATTTCAGGGGGTTACACAAGCATTGGAATACTGTTTTTTTATAAAATAATATATTGTAACTATCGCTATTGACATTTCTATCTAAGGTGCTATAATTCAATCAAACATATGAATAAATGTTCATATGAAAGAAGATGAAAGCGAAGAGGATGAGAACATGAAAAAGACCTATAAAATTGATGTAGACTGTGCCAACTGTGCAAATAAGATGGAAGAAGCAGCTAAGAATACGACCGGTGTGAAGGATGCAACTGTGAACTTCATGACCTTAAAGATGATTGTTGAGTTTGAAGACGGCGCAGAGCCTGCCTCTGTAATGCAGGATGTACTTAAGAATTGCAAAAAGGTAGAGGATGATTGCGAAATCTTCTTATAAGAAGAACGTATTATAGCTGTGAAGGGACGAACAGTTACAACGTATCATTAACAATAGATAACTATTCTGAATAGCTACAGTAATAGAAAGAGAGAGGCGAAGGAGCCTTAACATTGCAACCAAAAGCTGCCTGACAGATACTGACAGGCAGCTTTTAGAAAAGAGGATGGTATGAATAAAAAGCAGAAAAAGGTTTTAGTCAGAATTATCGTGGCTTTTGTATTGCTTGTGATATTGTCGTTTGTACCGATAGAAGGGTGGATTCAGTTTGGCCTGTATATGATTCCTTATCTGGTGATCGGTTATGATATTTTGAAAAAGGCGGTTAAGGGAATTATGAACCGTCAGGTGTTCGATGAGAACTTTCTGATGGCTGTTGCAACTGTCGGTGCAATTGCGCTTGGTGACTATAAAGAAGGCGTGGCTGTTATGCTGTTCTATCAGATTGGAGAGCTTTTCCAGAGCTATGCCGTAGGAAAGAGCCGCAGAAACATCAGCGATCTGATGGATATCCGCCCGGATTACGCCAATGTAGAACAGGATGGCGAGCTTGTACAGGTGGATCCGGATGAAGTAGAGATTGGTACGATTATCCTCGTAAAGCCCGGGGAAAAAATCCCGATTGACGGTATCGTTACAGAAGGTGCTTCGAGTCTTAATACAAGTGCTCTCACCGGTGAAAGTCTTCCGAGAGAGGCGAAAGAGGGAGATGAAGTCATCAGCGGCTGCATTAATATGACAGGCCTTTTGAAGATCCGGACAACGAAGGAATTCGGAGAATCTACTGTTTCCAAAATTCTGGAGTTGGTGGAGAATTCCAGCTCCAGGAAATCCCGATCAGAGAACTTTATTTCCAAATTCGCAAGAATTTATACTCCGGCGGTCTGCTACGGCGCAGTAGCCCTTGCATTGATTCCTCCCATTGTGAGAATGGTATTTCTGGGACTCCCGGCAGATTTTGGTACATGGATTTACAGAGCATTGACATTCCTTGTTATCAGTTGTCCCTGTGCACTGGTTATCAGTATTCCTTTAAGCTTCTTTGCAGGAATCGGCGGCGCGAGCAAGGAAGGTGTTCTGGTCAAAGGCTCCAATTATCTGGAAACCCTTTCCCAGACCAGGTATGTCGTATTTGATAAGACAGGAACCATGACGCAGGGTGTCTTTGAAGTAAGCGGTATTTATCCGGCAGCGCTTTCCAAAGAGGAATTGGTTGAGTACGCAGCATGTGCTGAAAGCTATTCCAGCCACCCGATCAGTAAGAGTCTCCAGAAAGCCTATGGAAGGGAGATCGATAAGAACCGTGTAACCGATGTCAAAGAAATCAGCGGTAAGGGCATTACTGCACAGGTTGACGATAGGCTGGTTGCAGCCGGAAACGGAAAGCTCATGGATCAGCTCGGTATACCCTATACCACATGCAATGAGGTCGGCACACTCGTTTATGTGGCGGTAGATGGCAAGTTTGCCGGATGCATTCTGATCTCTGATCTGTTGAAGCCTCATGCTAGGGAAGCGATTGCTGCCTTGAAGAAGGCCGGTGTTACCAGAACGGTAATGCTGACCGGTGATACGAAGCGTGTAGCGGATGCAGTGGCAGCAGAGCTTGGTATTCATGAGGTCTGCAGCGAGCTTCTTCCGGCAGATAAGGTATCCAGAGTGGAAGAGCTTCTTGCTGAAAAGAATGAGAAAGAGAAGCTGGCTTTCGTTGGTGACGGTATCAATGATGCTCCGGTGCTTTCCAGAGCGGATATCGGAATTGCCATGGGAGCACTTGGATCGGATGCTGCAATTGAAGCAGCAGATATTGTCCTGATGGATGATGATCCGCTAAAGATTGCAAAGGCCATCAAGATTTCCAGAAAATGTATCCGCATCGTATATGAGAATATTTATTTCGCAATCGGCATTAAGGTGATCTGCCTGCTCCTTGGAGCGCTCGGTATTGCCAACATGTGGGCAGCAATCTTCGCGGATGTAGGAGTTATGGTTATTGCGGTGCTGAATGCAATCCGTGCGCTATTTGTTAAAAAACTATAGTCTATTCAGAACTACATTCTCAAAGAAAGGAAAAATTATGACAGAAGTAGAATGCTGCGATACCGTGGAAGTGCATGAGGATCTGCTGAAAATTGTGCAGGATACCATGCCGGATGAACAGGAACTGAATGACCTGGCAGATCTGTTTAAGGTTTTCGGTGATTATACGAGAATCCGGATTCTGTTTGTGTTGTTCGAGTCGGAAGTATGCGTTTGTGATCTGGCGCAGGTCTTGAATATGACGCAGTCTGCGATTTCACATCAGTTGAAGATTCTGAAGCAGAGCAGACTGGTGAAGAGCCGCAGGGAAGGCAAGTCGATTTTTTATTCCCTCGCAGATGAACATGTGGAAACGATCATCGGCAAGGGAAGAGAGCATATCGAAGAGGACTAAAATCAGTAAAAGGATGCAGATATTCTGATTATATTAAAAAGACGGAAAAACAAGAATGGGAAGTTCAGCAAAAGACGCTTGGACTTCCCATTTTTATTTCTCATCTTTGGGCGTAGCGAACGTAGTGAAACTGACAACGTTCCCGGAACTAAAAAACCTCGGGAAATCAACGTTTTCCGAGGTTAAAAAGAGCGGGTGATGGGAATCGAACCCACGTATCCAGCTTGGAAGGCTGGTGTTCTACCATTGAACTACACCCGCAAAAATAAATATATGAAATTAAAATGCCCAGAACCGGAATCGAACCAGTGACACGAGGATTTTCAGTCCTCTGCTCTACCAACTGAGCTATCTGGGCTCACTCGTATCACACAAGTGGTATTTTACAATTCCGCTATGATATTGTCAAGAAATTTTTAAAAACTTTTATACAGCTTTTATATTTTGTTGTTCCTATCTCATTATCGCTGGAGAAATCTAGCCAATGAGGATCGCATCTTTCTCAGAATCATAAGTCAGGGTAAGCACACAGCCGTCCTCGGAATAATCCTTTACCGCAAGATTTAATTCATATAAGCGGCCATCCTCGGAGATCAGTTCAAGCACCCAGGGGGTGTTCTGTACATCTCGGTAGATGACAAGACCTGCCATACGTTGTGTAGGCATAAAGCTTGAAAGGGTTTCCAGTAAATCTACGTTCTGGATGGTTCCCTTCTGGTGGAGGGACAGCCCTACGAAGGTGAGACTTGTATCATTGACCAGCGAGACCTGGATCGGGGTAAGAATTGTTGCATTTTCTGTATCCCGGATGTTGTTAATTGCGGTCAGGTATTCGTTGTAGGTGTTGATGATGGAGTCCATTGTATCGATCAGCATGTCAATTTCTTCATCGTTCATATCGTTCAGATTGTAGGCATTTACCTGTGTGATCTTTTCTCCAAGAGCAACCAGCTTTTCGTCGAGGGAATCATCTTCAATCTGCTTATGTGCCGATACGACACGGTTATGTATGGCAACCAGATTGGAGTAGGTGTCCTGTGCCTGTGCAATCTTTTCCGCAGATGGACCGCCGCATGCGGTAAGAAGCAGCATGGAAGCGGACAATACGCAGGATAATAACAGAGGACATAAACTTTTCTTTATGGAAAATATGCGTTTCATAAGCCGGAATCCTTTTTAAAACTATTGTAACTATTCAGAACTACATTTACGATATAAATCATGACAAATGTTCTTATAAATGCAGACATTCCTTGACCATGTTGTCATAATTGCACGATTCTGAACAGTTACACCTTATCACAATGCGGGATTGCCTGCAAGGGAATGTTCCATTTACAAGTGTCTGGCTGCTGGGTGAACAGTAATGCACTTATAACATTTTGACAGGTTATCTGAACAATCCATACTGTTATTTTATAAGGATATAAGATATAATCAAAAACATAGAGACATGAGTTCGTGGGAAGAGAAATAAAGGAGAGATAGAAAGGAAACCGGATGGAGAGAGCCTATAAACTGGAATTTGCAGGAGAGCGGGCAGGAGGCCTGTATGTGAGCTGCTGTGGGCTGTCCAAAACAGAGCCGCTGCATAGCTTTGGACCTGCGCAGAAGCCATATTATCTCGTTCATTATATTCTCCGCGGCAAGGGCAGATTTTCCCTGCGGAATCAAGAATTCCAACTCTCTTCCGGGAATGGTTTCCTGATCCCACCGGAGGAGTTGAGCTTTTATCAGGCAGATGAGAAGGAGCCGTGGACCTATATCTGGGTTGGTTTTCAAGGCGAAATGGCAGAGCGGATTCTACAGAACATTGGACTTACCGTGACGAATCCGGTTTTCAGTTCGGATCGCAGTGAGGAATTGTATCAGGCAGTTAAGGATATGATGGAGCACAATACCTATGGGATTTCCAATGAACTTCGCCGGAACGGACAGCTTCAGGTGTTCCTTTCTGTGATTGCAGATGGTATTATGACTCAGGAACATAGGGAAGTGGATCGGGCCGATCATTATATCGAACGAGCGGTATCCTATATCCGCAGCAATTACTGCAATCCGCTCAAGGTCACGGACGTAGCGGACTATGTATGTGTGAACCGGAGTTATCTGTATACCCTGTTTAAGAATACGCTTGGCATGTCTCCACAGCAGTTCCTGACGAATTACCGGGTACATAAGGCGATGGAGCTGCTAAGGACAACAGAGCTTCCGGTGGAAAGTATTGCGTTGTCCTGTGGGTACACGGATCCGTTGGTTTTTACCAAGGCTTTTAAACATGCGAGAAGGATTTCCCCATCCGGCTACCGGAAAGAGGTACGGACAGGAGAGGTAAATAAGAATCAGGATTACTTAAAACAAATTGAAGGTGCGTTATTATTAAAAGGAGGAACGATGATGAAAGAACAGCTTTTGACAAAATTCGGAGAGGTATTTGGCAGCGCAGAGGGCGCAGAGGTTTACTTTGCACCCGGTCGTGTGAACCTGATCGGAGAGCATACCGACTATAACGGCGGTCATGTTTTTCCCTGTGCATTGACAATTGGTACTTACGGTGTTGCCAGAGTGAGAAAGGACAACAAGCTTCGTTTTTATTCCATGAATTTTGAACAGTTAGGGGTAATCGAGAGCAGCCTCGAGGATCTGAAGCCGGAGAAGGAAGCAGACTGGACCAATTATCCCAAGGGTGTGATCTGGGCATTTGATGAGAAAGGCTATCCGGTTACTTCCGGTATGGATCTTCTGTTATATGGTAATATTCCGAATGGATCCGGACTTTCCTCTTCCGCATCGGTAGAAGTCCTTACCGGGTTTATTTTAAGGGATTTCTTCGGATTTGATGTGACGAATCAGGAGCTGGCACTGATCGGACAGTATTCTGAGAACAATTTCAACGGCGTCAACTGCGGAATTATGGATCAGTTTGCCATTGCCATGGGGAAAAAGGATCATGCGATTTTTCTGGATACGGCAGACCTGTCCTATACATATGCACCGATTCACTTAAGTGGTGCGAAGATTGTTATTGCATGCAGTAATAAGAAGCGCGGACTTGGCGATTCCAAGTATAATGAGCGTAGAAGCGAATGTGAAGAGGCACTTCGCCGCGTTCAGAAGGTAAAGAAGGTAGAGAACTGGGGAGCGCTCACTGAGGCAGAATTTGAAGAGATAAAGGGAGCTATTGGTGATGAGGTGATGGAACGTCGTGCAAAACATGCGGTTTATGAAAACCAGCGCACCATAAAGGCAGTCGCTGCTTTACAGAACAACGATATCACACTTTTTGGTGAATTAATGAATGCTTCCCACGTATCCTTGCGTGATGATTACGAGGTCACCGGAATCGAACTGGATACGCTGGTAGAAGAAGCATGGAAGGTGCCCGGAGTGATCGGCTCCCGTATGACCGGAGCCGGTTTTGGCGGATGCACCATCAGTATTGTTAAGGATGAAGTGATTGAAGAATTTATTAAGCAGGTAGGCGAAGCCTATGAGAAGAAGATCGGTTATGCGGCAGACTTCTATGTAGTGGAAATCGGCGACGGTCCGTGCAGATTGAGCTGAAATCTATATAGGGAATTTAAGGAATAAAAGAATGGTAACTGCTGCCGGAGGTTTCTGTATGGATCATGGTATCAGTTACATAGAGAGCATGAAATGGAGGATGAAATCATGCAGGAGATACAAAAAGCACTCATCCGTCTGGTGGCGTATGGCAGAAATATGGAGCTGTTACCGGAAGAAGATGAGATTTATACCGTAAACCGGTTACTGGAGCTGTTTGAAATCGATGAATTACAGGGAGAGCTTTCGGTTCATGAGCAGATTGAGGAAGCCCGTAAGGAGACGAGCGTGGAAGATCTGGAGGATATTCTGAAGGAGCTTTTAGACGGAGCTTTTGAAAAAGGCATTCTGAAAGAAAACAGTGTCGTATACCGTGATCTGTTTGACACAAGGATTATGAGTATGTTGCTTCCGCGGCCGAGTAAGGTTATCGGTAAGTTTCGTGAGCTGTATGCAAAGAGCCCGAAGGAAGCGACCGATTATTACTACAAATTCAGTGGAGATACAGACTATATCCGCAGATACCGGGTTAAGAGGGATATGAAATGGGAAGCACCCACCGAGTATGGAGATTTAACCATTACGATCAACCTTTCCAAGCCGGAAAAGGATCCCAAGGCGATTGCGGCAGCAAAGCTGATGAAGCAGGCAGGATATCCGAAGTGTCTGCTCTGCCGTGAAAACGAAGGATATGCAGGTCGGATCAATCATCCGGCAAGACAGAATCACCGTATTATTCCCGTTCAGATCAATGGAGAACAGTGGGGCTTCCAGTATTCTCCTTATGTTTATTATAATGAGCATTGTATCGTATTTAACGGACAGCATGTACCGATGAAGATTGATCACAATACCTTCTGCAAGCTGTTTGATTTCGTAAAGCAGTTCCCGCATTATATTCTGGGATCGAATGCGGATCTCCCGATTGTTGGTGGATCGATTCTGACACACGATCATTTCCAGGGTGGAAACCATGAATTCCCGATGGCGAAGGCTCCTGTTGAGAAAGAATTCACCATTCCGGGTTATGAAGATGTGGAGGCAGGCATTGTGAAGTGGCCGATGTCGGTAATCCGTCTGAAAGCAGAGGATCCGGATCGGATCATTGCCCTTGCCGATGTGATTCTGAATGCATGGCGCAGTTATACAGATGAGGCAGCCTTTATTTATGCCGAGACCGATGGTGAAAAGCACAACACCATTACACCGATTGCCCGTAAGAAGGGGGATAAGTTTGAACTGGATCTGGTGCTTCGGAATAACATTACGACGCAGGAGCATCCTTTGGGCGTTTACCATCCTCATGCAAATCTTCATCATATTAAGAAGGAAAATATCGGTCTGATTGAGGTTATGGGCCTTGCTGTATTACCGGCACGTCTGAAAAATGAGATGGAAGAGCTGAAACAGGCAATTCTTGCAGGCAGTGATCTGCATGCCACGCCGACGATTTCCTCCCATGCTGCATGGACGGAAGAATTCTTAAAGAAATATCCGGTTGTGAATGCAGACAATGTGGATGAGATAATTCAGAAGGAAATCGGACTGGTATTTATGCAGGTGCTTACGGATGCAGGGGTTTATAAGCGGACACCGGAAGGCATGGAAGCATTTGAACGGTTTATTAAGAGCTTATGAGTGTAAAATTTTTATTAGCAGCCATTAATAGCAAATATATTCACATGAACCCGGCGGTATACAGTCTTCGGACGTACGCGCTGGGTTCCGGTGCGTTAAATACAGAAAATGCGGAGATTGCAATTGCAGAGTATACGATCAATCAGCCCATGGATGAAATTCTGGGCGATCTTTATGAACGAAAGCCCGATGTAATTGGATTTTCCTGCTATATCTGGAACTGGAAGATGACAAAGGAATTGATGGTTGAGGTGAAAAAGCTCCTGCCAGAGACGAATATCTTTCTGGGAGGTCCGGAGGTTTCCTATGAAGCGGAAAAGATCATGAAGCAATATGGATGTGTCAATGAAGAAACCGGAAATGGCCCGGTCATCCGTGGAATTATTCTTGGAGAAGGTGAGAAAACCTTCTGCGAGCTGGCAGAGTATTATGCGCATGAGCGTTGCATGCCGGAAAAACAGTGTCCCAAACAGGATGGTGGCAGCCATCCGGATATACAGAAATCAGACAGAAAGAACTTAGACCCTGCCGGAACCACAGACACGGAGCGGACGCTTAAGGATATTAAGGGACTTCTTCTTGCTACCGGATATACCGGAGTAAGGGAGCCATTGTCCTTTAGTGAAATCCCGTTTTTGTATGAAGAACAGCGGCTTTCCGGTAAGGGACTGCAGGATTTCCAGAATAAGATTATCTATTATGAATCCAGCCGGGGATGCCCTTTCCGATGCAGTTACTGTCTTTCTTCCATTGATAAAACGCTCCGGTTACGGGATCTTGACCGGGTATTGCCTGAGCTACAGTTTTTCCTTGACTGTAAGGTGCCGCAGGTGAAATTTATTGACCGCACCTTTAACTGCAATCGGACACATGCCATGGCAATCTGGCAGTATCTTACAGAACATGACAATGGTGTCACTAATTTCCATTTTGAAATAGCGGCGGAGCTGATTAACGAAGAGGAGCTGGAATTGTTTCAGAAGATGCGTCCCGGATTGATCCAGTTGGAAATTGGTGTGCAGACTACAAATCCTCAAACACTTAAGGCAATTCACCGGAGTGCAGATATGGTGCATCTGTCGCAGATTGTGGAACGGATTCGCGCCTGTCACAATATTCATGTGCATCTGGATCTTATTGCAGGACTTCCGGAAGAGGATTATGAAAGCTTTGTACACTCTTTTAATGAGGTATATGCGATGAAGCCGGAACAGCTTCAGCTTGGTTTCCTAAAGGTTTTGAAGGGAACAGAGATTTCGCTGCGCAAGGAGGAATATGGGCTGGTTCACCAGAGTATTCCGCCTTATGAAGTTCTGTATACGAAGTGGATTTCCTATGAGGAGCTCCGTAAGTTAAAGCGTGTGGAAGAAATGGTGGAGCTTTACTATAATTCCAATCAGTTTATTCATACGCTGGCGGCGCTTGTGACACAGGTTGAGACACCGTTTGACCTGTATGAGAAGCTGGCAGAGCATTATGAAACACATGGCTACTTCATTAACACACCGGCACGCGTGAAGCGGTATGATGTGCTTTTTGAATTTGCATGCGGACTTGCTCCGAGGCAGAAGGAACTGTTCCGGGAGCTTTTGACCTTTGACTTTTATTTGAGGGAAAATGCAAAGAGCCGTCCGGCCTTTTGCCGCGATCTGACGGGAGATTATGAAGTGATCCGGCAGTTTTATGAACAGGAGGAGGCTGCGCCCCATTATCTGAAAGAATATGCGCAATATCATGCCCGGCAGGTCATGAAGATGACTCATATGGAGATATTTCATTATCCGGTCTGGCAGCAGGATACGGATGAGTGGAAACCGCTGGAACATCCGGTGATGGTATTGTATGATTATCAGAAAAGAGATCCCCTTACCGGAGACTGTGTAGCCATACCTATAGAGTAGATAAATTGCTATTCTGTTTGAGTTTATGCATGGCAACAGAAAGCAATTTTGCATGGCTCTGAATAGTTACACATATATTTAAAGAGAAAACTTACATATGGGGATTTTTATGCTGCAGGTCTTATCCAACATTTCTAATATTATGATTCCACTTATTGTATTTTATATTATTGCTTATGGACTGATGAATGGCTGCAAGGTCTATGAGGTTTTTGTAAAAGGTGCGAAGGACGGCGTAAAAACAGTGGTCGGAATTCTGCCTACACTGGCTGCACTGATGACCGCGGTCGGCATTCTCAGGGCGTCCGGCTTCTTTGATATCGTGCAGAAGGTATTTACGCCTGTCAGTGATCTGCTTGGGTTTCCCTCAGAATTATTTCCCCTTGTATTTATGAAGATGTTTTCTTCTTCCGCAGCAACAGGACTTGTGCTGGATATTTTTAAGAATTACGGGACGGATTCTTATATTGGCATGATTACCTCTATTATGATGAGCTGCACGGAAACGATTTTTTATACAATGAGTGTTTATTTTATTGCTGCCAAGGTCACGAAAACACGGTATACACTGGCAGGAGCCATGCTTTCTACAGTTGTGGGGATTGTGGCAAGCGTGATTCTGGCGGGAATGATTGTATAATTAAGAGCAAGGTTCTGTTTGTATTTAAGAGCAGATTTGTTATAATAATTATATAAACGAAAGGATAAATTAATGGATATTAAAAAGATACAGGAATTATGTGATGAAAAGCTATTGCGATGGACAAATCACATATTTGTAAGATTAGTTCAGCGCAATATCAGTATGCAGGATGTAATAAATGCAATTATGAGCGGTGAAATCATCGAGAATTATCCAGATAAAACAAAATGGTCTGATGATTTCAAAACCAGAAAGGAGTCATAATTATGAAATGCTTTATGTGTAAAGGTTCGTTAGAAAATAAATTGACAAATTTTATTGCAGACATGGGAACATGTATTATTATCGTAAAAGACGTTCCATCACAGGTCTGTACACAGTGTGGAGAAGTGTCCTATAGTAATGAGGTGGCAGAACAATTAGAAAAGATTGTAAATAAGATGAAAGATGCCATGACTGAGATTGCAGTGGTGCATTATTCAGATAAAGTAGCATAAGAAAGCAGAAAAGGACAAGTTGCTTAATGACCTGTCTTTTTCTATGTAGCAGGCAATATAGATAAAAAGGAAATGAGGATACGTGAAGATGGAACTTGTAAAAGGAAGACCAGAAACGAATGAAGGAAGACTCGAAAAGGAGATCCGGGTATACGATCTGCTGGATTCTATGAACATCCCTTATGAACGGATCGACCATGAAGCAGCCGAAACGATGGAAGCCTGTGCTGAAATTGATAAGGCGCTTGCCCCGGCGGTGATCTGTAAGAATCTGTTCTTATGCAATTCACAGAAAACAAAATTTTATCTGCTGATGATTCCGGGGGACAAGCATTTCAAGACAAAGGAGATTTCCCATCAGATTAACAGCCCACGGCTTTCCTTTGCCCCGGCGGAATTTATGGAGAAATATCTGGATATCACGCCCGGCTCCGTAAGCGTTATGGGATTGATGAATGATCCGGATAATCAGGTACAGCTCCTTGTCGATGAAGATGTATTAAAGGGAGAATATCTCGGATGCCATCCCTGCATCAATACCTCCAGTCTTCGCCTTAAGACAAAGGATGTGTTTGAGGTGTTTACGAAAGCTGTTCACCATGACTATATCGTGGTGAAACTGACGGGCGAAGATTAAGAACATGCGTTTTGTGTAGAATAACTAAAAATATGTTTGCAAAAACGAAAATATATGTTATATTTAACGTATGGGTGTTACCAAAACGGGTAGCGGTTCGCCTTTCGCCAGAATGAGTACATTCTGAGAACTTCCAGTATTAACGGAGGTGGTACAGATGGAAAATACAATGAAAGGTACATAGTATATTTGACAATAGAGCTTACTGTCGGGCTCGTGGGTATTGTAGTAACAATTATCAGCATCATTGTTACGGTCATCAGTATCCTGCAAAACGGGATCGACAGGAAATCTAGACATCAAAAAAGCAACCGCCATGCCGAAATGTAGGTTGCTTTTTTAACCGTAACTTATAATTAGGCGAACCGTTGCTTTACGGTAGCACCTTTTTTACATTCACATCATAACATTTATTTGCAAAATCGTCAACAAATTAATCTGACCGAAATGCTTGACATAAATTAATCTGACCAAAATGTTATTATTTATTCGTTGAAAGGTAATTTATCCTCTTTATCAAAATCATAATCCGGATTTGAGAAATATGGATCATACATCTTGTCATATTTGTCAATGGCTGTATCAATTTCATTCAGACAACCTTCTATCCAATCCTGAATATCTGATGCAAGGCCGGTTCACTATGACTATATCGTGGTGAAGCTGACAGGAGAAGAGCGGGAACGAATGTTTTGTATAGAATGGCTAAAAATAAACTTGCAAAACTAAAAATGTATGTTATATTTAACGTATGGGTGTTACCAAAACGGGTAGCGGTTCGCCTTTCGCCAGAATGAGTACATTCTGAGAACTTCCAGTATTAACGGAGGTGGTACAGATGGAAAATACAATGAAAGGTACATAGTATATTTGACAATAGAGCTTACTGTCGGGCTCGTGGGTATTGTAGTAACAATTATCAGCATCATTGTTACGGTCATCAGTATCCTGCAAAACGGGATCGACAGGAAATCTAGACATCAAAAAAGCAACCGCCATGCCGAAATGTAGGTTGCTTTTTTAACCGTAACTTATAATTAGGCGAACCGTTGCTTTACGGTAGCACCTTTTTTACATTCACATCATAACATTTATTTGCAAAATCGTCAACAAATTAATCTGACCGAAATGCTATTATTTATTCTCTGCCGATGCAGAGTCTGTTTCTGGATTGTTTAAGAGAGAAATAGGGGCTATCAGGTGCTTATGATCAGGGAAAGCAATGATGTAGACATTTCTAATGCAGAGCGGGCAGAGATAGCCAATGATGCAGGTGTGGATGCTTTTATACGAGTACATGCGAATGGTTCTACAAATGCGGATGCAAATGGAGCCATGACAATTTGTCAGACAGCGGCTAATCCATATAATGGAATATATTATAAAGAAAGCAGAAGACTTTCAGATTGTGTTCTCGATAGTATGGTTGCATCTACCGGAGCTCGAAAAGAGTACGTATGGGAAACCGACAGTATGACAGGAATTAATTGGTGTATGGTTCCTGTTACTATAGTGGAAATGGGATATATGACTAATCAAAAGGAAGATGCATTAATGGCAACTGAAGACTATCAAAATAAGATTGCAATTGGTATAGCAAATGGAATTGATGCATTTATGGAAGAAACAAACTAAAAGTGTGATTGAAAAATCAGGAGATTAGAGGCAACCGCTGCATCATGCAGGTTGCCTTTTTAATCGGTAATTTATAGCAAGTCAATATATTAGAGGTTTGCATTGGTAAGATTATGAAATTGACTGAACGGCCACTCATGGGCTAGATAAGCAATACAGACAATTTGGTGTAGCACTTTTCAAGGAAGATGTATTTGAGGTATTTACGCAGGCAGTCCACCATGACTATATTGAGGTGAAGCTGATGGGTGAAGAATAAGGGAAATGCTGATTTAATCAGCATTTCCCTTAGATTTATGTTGAAGTTTATTGAATGGTTGTTCTTTGAGTATGTCAGAGTTGTGATTTGCCCAATAATTATTCTTACATTTATAAAGCATTTCATCAGCACTTTTATATGCATTGTTAAAATCACATTCCTTATCAAAGGACGAATAACCATAGGAAACCCCAAAGGGAAGATGATCTAAATTAATCTTATCATTAATTATCTTTAAGAGCGCATCTACCTCTTCTTTTTTGGCTTTTGCATATATAA
>CAVJLN010000046.1:0-23159 GCA_963650485.1 Bacteroidaceae bacterium
AACGACCAAGTTCAATGAAACCTATTTGCTGAAGGGTGATAAGAGTCTGGAAAAGGGTTATACCTATAGCTATAACACAAATGCAACTGCTACTAAAGGCACTGCAACAATGAATACTGATACAGCAACAACTTTAGCAATGGAAGGTATCACTATCGATGCTGGTGCTGATCAAGATGATGCTAATGAATTATTGATGGCATTGCGAGATCAGGGAATTCAAGTATCTCTTACAACTCCTGCCAAGGCTGACGGAGATCCTGATGCAGATAAAAAAGAATATTCTGCTAGTTTAACAGGTTCTGCTGCGGATAAGTTTGATATTGTATTAAAGGGCACGAACAAATCCGCTGGTACATTTACTATTAAAAATAAAGCTGGAGAAACTATTGCTGATATCACTGTAAAAGGTGGCACAACCACATCTGTTGGAACGCAAAAAGCAACTTTGATTGCAAAAGAAATTACTGCAGATACAGACAATGACAAGAAGGCAAAGTACTATGATAAAGATGGTAATGCTATCGCTGAAAATGCATTAAGCAAGTACTTCACAACAGATTCTGACGGAAAGGTTGCTGTAAAGACAGGAGCTCCTGATCTTTATGATGCTGTAGGCAACAAAGTAGTAACTCCTGACACAAATAATGTTAGTGCTCTTCAGGACTTGACCGCAGCATTAACCCTTACTCTTCATGTTGGCGCCGATGCTACTACCAACAATCAGATCACTTTGAACATTAACGCTATGTCTGCAAAAGGTCTTGGTGTTAACGGATTAAAGGTTGACGGTACAGATGATACCAATGCACGAAACGCTATCGAAACCATCAAGGAAGCTATCCAGAAGGTTTCCACCCAGCGTTCTGCTCTTGGTGCAATCCAGAACAGACTGGAACACACCATTAACAACCTCGACAATGTTGTTGAGAACACCACAAGTGCTGAAAGCCAGATCCGTGATACCGATATGGCTACAGAGATGGTTAAGTACTCCAACAACAATATCCTGTCTCAGGCAGGTCAGGCAATGTTGGCTCAGGCTAACCAGTCCAACCAGGGCGTTCTGTCTCTGTTACAGTAAGCAACACTACGTCAGATTAAGTTCTGACAATAAGGTGAATAGCTTGTATACTACTAAAAGATCGGGCGGTACAGTTTGTACCGCCCTTTTCGTTTCCTTCTATATTTCAATGAAACCTTTTTTTGAAGAAAATATGGTTCCGGATTTAGCTTTTCATATCAAAAATCTGTCTGCGGTATTTCTGCAGAACGGTGCGCAGCAGCATACCTAAGACACCACAGGAAATAATCTCTCCGATACCGACGGTCAGCATGAAGTAGTAGATGGCGCCTTCTGCATGATAAACATAAGCCAGCACGAAAGGTACGATGATGGTATTTGCAATGATGGGAGGGAGGGGAGCCAGCCATTTTGCCTTATTGCGCAGAAGGTAAGTGCCGACTGCACCGATCAGCGTGGCAATACTTCCGAAAATAATGTCTAACAGCATGCATCCGGTCAGGGTATTACTGATGATGCAGCCTAAGAATAATCCGGGTATAGCGGCTGGGGTAAATACGGGAAGAATGGTCAGGGCTTCTGAGAAGCGGACCTGAATGGCATAGTTTGCCAGTCCCAGAGCGTTGGCTAACAGAGTCAGCACAACATAGAGAGCAGCGATTACTGCCCCATGTACGAGGTACAATACTTTCTTGTTCATTTGTTATCTCCTTTAGTTTTGTTTTACGAGTGGAAGGTCTCGAACACTCGATGTAAATAGCTTGTTTAACATATCACATTACTATCCGGATTGCAAGGATAAATAAGCACAATAGGATGAGATTTATGAGATGGACAATGTCATAAATTAGAAAACAGTTATAGCTTGTGAACCATTAAAAATACACGAGTTCGGTCGAAATTCGATAGACATTGTTTTCGTTATATGATATACTAGCCGTGCGAAATGCATAAGATTTGATCGGATGCATACGTGCCTGCATGTGGTTTGCAGAACACTTATCTATTTTTTTACATTTAATGGAGGCTATGAAATGACGAAAGCAGAGATTTTAAAGGCAGAAATTTTAAAGCAGTATAAGAGTGTGAGACAGTTTGCAATTGATATGGAGATTCCTTACAGTACACTGGTAACCGCACTGGACAGAGGAATTGAAGGAATGGCATACGGTACAGTAATCCGTATCTGTGATAAATTAAGCCTGAATCCGGTAGACTTTTCTTCATTAGAGAAGGGAGAGGTTCTTGGCGAGAAGTTACTTGAGAACAGAGTAATGCAGTATTACATCCAGTTAAATAAGAGAGGACGCAAGAAGATCCTTGAAATGATGGAGGATTACGTTCAACTTGACAAGTACAAGGAGGCTTAATGAATAAGCATTACGATTATCTGATCGTAGGGGCCGGGCTGTTTGGCTCGGTCTTTTCTTACGAGATGAGACAAAAGGGGAAAACATGCCTGGTGATTGACAAGCGGGATCATTTGGCAGGCAATATTTATACGCGTGAAGTGCGTGGAATCCAGGTGCATGAATATGGAGCGCATATTTTCCATACCGTGAATCCGGAGGTCTGGAATTATGTGCAGCAGTTTGCAGAGTTTAACCATTTTGTGAATTCACCGATGGCAATTTATAAGGATGAGATTTATAATCTTCCATTCAATATGAATACATTCAGTAAGCTCTGGGGGATTAAAACACCTGCGGAAGCAAAGGCGAAGATCGAAGAACAGATCGCAGAGCTGGGCATTACAGAGCCACAGAATCTGGAAGAGCAGGCTTTGAAGCTTGCCGGCAGGGATGTCTATGAGAAGCTTGTGAAGGGCTATACCGAGAAGCAGTGGGGCAGAGACTGTCGTGAACTTCCTGCCTTTATTATTAAACGGCTTCCGCTGCGGTTTACCTATGACAATAATTACTTTACCGATCGTTATCAGGGAATTCCGGTTGACGGCTATACGGCCATGATTGAGAAGATGCTGGAGGGGACCGAAGTTCGTCTCAATACCGAATATCGTTCCTTTGTGAAGGAACAGGAGACAGCTCTTGCAAACGGAGCAGATGCCATTACCTATGACAAGGTGCTTTATACCGGAATGATTGATGAATATTTCGATTATTCCCTTGGCAATCTTGAATATCGTTCCCTGCATTTTGAGCAGGAGGATATGCCGGAGTGTGACAACTACCAAGGCAATGCCGTAATCAATTACACCGAACGCGAAGTCCCCTATACACGGATCATTGAGCATAAGCATTTTGAGTTCAGTAAGGGAGAGGGAACGCTCATTACCCGTGAGTATCCGGCTGACTGGCATCCGGGCGATGAACCGTATTATCCCGTGAACAATGAACGGAACAATGCGTTATATCAGAAGTATCAGGAACTTGCTGCGAAAGAGAAGAATGTTTTATTTGGCGGCCGCCTTGGTCAGTACAAATATTATGACATGGATAAAGTCATTGAAGCAGCCTGGGAGATGTGCGAAGCGCAGAATTGCTTTTTTACCTAAATGCTATAATGCGATCATAATAATGGAATTGTCTCACTTCCTAATTGTCAAAAAACAGCTCAGAAGACAAAATATGACAAGCAGACCTTTCGCGAGGCTTTCGTCAGTCGCTTTGTGCTAGCGACCGGCACCGAGCACACTGTCTGAGTCCGAAGGACGAGTTTGTGCGAATGCCGGTTAATCAGCGCACGAAGCGACTAGAAAACGACGCGTGTCTGCGGTTATATTTTTCTTCTGAGCGTCCGTTTAGTTCTATTAAGGCATAGATCAATACTAACAATAACTATTAAACAACATCCCACTATAATTACTGGTTACATACGGTGACGTGAAATTATGTCCGGGATTCTTATAGGCTACAATGGTCTTATCAATATACGCCATCGGATTCAGTGAAATCTGGTTCACCTTTCGCAATACAGCGTTCGTAAAGTCCTTCATATTCGAAAGAGAAGAAAAATCCTCATCCGAAAGAATTCCCTGATGGAACGCATTCTCATCCATGGATAACTGTCCGTCTTCCTCAAAGGACAATCCAAGCTTCTTAAGTCCCGGAAGATAACGAGCGGACATCTGTTTCATTTCACTGATGAGCTGGCTGCTCTTCGGATGCAGCTCCTGATACTGTGCGGCGGAGCGGATGAAGGAATTGTATCCACCGATCAGATTGCCGACATTCTCGGTTAAGGACTCAAGATCCGTCTTCAGCCCGATCGTTGCAGAGTCCCCGTCTGCGGTATGGACACCCCTCAGGGTCA
Organism: Bacteroidaceae bacterium; assembly: GCA_963650485.1. Lineage (GTDB taxonomy): Bacteria > Bacillota > Clostridia > Lachnospirales > Lachnospiraceae > Suilimivivens. The sequence goes on from CAVJLN010000046.1 coordinate 4,298, forward strand.
GCTCGTAAGTATTATCAATGGTAAAGTGGTTCGTGGATGCGGTTCTCGGCTCTCCGTTTAACAGGAATTCAGCATTGGAGGGCTTGCGTGATACAAAGTCCAAACCTAGGTAATCGACGGTTCCGGCCACTTTACTGGTATGATTGTCGGATACATGGAAAATAGTATCGTGTCCGGCCTTCACACCATCGGAAGAGGAGGTTAAGTGCAGGGCGCTGTTTCCATTACCGTCCTCCAGAATATCGGCGCTTACACCGATGTCCGCTTTATTAATCAGTCGGGAAAGACGTTCCTGAACATCACGGTTCGTCTCACCTTCGTGAATGTTATACTGAAACTCATAGCTGAGATCGTTAATCGTAATATCAAAAGAGTAGGTGTCCGGAGAAAGGCTGATCTTGTCATCGGAAGGAAGAATAGTTCCGAGATTCTCCTGCCTGGTTGCAAGTCCGGTTACTTCAATGGTAAAGGAAGCAACTCTTGCATTTCCCTCCGGTTCACCGATATAAGCAGCATCAACCATATCCGGATTGCTGGAATAAGCCGTTTTCTTCTTTAACATCTCATCCTCCCCGACACCGCCCAAGGAAACAATGGTGTTGCGCAGGAGACGGGTATTTTCCTTTAAGCCCACTGCAAATTCACGGGATTCTATGCTTGTATCAAAGAGATACAGGGGAGCGTCTTTGTTTAGTTTGACCATGGAGTTATAGATACTGCGGAGTTCGCTTTTCTTATGCGTGTCATACTGCGAAGAAATCTTCTTCGGCGCATAAGTCGTCAGATAATGGTTATAGACGGTATTCATAATGGTATTGTATGCCATAACTGCCCCCTCCTTTCATCCGTGAATTTACTGCACCAGTCCGGGTCTGCAGAAATGACCGGACAGCCTGTAATCTACTTGCAAATATGAACCATCCGTGTTATATTTGCTAAGTCAGTATGTGCATCAGGGCAAAACCTACTTTTATAAATAAAGTGTAGCACGCTGATAGATGGATTTCAAGTAGTGAATTTGAAATATTCGTTTTTGTATTGACGAAAGGGCTTGACTGTGTTATAGTTATCAAACGAGATGCAATTTAGGTCTTTTTTTTGTGCTTAAAATTCGGATATTAGATTGGAGGAATAGAGAATGCGTACGAAGATCACATTAGCTTGTACAGAGTGTAAGCAGCGTAACTACAACACTACGAAGGATAAGAAGAATCATCCGGACAGAATGGAAACCAAGAAATATTGTAGATTCTGCAAAACCCATACTTTACACAAGGAAACCAAATAATTACGCTGTTGTTTGAAAGGAGTTATCATGGCAGAATCCGCAAAGAATGAAAAGACAAAGAAACCCAGTTTTTTCAAAGGCGTTAAGGCTGAGTATAAGAAGATCTCATGGCCTGATAAAGACTCACTCGTTAAACAGTCTGTTGCAGTTGTGTGCATTTCCGTAGTAGTAGCAGCTATTATTGCGGTTCTTGACGTTGCAATGCAGTACGGCGTTAATTTCCTGACAAGTCTGTAGAATGAGGTGAATGTATGGCAGAAGCAAACTGGTATGTAGTACACACCTATTCAGGATATGAGAATAAGGTTAAAGCGAATATTGAGAAAACCATTGAGAACAGACATTTAGAGGAAGAAATCCTGGAAGTCCGTGTTCCGATGCAGGACGTTGTTGAAATGAAGAACGGTGCACGCAAGACGGTTCAGAAGAAGATGTTCCCGGGTTATGTTCTGATCAACATGGTAATGAATGACGATACCTGGTATGTGGTTCGCAATACCAGAGGCGTAACCGGATTTGTGGGTCCCGGAAGTAAGCCGGTTCCGTTATCCGAGGCAGAGATGAAGCCGCTTGGAATCAAGGTTGAGAACATCTCCGTGGATTTCAAAGAGGGCGATACCATTGCTGTGGTTGCAGGTGTCTGGAAGGATACCGTTGGTGTGGTTCAGAGAATGGACTATGGCAAGCAGACAGCAACCATCAATGTAGAACTGTTCGGCAGAGAAACTCCTGTCGAGATCAGCTTCGCAGAAGTAAGACTTATGTCTTAATGAGGTTTCTGTTTAGGCAGGACTTCAGGAAACATTTTTTATAGGTTCACATCCGTGAGCCGTGGAAGCAGGAGTTATCCTGCGCCATACCACAATGCAAGGTGTTCTTTTTCCTGGAACACTCTTGTAAATATAGGAGGTGCCAAAATGGCAAAGAAAGTAGAAGGATACATCAAGTTACAGATCCCTGCTGGTAAAGCTACACCAGCTCCCCCAGTTGGTCCTGCACTTGGACAGCATGGGGTTAACATCGTTGAATTTACAAAGCAGTTCAACGCAAGAACAGCAGATAAGGGTGATGTGATCATCCCTGTTGTAATTACCGTTTATGCAGACAGAAGCTTTAGTTTCATTACAAAGACTCCCCCTGCAGCAGTACTTCTTAAGAAAGCGTGCAACATTAAGTCCGGTTCCGCTACACCTAACAAGACAAAGGTTGCTACAATTTCCAAAGCTAAGCTTCAGGAAATTGCTGAATTAAAGATGCCTGACCTTAACGCTGCAAGCCTTGAGACTGCTATGAGCATGATCGCCGGAACAGCAAGAAGTATGGGCATTACTGTAGAAGACTAGTGCCATAGGAGGATAACGAAATGAAACATGGAAAGAAATATGTAGAAGCTGCAAAGCTTGTTGACCGCGCAGTTGCATATGAGCCTGCTGAGGCAGTAGCTCTTGTTAAGAAGACCGCGGTTGCTAAATTTGATGAAACAATCGAAGTTCATATCCGTACAGGATGCGATGGACGTCATGCAGAACAGCAGGTACGTGGAGCAGTTGTACTGCCGAACGGAACTGGTAAGACGGTTAAGGTTTTAGTATTTGCTAAGGGTGACAAGGTTGCTGAAGCAGAAGCTGCCGGAGCAGACTTCGTTGGCGGTGAAGAGCTGATCCCGAGAATCCAGAACGATGGATGGTTTGATTTCGACGTTGTTGTTGCAACTCCTGATATGATGGGTGTTGTTGGTCGTCTTGGTAAGGTTTTAGGACCTAAGGGCTTAATGCCGAACCCGAAGGCTGGCACTGTAACAATGGATGTAACCAAGGCTATCGCTGATATCAAAGCTGGTAAGATCGAGTACAGATTAGATAAGTCCAACATCATTCATGTACCGGTTGGCAAGGCTTCCTTCGACGAAGAAAAGCTTGCTGAGAACTTCAATGCTCTTATGGAAGCAATCGTTAAGGCAAAACCCTCTACCTTAAAGGGTCAGTATTTAAGAAGCATCACTCTTTCCTCTACCATGGGACCCGGCGTAAGAGTAAGTGTTGCTAAGTACTAATTACGAAATTTAACACAGAAATAAGACTATGGAGCGTGCTTTCGACACGCTCCATGTTTATTTTACGGAAGAAAAATTTGTCGAACCCAGTTGCCTTGCATCGGGCAGGCAAAGTGTGCTATCCTTAATCTTATGAATAGAACAAAGAAAAGAAAAAAGAAAGCCCCACAGAGAGGATCTCTGAAACCGGCAATGGTATTCTTGCTTACGCTGGGAGGAATCACATTGATAGGACTATGCGTCCTTCTGGTGATGGCAGGCTTTCAGAAAATTAATGTCGATGTGAAAAATAAATATGAATCTGTGCAGAGCAGTATTTTTAAGGAACGGATTCCGATTAACCATACCGATTCTTCTAACGGAGGGGAAGCAGAGGTGACTTCAGAGCTTCTGAAAGAAAATCCACGCTATGGAAACATTCTGGCAAATGAAGAATATATGGCACAGAACCGGATTTATCCGTGGGAGGCTGCTTCAACGGATGAGGTGACACTGTGCTTTACCGGTGATATTCTTATGGACGATGAGTATGCCATTATGTCTAAGCTGAAAAGCCGTGGAGGAAGTCTGGACGAAGGGATATCGGAGGATCTCCTGACGATTCTTCGCCAGTCGGATATTACCGTGGTGAACAATGAATTTCCGTATACGAACCGGGGAACACCGACAGAAGGAAAGACCTTCACGTTCCGGGCAGATACGGATACGGTATCGTATCTGGGAGATATGGGAGCAGACGTGGCGATTGTTGCGAATAATCATGTGTATGATTTTGGAGAACAGGGCTTGCTGGATACCTTGGACACCCTGGATCAGGCATCCATTCATGCGCTGGGAGCCGGAAGGAATATCGAGGAGGCTTCGGCACCCATTTATTTCATAGTCAATGACATGAAGATTGCCCTGATTGCAGCAACACAGATTGAGCGTCTGGACAACCCGGATACGAAGGAAGCGACCGAAAGTTCGCCGGGTGTCTTTCGGTGCTTTAATCCGGAGAAGCTGTGCGAGGTAATCGCACAGGCAAAGGCGGAGAGCGATTTCGTGATCGTATGCGTTCACTGGGGAACCGAGAATGAGAGTAATCCGGACTGGGCACAGACGGATCAGGCACCATTGTATGCACAAGCAGGTGCCGATCTGATTGTAGGAGATCATCCGCACTGTCTGCAGGGAATTACTTATTGTGGTAACACGCCGGTGCTTTACAGTCTTGGTAATTTCTGGTTTAATTCCAAGACCATTGATACCGGACTTCTCAAGGTCAGCATCGGACAGGATGGAATCAAGTCCCTGCAGTTCGTACCCGCAATTCAGTCGGACTGCCGTGTGAAGATGGTTTATGACAGCGAAAAGGAACGGATCCTGTCTTATTTAAGGGGACTTTCTCCGGGAGTACAGATTGATTCGGACGGATATATCTTACAAAATGGGGGTTGACAAACGAATACCGTCTGTGCTATTCTACTTAAGGTCGTTTTGACCATGCCGAAGACAGCAGGCACCGTGAGGTGTAAGAGCGCAAGCCACCTGCCGAGGAAAGAGTTTACATGAGAGATGTATTTTCTGCCCTTTCGTTTTCGGAAGGGCTTTTTTAATACCGCCTGTAAGCAGGCAGATGTTCAATAAGCTCAGTTCGGCACCAAAATCTAATAGGAGGTAAGAAAAGTGGCAAAAGTTGAACTGAAAACACCGGTTGTAGACGAGATTTCCGCTAACATCAAAGATGCGCAGTCCGTAGTATTAGTTGACTATCGTGGACTTACTGTGGAACAGGACACTGCTCTTCGTAAGCAGCTTCGTGAGGCAGGAATTACTTACAAAGTTTACAAGAACACAATGATGAACTTTGCGTTCAAGGGAACCGATTTCGAAAGCCTTGCTCCTTATCTTGAAGGACCGAGTGCAATCGCAATTTCCACTACAGATGCAACAGCTCCTGCCAGAGTGATTAACAATTTTGCTAAGACAGCTCCTGCTCTTGAGATCAAGGCTGGTGTGGTAGAAGGTATTGCATACGATGCAAAGGGAATGGAATCCATCGCAAAGATCCCTTCCAGAGAAGAATTACTTTCCAAGTTGCTTGGAAGCATTCAGTCTCCGATTACGAACTTTGCTCGTGTTATGAACCAGCTTGCTGAAAAAGGTGGCGCATCCGCATGCGAAGCACCTGCAGAGGAAGCTCCCGCTGAAGCACCTGCAGCAGAATAATCTGATCTGCACGTGATGTAACTAATTATTGAATATATTATTTAAATGGAGGAAAATAAAATGGCAAAATTATCCACTCAGGAATTAATCGACGCTATCAAAGAGTTAACTGTATTAGAATTAAATGATCTTGTAAAAGCATGTGAAGAAGAATTCGGCGTATCTGCAGCAGCAGGCGTTGTAGTTGCAGCAGCAGGTGCTGATGCAGGCGCAGCAGCAGAAGAGAAGGATTCCTTCGATGTAGAGCTTACTGAAGTAGGCGCTGAAAAGGTTAAGGTTATCAAGGTTGTTCGTGAAGCTACCGGTCTTGGATTAAAGGAAGCTAAGGACGTAGTTGATTCCGCACCGAAGATGGTTAAGGAAGGCGCTACTAAGGAAGAAGCTGAAGAACTCAAGAAGAAATTAGAAGAAGTTGGAGCAAAGGTTACATTAAAGTAATTTTTACTACGAATTCCGATCAAAAGAATAGAAAGGTTCCCGGATATTTTCGTCCGGGAATCTTTTTGTTTTACTTAAATTCAGCCATGCCATTCATAAGTTGCCGGAGGTTTGTATGTTTATTTACCATTTGATGCCGGCAACTTATTTCATGTCGGGCGTCCGCCCTATAGAAACAATTGTACAATTTGCCATTTGTGAGCAAGCTCCCATGGCCATATTGTACAATTGTTTCTGCATGGCTGAACTGTTATTCATTTTTTTCTTGACGATCAAATTTTCTTGTGGTAGTATGGATAGTGCACTATTGTGGTGTGGTAGGCTTTTTACGACACTAAATCATAAAGAACGGGGTGAATAGTCAATGGAAAAGAACAGAATACGTCCCATTGCCGCAGGCAAGAATATTCGTATGAGTTATTCACGACAGAAAGAGGTTCTGGAAATGCCCAACCTCATTGAAGTCCAGAAGGATTCTTACAAGTGGTTCCTGGAAGAAGGCTTGAAAGAGGTATTTGATGATATCTCTCCAATCGCTGATTACAGCGGTTCCTTAAGTCTGGAATTCGTAGATTTTGAACTTTGCGAAGACGATGTGAAATATTCTATTGAAAAGTGCAGGGAAAGAGACGCAACATATGCAGCTCCCCTGAAGGTTAAGGTACGTCTTTATAATAAAGAAAAGGAAGAGATCAGTGAACATGAAATCTTCATGGGTGACCTCCCGATCATGACAGAAACCGGTACATTCGTAATTAACGGTGCAGAACGTGTTATCGTCAGCCAGTTAGTTCGTTCTCCCGGTATCTATTATGCAATTGATCACGATAAGATCGGTAAGAGACTGTTTTCTGCTACCGTAATCCCTAACCGTGGTGCATGGTTAGAGTATGAAACAGACTCAAACGATATTTTCTATGTTCGTGTTGACAGAACCAGAAAGGTTCCGATCACAGTTCTGATCCGTGCTCTTGGCATCGGAACGAACGAAGAGATCAGAGAGCTGTTTGGTGACGAACCCAAAATTGAAGCAAGCTTTGGCAAGGACGTTGCAACGAACTATCAGGACGGCCTTTTAGAGCTATACAAGAAAATCCGTCCCGGTGAACCTTTAAGCGTTGAAAGTGCAGAAAGTCTGATCAACGCGATGTTCTTTGACCCCAGAAGATATGATTTAGCGAAAGTCGGTAGATATAAATTTAATAAGAAGCTGGCATTACGCAACAGAATCCGGAATCACATTCTGGCAGAAGATGTTGTGGATGTACAGACTGGTGAAGTTATTGCAGAAGCTGGAACCAAGGTGACTGCTGAACTTGCAGATCAGATTCAGAACGCAGCAATTCCTTATGTCTTTATTGAGACAGAGGAACGTAATGTGAAGGTGCTTTCCAGCATGATGGTTGACCTTACTACTTATGTAGACTGCAATCCGAAGGATTTTGGCATTACAGAGCTTGTATATTATCCGGTATTAAAGCAGATTATCGAAGAATACGGCGATGATGCAGAAGCCCTTGGTGAAGCTCTTAAGAAGAATGTACATGAGCTTGTTCCGAAGCATATTACCAAGGATGATATTTTGGCATCCATTAACTATAACATCCATCTGGAATACGGTATTGGTAACGACGATGATATCGACCACTTAGGAAACAGACGTATCCGTGCGGTTGGTGAACTGTTACAGAATCAGTACAGAATCGGCCTTTCCAGACTGGAGAGAGTTGTCCGTGAAAGAATGACAACCCATGATGCAGAGGAAATTTCTCCTCAGGCACTCATCAACATCAAACCGGTACAGGCTGCCGTGAAGGAATTCTTCGGATCCTCCCAGCTGTCCCAGTTTATGGATCAGAATAACCCTCTGGGTGAGCTGACACATAAGAGACGTCTTTCCGCATTAGGCCCCGGAGGTCTTTCAAGAGATCGTGCCGGATTCGAGGTTCGAGATGTCCATTACTCCCATTACGGAAGAATGTGTCCGATTGAGACCCCGGAAGGCCCGAACATTGGTCTGATTAACTCTCTTGCATCCTATGCAAGAATTAATGAATATGGTTTCGTTGAGGCTCCTTATCGTAAGATTGATAAGACGGATCCGGCAAACCCGCGTGTAACCGACGAAGTTGTTTACATGACCGCAGATGAGGAAGATAACTACCATGTAGCACAGGCGAACGAGGCCTTGGATGCAGAGGGACATTTCGTACGTAACTCCGTATCCGGACGTTATAAAGAGGAAACCTCCGAATATCCGAAGGCAATGTTCGACTACATGGACGTTTCCCCGAAGATGGTATTCTCTGTTGCAACAGCACTGATTCCATTCCTTGAAAACGACGATGCAAACCGTGCGCTGATGGGATCCAACATGCAGCGTCAGGCCGTACCGCTTTTAACAACCGAAGCACCTGTTGTAGGTACCGGTATGGAGCCGAAAACAGCCGTTGACTCGGGTGTCTGCGTAGTAGCGAAGAAGTCCGGTGAGATCACGCATGTGGCTTCCAACTTAATCAAGATGACCTGCGACGATGGAGAAAAGGTAGAATTCCACCTGACCAAGTTCGCCCGAAGCAACCAGAGTAACTGTTATAACCAGAGACCGATCGTTATAAAGGGTGAGCATGTAGAGGCAGGACAGGTAATTGCAGATGGTCCTTCCACTTCCGAAGGTGAGCTTGCACTTGGTAAGAACCCTCTGATCGGATTCATGACCTGGGAAGGTTATAACTATGAGGATGCGGTATTATTAAGTGAACGTCTGGTACAGGATGATGTTTACACATCCGTACACATTGAAGAATATGAAGCAGAAGCACGTGATACCAAGTTGGGACCGGAAGAGATCACAAGAGATGTTCCGGGTGTTGGTGATGATGCATTAAAGGATCTGGATGATCGCGGTATTATCCGTATCGGAGCAGAGGTTCGTGCCGGTGATATTCTGGTTGGTAAGGTAACTCCCAAGGGAGAGACAGAGCTTACCGCAGAAGAAAGATTACTTCGTGCCATCTTCGGTGAGAAGGCCAGAGAAGTACGTGATACTTCCTTAAAGGTTCCTCACGGAGAGTATGGTATCGTTGTAGATGCCAAGGTATTTACCAGAGAGAACGGCGATGAGCTGTCTCCGGGTGTAAATCAGGCAGTACGTATTTATATTGCACAGAAGAGAAAGATCTCCGTTGGTGATAAAATGGCCGGCCGTCACGGTAACAAGGGTGTTGTTTCCCGTGTGCTTCCGGTAGAGGATATGCCTTATCTGCCGAATGGCCGTCCTCTCGATATCGTGTTGAATCCTCTGGGTGTACCTTCCCGTATGAATATCGGACAGGTATTGGAGATTCACCTTTCCCTTGCAGCTAAGGCTTTAGGCTTTAACGTTGCAACGCCGGTATTCGATGGTGCGAACGAGGCAGACATTATGGATACTCTCGATCTGGCAAACGATTATGTGAATTTAAGCTGGGAAGAATTCGAGAAGAAACACAAAGAAGAACTTCTTCCTGAGGTTATGGAATATTTATCCAAGAACCGTGACCACAGAGAGCTGTGGAAGGGTGTTCCGATTTCCAGAGATGGTAAGGTAAGACTTCGTGACGGACGTACCGGCGAGTACTTCGACAGCCCGGTTACCATTGGACACATGCATTACTTAAAACTTCATCATCTGGTAGATGATAAGATCCATGCACGTTCAACCGGTCCTTACTCCTTAGTAACACAGCAGCCACTCGGTGGTAAAGCACAGTTCGGTGGACAGCGTTTCGGAGAAATGGAAGTTTGGGCACTGGAGGCTTACGGTGCATCCTATACACTGCAGGAAATCCTGACAGTGAAGTCCGATGATGTCATTGGCCGTGTGAAGACATACGAAGCCATCATCAAGGGTGACAATATTCCTGAACCCGGTATTCCGGAATCCTTTAAGGTATTACTTAAGGAATTACAGTCTCTTGGTCTTGATGTTAAGGTTCTCCGTGAGGATAACACCGAGGTTGAAATTTCCGAGACCATTGACTATGGTGACACCGATTACCGTGCAGAGATGGAAGGCGAGAACAGAGATTATAATTATGATCAGGGTTCTCTTTCCGACATGGGTTATCAGAAACAGGAATTTGATGCGGACAGCGGTGAGCTTGTAAGTGCGGATGAGGATGAAGATGCAGATGTAGATTTCGATGACGATTTCACATTGGACATTGATTCAGACTCATATGATGAATAAAACCGGAAGGAGTACCCAAAATGTCAGAAACAAAGCAAGAAGTGTATCAGCCGATGACATTTGATGCCATCAGAATTGGTTTAGCATCTCCTGAGAAGATCAGGGAATGGTCCAGAGGCGAGGTAACAAAGCCTGAGACAATCAATTACAGAACCTTAAAGCCTGAAAAAGACGGTTTGTTCTGTGAAAGAATCTTTGGACCGAGCAAGGACTGGGAATGTCATTGCGGTAAATATAAGAAGATCAGATATAAGGGTGTTGTCTGCGACCGATGCGGTGTTGAAGTTACCAAGTCAAGCGTTCGTAGAGAGCGTATGGGACACATCGAGCTGGCAGCTCCGGTATCCCACATCTGGTACTTTAAGGGAATCCCGAGCCGTATGGGATTAATTCTGGATTTATCACCCAGAGTGCTGGAAAAGGTATTATATTTTGCTTCCTATATTGTACTGGACGCAGGCGAAACCGATCTGGAATACAAGCAGGTTCTGTCTGAGAAGGAATATCAGGATGCAAGAGATACATGGGGCAACAAGTTCCGTGTAGGCATGGGCGCTGAAGCCATCAAAGAGCTTCTCGAGGCCATTGATCTTGAAAAGGACGCTGAAGAATTAAAGGCAGGATTAAAAGATTCTACCGGTCAGAAGCGTGCCAGAATTATTAAGCGTTTAGAGGTCGTTGAAGCATTCCGCGAATCCGGAAATGAACCTTCCTGGATGATTATGGATGCAATCCCGGTAATTCCTCCGGATCTTCGTCCTATGGTTCAGCTGGATGGTGGACGTTTCGCCACCTCCGATCTGAATGATTTGTATCGTCGGATTATCAACCGTAATAACCGTCTGAAGAGACTTCTCGAGCTCGGCGCACCGGACATCATCGTCCGCAACGAGAAGAGAATGCTTCAGGAAGCAGTTGATGCCCTGATTGATAACGGCAGAAGAGGAAGACCGGTAACCGGACCGGGTAACCGTGCATTAAAGTCTCTTTCCGATATGTTAAAGGGTAAATCCGGACGTTTCCGTCAGAATCTGTTAGGTAAGCGTGTGGACTATTCCGGACGTTCCGTTATCGTCGTTGGACCGGAACTGAAGATTTATCAGTGTGGTCTTCCGAAGGAGATGGCAATTGAATTATTCAAGCCTTTTGTTATGAAAGAGCTCGTATCAAGAGGCACTTCACAGAATATTAAGGCAGCAAAGAAGTTAGTAGAAAGACTCGACACCCAGGTATGGGATGTGCTCGAGGATGTTATTAAAGAGCATCCGGTTATGTTAAACCGTGCTCCTACACTTCACAGACTTGGCATTCAGGCATTTGAACCGATCCTTGTAGAAGGTAAGGCCATCAAGCTTCATCCGCTTGTTTGTACCGCGTTCAATGCCGACTTCGATGGAGACCAGATGGCAGTGCATCTTCCGTTGAGTGTAGAAGCACAGGCAGAGTGCCGTTTCCTTCTGCTCTCTCCGAACAACCTGTTAAAGCCTTCCGATGGTGGTCCGGTTGCCGTTCCTTCTCAGGATATGGTGCTTGGTATTTACTATCTGACCCAGGAGCGCCCCGGTGCAGTAGGTGAAGGCAAGTTCTTCAAGAGTGTGAACGAAGCAATCCTTGCTTATGAAAACGGTGCCTGCACTTTACATTCCAGAATCAAGGTTCGTATTACCAAGAAGAATGCAGAGGGTGAAGATGTAACAGGAATCGTAGAATCCACATTAGGAAGATTCCTCTTTAACGAAATTCTTCCTCAGGATCTTGGCTATGTAGATCGTACGAAGCCGGAGAACTTCCTGCTTCCCGAAGTCGATTTCCATGTAGGAAAGAAGCAGTTAAAGCAGATCCTTGAAAAAGTAATTAATACACATGGAGCATCCGTTACTGCAGAAGTACTTGACCTGATTAAGTCTACCGGTTACAAGTATTCCACCAGAGCAGCAATGACCGTTTCCATTTCCGATATGACCGTGCCTGCACAGAAACAGGAAATGCTGGATGCCGCACAGGCAACTGTTGATAAGATTGCACAGAACTTCCGACGTGGTCTGATCACAGAAGAAGAGCGTTATCGTGCCGTTGTAGAGACCTGGAACGAAACCGATAAGGAACTGACCGAGGTGCTGTTAAAGGGTCTTGATAAGTACAACAACATCTTCATGATGGCTGACTCCGGAGCTCGTGGTTCCAATCAGCAGATCAAACAGCTGGCAGGTATGCGTGGATTGATGGCAGATACAACCGGTAGAACCATCGAACTTCCGATTAAGTCAAACTTCCGTGAAGGCTTGGACGTACTGGAATACTTCATGTCCGCACATGGTGCACGTAAGGGATTGTCCGATACCGCACTTCGTACCGCAGACTCCGGTTACCTGACAAGACGTATGGTTGACGTATCGCAGGAATTAATTATCCGTGAGATGGACTGTATGGAAGGCTCCGATAAAATTCCGGGTATGGAAGTTAAGGCTTTCATGGATGGTAAGGAAACCATCGAAGGCTTAAAGGATCGAATCACCGGAAGATATTCCTGCGAAGATATTAAGGACAGGGACGGAAACATTATTGTAAAGCGCAATCACATGATTACACCGAGTCGTGCTTCCAGAATCTTATCCGTAGGTGTGGATGAATTGGGTGATCCGATTGAGAAGGTTAAGATCCGTACGATTCTTACCTGTCGTTCCCACAATGGTATCTGTGCGAAATGTTACGGTGCCAACATGGCGACCGGTGAACCGGTTCAGGTTGGTGAAGCAGTTGGTATTATTGCAGCACAGTCCATCGGTGAACCCGGTACACAGCTGACCATGCGTACGTTCCATACCGGTGGTGTTGCCGGTGACGATATCACACAGGGTCTTCCCCGTGTCGAGGAACTTTTTGAAGCACGTAAGCCGAAGGGACTTGCAATTATTGCGGAATTTGGCGGCGTAGCTTCGATTAAGGATACCAAGAAGAAGCGTGAAATCGTCATTACTGATCCGGAAAACGGAGAGTCCAAGACTTACCTGATCCCTTACGGATCCCGTATCAAGATCACAGACGGCGCTGTACTGGAAGCCGGTGATGAACTTACCGAAGGTAGTGTAAATCCTCATGACCTTCTGAAGATCAAGGGCATCCGTGCTGTACAGGATTATATGATCCGTGAAGTACAGAGAGTTTACCGTCTGCAGGGTGTTGATATTTCTGATAAACATATCGAAGTCATCGTCCGTCAGATGTTGAAGAAGGTTCGTATCGAGAATAACGGTGATACCGAATTCCTTCCGGGCACACTGGTTGACGTACTTGATTATGAAGATATGAACGAGAAGCTGATCGCTGAAGGCAAAGAGCCTGCAGAAGGCAAGCAGGTAATGCTTGGTATTACCAAGGCAGCACTTGCAACAAACTCCTTCCTGTCAGCAGCATCCTTCCAGGAGACAACGAAGGTTCTGACGGAGGCAGCCATCAAGGGTAAGGTAGATCCGCTGATTGGTCTGAAAGAAAACGTTATTATTGGTAAGCTGATTCCGGCTGGTACCGGTATGAAGCGTTATCGCAACACCTATCTCAACACGGACTTTGAAAAGGACGAAACTCCGGTAGAAGATCCCGAAGAGATTCAGGTAGAAGAAACAGAGGAAATCATTGATGATATCGATGAGGATGTAGAAGATGTTGAGGCAGAAGCTGAGGAAGAAACTGTTTCTGTAGAAGAATAAGAAACACCGCTTTTATAATGCATAAGGAAGCCATTACCTGAAAGATTTGGAAACAAGTGAGGGAATGGCTTCTTTTTTGCTTCTTTTTAATTTTTTTAATCTTTTTAATCTTTTTGGAAGGAAGATTTTTAATCTTTTTAAAAGGAAGATATTGACAAGGAAAAATCCATTGTTTATACTGGTTTAGTGTGCATTTCTAGGTATAGTATGCAGATTTGTATAGCTTATCCGGAAACTGCCATATAATATAACATATTTTATATACAGGAGGTGAAACAGAATGCCAACATTTAACCAGTTAGTCAGAAAAGGTCGTCAGACATCCGTAAAGAAGTCAACTGCACCTGCATTGCAGAAGGGATGGAACTCTCTTCACAAGAAGGCTACAGATACTTCCGCTCCTCAGAAGAGAGGTGTTTGTACAGCTGTTAAGACAGCAACCCCTAAGAAGCCTAACTCTGCTCTGCGTAAGATCGCCAGAGTTCGTCTTTCTAACGGAATCGAAGTAACAAGCTATATTCCCGGTGAAGGACACAACCTTCAGGAACACAGTGTTGTTCTGATCAGAGGCGGTAGAGTAAAGGACTTACCTGGTACAAGATACCATATTATTCGTGGTACACTTGATACTGCGGGAGTTGCCAACAGAAAACAGGCCCGTTCCAAATATGGCGCTAAGAGACCGAAAGCAGGCAAGTAATTTGGAACATATTGGACCCACAAACAGAACTAATTCAGTGTTGGAATTCTGTTACAATATAGAATTGCTCGTCAGTTCATTGTAATGAGGACTACCCGCACGTACACAATTGTGAAATTAGAACGACACACTGTGAGTACCGATGATTTATTATTTCATTTTAATAAGGAGGGAAGAACCGTGCCACGTAAAGGACATATTCAGAAAAGAGACGTATTAGCAGATCCTTTATACAATAACAAAGTGGTTACCAAACTTATCAATAACATTATGTTAGATGGTAAGAAGGGTGTAGCACAGAAGATTGTATATGGTGCTTTTGAAACCGTTGAAGAAAAATCAGGCAAACCGGCTCTTGAAGTATTCGAAGAGGCTATGAACAACATCATGCCTGTTCTCGAAGTTAAGGCAAGACGTATCGGTGGTGCTACCTATCAGGTACCGATCGAGGTAAGACCTGAAAGACGTCAGGCATTAGGACTTCGTTGGTTAACCATGTTTTCTCGTAAGAGAGGCGAAAAGACCATGAAGGACAGACTGGCTAACGAAATTCTGGATGCTGCAAACAATACCGGAGCAGCAGTAAAGAGAAAAGAAGATATGCACAAAATGGCAGAAGCAAACAAGGCATTTTCTCACTACAGATTCTAATCGGATCTGTGGAGAAGGTCTTGCTTGTGCCTAGACTAATATAAGGAGGAAAAACCTTTGGCTGGAAGAGAATATCCGTTAGAGAGAACCAGAAATATTGGTATTATGGCTCATATCGATGCTGGTAAGACCACATTAACAGAGCGTATTCTTTATTATACCGGTGTTAACTACAAGATTGGTGATACTCACGAAGGTACTGCTACCATGGACTGGATGGAACAGGAGCAGGAAAGAGGTATCACAATTACATCTGCAGCTACCACATGTCACTGGACTCTCGAAAAAGAAACCAAGCCCATGCCCGGTGCATTAGAGCATCGTATCAACATCATTGATACTCCTGGACACGTTGACTTCACTGTAGAAGTAGAACGTTCCTTACGTGTACTTGATGGTGCAGTCGGTGTATTCTGTGCAAAGGGTGGTGTTGAGCCTCAGTCGGAAAATGTATGGCGTCAGGCTGACACCTACAATGTACCTCGTATGGCGTTCATCAACAAGATGGACATCCTTGGTGCAAACTTCTATGGTGCTGTAGAGCAGATCAGAACCCGTTTGGGTAAGAATGCTATCGTTCTTCAGCTGCCGATCGGTAAGGAAGATGAATTCAAGGGTATCATTGATCTGTTTGAAATGAAGGCTTACATCTACAATGATGATAAGGGTGATAACATCACAGTTACAGATGACCTCGGAGATCTGAAGGATGATGCTGAACTGTATCGTTCCGAGCTCGTTGAGAAGATCTGTGAATTAGATGATGATTTAATGATGATGTATCTGGAAGGTGAAGAACCTTCTGTAGAAGAAATGAAGAAAGTTTTAAGAAAGGCAACCTGCGAATGTGCAGCGATCCCGGTTTGCTGTGGTTCTGCATATCGTAACAAGGGCGTCCAGAAACTTCTGGATGCGATCCTTGAGTATATGCCTGCTCCTACCGATATCCCTCCGATTAAGGGTACCGATCTGGATGGCAATGAGGTTGTAAGACATTCTTCTGATGACGAACCGTTCTCTGCTCTTGCATTCAAGATTATGGCAGATCCGTTCGTCGGAAAGCTTGCATTCTTCCGTGTTTATTCCGGTACCATGAACTCCGGTTCTTACGTACTGAATGCTACAAAGGATAAGAAGGAACGTGTTGGTCGTATTCTTCAGATGCATGCAAATAAGAGAGCAGAGCTTGAAAAGGTTTATTCCGGAGATATCGCAGCAGCAGTTGGATTTAAGTTCACTGGTACTGGTGATACCATCTGTGACGAACAGCATCCGGTAATTCTGGAATCCATGGAATTCCCTGAACCGGTTATCGAGCTTGCAATCGAGCCTAAGACAAAAGCTGGTCAGGGCAAGATGGGTGAAGCTTTAGCAAAGCTTGCTGAAGAAGATCCTACCTTCCGTGCTCATACAAATCAGGAAACCGGCCAGACTATTATTGCTGGTATGGGCGAGCTCCATTTGGAAATTATCGTAGACAGACTTCTTCGTGAATTCAAGGTAGAGGCTAACGTTGGTGCACCTCAGGTTGCATACAAGGAAGCATTTACCAAGGCTGTTGAAGTAGATTCCAAGTATGCTAAGCAGTCCGGTGGTCGTGGACAGTACGGTCACTGTAAAGTTAAGTTCGAGCCTATGGAAGCAAACTGCGAGAAGTTTGACTTTGATCCTAAGGCCAACATCCTGATCAACGATCCGCCTACACTGTTATTTGAATCTACCGTAGTCGGTGGTGCGATTCCGAAGGAATACATCCCTGCAGTCGGAGAAGGTATTCAGGAAGCAGCTCAGGCTGGTATTCTTGGTGGATTCCCGGTACTTGGCGTTCACGCTACGGTATATGATGGATCCTACCATGAAGTTGACTCTTCTGAAATGGCATTCCACATTGCCGGATCCATGGCCTTCAAGGATGCTATGGCTAAGGCAGCACCGGTACTTCTTGAGCCTATTATGAAGGTAGAAGTAACCATGCCTGAGGAATATATGGGAGATGTTATTGGTGACTTGAATTCACGTCGTGGACGTGTGGAAGGTATGGATGATATCGGCGGTGGTAAGATCGTTCGTGCGTTTGTTCCGCTTTCCGAAATGTTCGGTTACTCCACAGACCTTCGTTCCAAGACCCAGGGTCGTGGTAACTACTCTATGTTCTTCGAAAAATACGAGCCGGTTCCGAAGAATGTTCAGGAAAAGGTACTTGCTGCAAAGGCAAAATAATTTAACGTACTTTTAAATCATGAGAGTACGAAAAAGTGCTTGAAATATATACAGCTATTTTATATAATTAAAGCTAGCTGATTAAAAGAAAACTAATTGTTCAATTATTTAAAGGAGGACTTAAAAATGGCTAAAGCGCATTTTGACAGAACCAAACCACATTGTAATATTGGTACCATCGGTCACGTTGACCATGGTAAAACAACCTTAACCGCAGCAATCACAAAGGTACTTGCTGCAAGAGTTGAGGGTAATGAAGCAACAGACTTCGAGAACATCGATAAGGCTCCCGAAGAAAGAGAAAGAGGTATTACCATTTCTACCGCTCACGTTGAGTATACAACAAACAAGAGACATTATGCTCACGTTGACTGCCCGGGACATGCTGACTACGTTAAGAACATGATCACTGGTGCTGCACAGATGGATGGTGCTATCCTTGTTGTAGCTGCTACGGATGGTGTTATGGCTCAGACCAAGGAACATATCCTTCTTTCCCGTCAGGTAGGTGTACCTTACATCGTAGTATTCCTTAACAAGTGCGATATGGTAGACGATCCTGAGCTTATTGAATTAGTAGAGATGGAAGTTACCGAACAGCTTGAAGAATATGGATTCGAAGGATGCCCGATCGTTAAGGGGTCCGCTCTTAAGGCTCTTGAAGATCCTAACGGCGAATGGGGCGACAAGATCATGGAACTTATGGATACCGTTGATTCCTATATTCCGGATCCTGAAAGAGCAACAGATAAGCCTTTCCTTATGCCTGTAGAAGACGTATTTACTATTACCGGACGTGGTACTGTTGCAACTGGTAGAGTAGAGCGTGGTGTTCTTCATCTTAATGAGGAAGTTGAAATCGTTGGTATTAAGGAAGAAACAAAGAAGACCGTTGTTACCGGTATCGAAATGTTCCGTAAGCTTCTTGATGAGGCTCAGGCTGGTGATAACATCGGTGCTCTTCTTCGTGGTATTCAGAGAACTGAAATCGAAAGAGGACAGGTTCTTGCTAAGCCCGGTACTGTAACCTGCCATAAGAAGTTTACAGCTCAGGTTTACGTTTTAACAAAGGATGAAGGTGGACGTCATACTCCTTTCTTCAACAACTATCGTCCTCAGTTCTACTTCAGAACAACTGACGTAACAGGTGTCTGCAACCTTCCTGCTGGTACAGAAATGTGCATGCCTGGTGATAACGTAGAAATGACTATCGAACTGATCCATCCGATCGCTATGGAGCAGGGTCTTACATTCGCTATTCGTGAAGGTGGACGTACAGTTGGATCAGGCCGTGTTGCTACTATCATTGAGTAATCCAGTAAAATCAAGGATTTCAAGTCTTTGAAATATGGATTTTGCAACA
>CAVJLN010000047.1:0-22658 GCA_963650485.1 Bacteroidaceae bacterium
ATTTTAAAGGGAGTTAAAATGATGAAAGGTAACTATTCAGAACTACATTCGCAAAACCACTGTTTCACAGCTTATGTTTTGCTCATGTAGTTACTTCGCCATATAAAATTGCTTTTCTGCTTGAATGCAAGCATTCACAGAAAGTAATTTTGCATGGCTCTGAATAGTTACACATAGTCTTAATATAAATATAAACCTGTCTTAACTATACTAAATTTTTTGATAAAATACTACAGTATTTTTGGAAAATGTGTTACACTATTCTTGAGTTATTTTAAAATTTGTGTAACTATTCTGAGCCATGCGAAATCTGATCAATATGATCGGAATGCTTGCATTACAGAGCATATTTGACAGATTTTATATACACGATGCAATGAGCCGGAATTCGAGCTTTCTCAAGTTTTTGACGAATGCCGCAATAGCTACAAAATATGTTTTCTGTAGCTTGGCGAAGTAACTACATGAAGTTTTACACTAAATTATTAAATGAATGGATTGATATTTTATGAAAACAGAAGAAATCATTTTGAATAATTTTCAACTGAAATATCCTTTGGAACGTCTCGCCCTGCTTTCCGATATTCTGTTTCTGGATATCGAAACTACCGGCTTTTTAACCGGAAGTTCGAGCATCTATCTGATCGGCTGTGCCTACTATGAAGATGGTAACTGGAAGATTCGTCAGTGGTTTTCGCAGACGCCCGATGAAGAAAGTGAGATTTTATCTGCATTCCTTACCTTTGCAGAACCTTATTCCTATTTAATCCACTATAACGGTAACACCTTTGATCTTCCTTTTCTGCGCAGGAAAGCAGAGAAATACGGTATTCCCTATACCCTGTCTTCCAAGAAAGGACTGGATATCTTCCGGAGAATCACTCCTTATAAGAACTTTTTAAGGCTTCCGGACTGCAAGCTGAAAACGATCGAGAACTTTCTTAGCATCCACCGCGAAGACATTTATACCGGCGGGCAGCTCATCCAAGTCTATCATGACTATACCTGTTCCCATGATTATGATCTGTATCACACACTGATTCTTCATAATGCAGATGATATGAAGGGCATGTTAGAGGCACTTCCGATCCTCTCCTACTATGATCTGTTTAACTGCAGCATCAAGGCAAGCAAGGCACAGACAAACTACTATAATGATATGCACGGTGTTCCGCGCAAAGAATTAATTATCCGATTAATCTTTGTTTCTCCCCTTCCGGTTGCAATCAGCTTCATGGGAAAGGGATGCCACTTCAAGGCCGAGGGCTATGAAGGAACTCTGGTTATTCCGATTTATGAAGAAGAATTGAAATATTACTATGCCAACTACAAGGATTACTACTATCTTCCCTTAGAGGATACGGCACTTCATAAGTCCATTGCTTCCTTCGTGGACAAGGATTACCGGGAACAGGCCACTGCCCGGAACTGTTATACCCGTAAGATCTCCCTGTATCTTCCCCAGTGGAAGGTCATAGTAGAACCCTTTTTCAAGCGGGACTACGACAGCAAGGACCTGTTCTTTGAATTGACCGATGACATTAAAAAAGACCGGCAGTTATTTTCCGATTACGCCAGTCATGTATTAAATGCCATTGCTTTTCAGGATTAAAGAACTTATATGAACTCCTGGTTAAAATCAGGTATGCTAAAAGGAATGTGCTTTTATAGCACATTCCTTTTAGCATTTATAACTCTGAATAATTACTATCATTTTTAAGAATTTATTTTCCGGGTTTCTCATAGAAGAAAGAACTCTTACGTTCATAGCCGATCTCACGATAGTTAATAATCTGCTCTGTACTTCCGATAAACAGGAATCCTCCCGGTACAAGTGAATGATAGAACCTGTGGAATACTTCATCCTTCGCTTCTTCTGTAAAGTAAATCAACACATTACGGCAGACAATCAGATGAAAGCCGGTTGCATAATCATTCTTTAACAGATTCTGTTCTCGGAATTCTACTCTGGATTTAATCTGATCCGAAATCTGATAGGAAGAACCAAGCTTCGTAAAGTACCTCTTCAGATCATCCGGAACGGCTGCAATGCTCTTCTCGTTATACAGTCCAACCTTTGCTTTTGCAATGACCTGCTTATCAATATCGGTTGCAATAATCTTAATCTGATTTAGCGGCAGATGCCTGGACAGAGCCATAACAAGGGAATATGGTTCATCCCCTGTGGAGCACGCTGCACTCCAGATCTTCAGATTCCTGCCAAACTTCTGAATCATTTCCGGAATAATCTGCTTGTCCATAGCCTCCCACTGATCCGGATTCCGGTAAAACTCGGAAACATTAATGGTCAGATAGTTTACAAATTCCTCAAATTTTGTTTTGTTTGTCTTTAGCAGATGTACATATGTTTCATAGTCATTGATTCCGTTCCTGGAAATCAATGCATCGATGCGTCGCTTCATCTGACGCTCCTTATATGCATTCAGATCAATTCCCGTAAGCTGAAGCACTGCTGTCTTAAAGCGCTCATAATCCCATGTCATACGCACTATCTCCTGAGTTTATATATGATAACATAGTAACTATGCAGAATAGTTACCAGAATTATTAAAATCCAACAGAGCCAATCATAAAATATAAAATTCATGATTGGCTCCCAAATGTTCAAATATTCATCCAAAAATCCGGAATCAGCTTATTCTTCCTTCGCATCCTCTGCTGCGATCACTGCATCAATGTCTACAGAAACAACATCGGCGTCCTCTTCCTTGGCTTCTTCCTTTTTCTCAGCCGGTTCCGGAGCAAGTAATGCGCGGATACTTAAGCTGATCTTCTTATCTGCTTCGTTAAAGTCAACGATCTTAGCTGTAACTTCATCGCCAACCTTTAATACATCAGCAGGCTTCTCAATATGTTCCTTGGAAATCTGGGAAACATGAAGCAATGCATCTACACCCTTCTCTAATTCTACGAATGCACCAAAGTCAGTCATTCTTGCAACCTTACCGGTTACTACATTGCCAACTGCAAACTTGGTTGCTGCATCCTTCCAAGGATTCTGATCTTCGAACTTCATGCTGAGTGCAATCTTGGTTCCGGAAATATCCTTAATAAAGGTCTTAACCACATCACCGGATTTAAATACCTTCTTCGGATTCTCAACTCTGCCCCAAGACATCTCAGAAATATGAAGAAGTCCGTCCGCACCACCGATGTCAATAAATACACCGAAATCTGTCACATTCTTAACAGTTCCCTCTACAACATCACCGATATGGATACTTTCAAGAAGCTTCTGCTGCTTCTCCTGCTTTTCAGCTACAAGAAGCTGTCTGCGGTCACCGATATAACGTCTTCTCTTCGGGTTGTATTCGCTGATTACAAATTCAATTTCCTGTCCTGCATACTTGGATAAATCCTTCTCATAAGAATCGGACACAAGACTTGCAGGAATGAAGATACGGACTTCATCTACGATAACGCTTAAGCCGCCATCCAGCACCTGGGATACTTTGGCTTTTAATACTTCCTTGTTATTGAAGGCTTCTTCAATTCTCTTATTGCCACGATCAGCAGCAAGTCTCTTGTAGGTAAGGGTAACTTGTCCTTCACCGTCGTTTACTTTAAGAACCTTAACTTCCATGGTATCGCCAACCTTGATCACATTGGTCAGATCCACGTTCGGCTCATTGGTGTATTCGTTTCTGGTTAATACACCGTCGGACTTGTAACCGATGTTAAGAATTGCTTCTTCAGGCTTAACATCAATGACTGTACCTTCAACAACCTCTCCTGTATGTATTGTCTTTAATGATTCTTCCAACATTTGTTCAAAAGTTAATTCTGACATAATTTTGAACCTCCTCAATAATATTGTTTGGGGTGGAAGCCCCTGCGGTAATACCCACCAGAGAAGCAGCTTTAGGTAAATCTAAATGCAAGTCATCCAGTGTCTGTATAAAATACGTGGCGGAACACTGTTCCCGACAAATTTCGTACAGCTTTCGTGTATTGGAACTGTGCCGTCCACCTATTATTATCATAGCATCGACTTTCGAAGCAATATCCCTTGCCTCCGTCTGTCGCTCCTCCGTTGCGTTACATATAGTATTCACAACGATAATATTGTAACCTTTTTTTTCAAATATTTCAACTAATTCTTTAAATTTCTTATAGTTAAACGTTGTTTGTGACACGATACACAGTGTCGAATCCTGTTTTACCGGGATTTTTTCGATTTCTTCTGCGGATTCTACGACAAATGCAGGACTTTTAGCCCATCCCATGATTCCTTCCACTTCCGGGTGTCCGGCATTTCCAATAATCACAATCTGGTGGCCTTCTTCGCTTTCCTTCTGCACGATCTTATGAATCCGTTTCACAAAAGGACAGGTTGCATCAATACAGTTAAGCCCGTTTTCCTCAATCCGGTCATAAATCCGTTTGGGAACACCGTGGGAACGGATCACCACCGTCCCCTCCTTAAGGCTTTGCAGTTCATCTTCGCTGTTGATTACCTGTACGCCTTTCCCGGCAAGGTCATTCACCACTTCTTCATTATGAATGATCGGTCCGTAGGTATAGATCGGTCCACCTTTTTCAATCTGCTCATACACCTGCTCGACAGCCCGTTTCACTCCGAAACAGAATCCCGCACTTTTTGCAAGCAGTACTTCCATATCTGTGCTCCTTTATTTACAAAGAGTAAGAATTGCCTGTACAACCTCATCAATGGTCATATGGGAGGAATCTACAAGCACCGCATCTTCTGCCTGCTTTAGCGGAGCAATCTCACGGTTCATATCCTGCTCGTCCCTCTTCGCAATATCTTCTTCAATCTGATGAATATCACAGTTCTCGCCCTTCGCAGTAAGCTCATCATAACGGCGCTTCGCTCTCACTTCAACGCTTGCGGTCAGATACACCTTCACATCCGCATCCGGTAACACGCATGTCCCGATATCACGTCCGTCCATCACAACGTCATTCTGCCTTGCCAGTTCCTTCTGCAGCTGTGTAAGGCGCTCACGCACCTTGGGATTCTTACTGGTAAGTGATGCCATGTTTCCGACCTCTTCGGTACGAAGATACGAATTCACACTCTCTCCATTCAGAAGAACAACCTGTTCTCCATCCACATACCGAATGGTAATATGAGCTCCCTGGCATTCCCTGGAAACTGCTTCTTCCTCCTTCGGATCCACCTGCTTTGAAAAAAGATAATATGCCATGGCTCGATACATTGCTCCGGTGTCCACATAAATGAATTCCTTTAACCGGGCAACCTTCTTTGCTATGGTACTCTTTCCCGCACCGGCCGGTCCGTCAATTGCGATCTGATAACTCATTGATCTGTCCTGCTTTCTTCTTTTGTATAGTTATATCATACCTTACTGCTATATTTCAATCAAACTTTTTCTATATCCGACAATTCCGAATCGCATGGGCCAACGATAGTCAAGCCCTGTTTTACTTCACGAATGCCTTTAAAGGTTTTCCTTCAAACTCATGGATGGTTTCATTTTGAATATGAAGATTCCGACAGCCTGTACTGTATAACCAGTATTCTCCATTCTCCGGTACTTCGACCTTTACCCTGGCAGGGCTTACATCAATCACACGATCTCCTTTGAGGTATCGGTTTGCACTTTTTTTCTTTTCAAAATACAGTCCGTCAAAGGAAACATCCTCTATGTTATCCTCACCGATGAGTGCAATGACATTTTCACTGGTACAGCTCAGATTCTTAAATTGAATATCCCGGATGGTGACCGGAAGGCTACGATCCGGTGCCGGATTTAAGTATCCGTCATAATTGTGCTCCAGGGCAAGAAGCTCAACGGCTTCTCCGTTTCCCCACCAGTTGCCGGCACGGACATAGGTATCGATCCGGACATTTTCGATCAAAATATGTTCAATCAGCCCGGTTCCCTTCGATGCCATAAAACAGATTCCCCGCTGGCTGTCATAGATCACACAGTTGCTCATGGTTACATTCCGGATCATGCTGTGGATGTAACCAAATACAATTGATTTCGATACGGATCGCATAATACAGTCCGAAATCACGAAATTCTCACACGGTCTGTCCCAATCGGTAATTGCCGACAGCGCAATACAGTCATCTCCTGCCGTAATGTTACATCCCTTAATAATGACATTCCTGGATCCGCAGAAATGCATTCCGTCATTATTCGGAATAATCATATTATTCTTAATCAATACATCCAGAATGCGGATATCCTCACAGGCATGGAAGGACATGGTCCAGCACGGTGCATCCTGAATCTTTATATCCTTTATGGTAATATTGCGACAGTCATAAAAGAAAATGGGCTGTGTCGGGCGGTTCCCGATCGGACGGGTACACTCGGCCTTCTGTGCATCGGAAAATTCAACTCCGTAATCCGGCACATCCGCCACATCCATCTCATAAAACGCATTTCCGCTTAAATCAATCGTTCCCTCGCCGCTGATGCAGATGTCCTCCTCATGCATCGCATACAAAAAAGAAACGGTCTTCTTCATTTCATTATGTACAAATCCATTATCCACATAATCTGCAAGGTCGGGAGATGCCTTCAGTACGGCTCCCTTTTCCAGATAAATCGAAGCATTCCAGATATTTAACGTTCCCGCCATATAAGTTCCTTTCGGAACCACCACGGTAAGACCGCCCTGTTCCTTTGCTTCATCAAATACCTTTTGGATTTTTGCAGTCTCTACCTTATTCTGTTCAATTCCATAATCTGCCAGGTTTAATGTATTCATTCGTAGTCTCTCCTTCTGTTGTGCTGTTACAAGTCTCTATTAGACTCATTCTCCTGCTGCATGCTTCCCCGCAAGGAAACCGGTAGACCATGCTACCTGTAAATTAAAGCCTCCGGTCAGTGCATCCACATCCAGAACCTCCCCTGCAAAGTACAGGTTCCGAGTCTTTCTTGACTCCATAGACGCCGGAAGAATTTCTTTGACGTTCACGCCTCCCTGCGTCACAATGGCTTCTGAAAACCCTCTCGTCCCGGTAATCGTCAGAGTCAGATTCTTCAAAAGCTCCACAAGGCAGCTGCGTTCCTCCCTGGTAATTTCATTCACCTGCTTTTCAACCGGAACTCCGGACAGACCTAAAATGACCGGAATCATCTTCGCCGGAAGCAGTTCATCCAGTGCATTTTTAAATTGTTTATTCATATTTTTGTCAAAATCACGAAGAATTCTTGCATCGAGCTGCTCCCTTGTGAGTGCCGGCTTTAAATCAATAGTAAGCTGTACTTCTTCCCCACGGTACTTCTTCTCATAAAAGCTGCTTGCACTTAACATCAGCGGCCCACTCACTCCGAAATGTGTAAACAACATCTCGCCGAAACCTTCGTAAATTTTCTTCTTATCCTTTTTAATGAGACAGGAAACATTCTTCAGGGAAAGCCCCTGCAGCTGCCTGCACCATTCTTCCTTGATGACAAAGGGAACCAGTGCTGGCTTCACTTCCTTCACGGTATGTCCTGCCTGCATGGCAAATCGGTAACCATCTCCCGTGGAGCCTGTCGACTCGTAGGACTGCCCTCCGGTTGCAATAATCACCGCATCGGCCTTTACAGAGGTTCCGTCTGTCAGAATCACACCACAGACCTTTCCCCGTGATTGTTCCGGAACGGCTTCCTTTCGCTTGTGTGCCGTCATAGCCGGCTTCTGTTCCATAGGTACTTCCTTCGCCTGAAAAATCGTCTCTTCTTCCGGAAGCTCTTCCAGTAAAAGTTCTTTCACCGCCGTATGAAAAAGTACCTTCACCCGCTCCTTCTTCAACAACCGGTTCAATGCGGCAATCACATCCGAGGAATGGTCTGACTGTGGAAAAATCCGCCTGCCCCGCTCTTCCTTTAGGGGGCATCCGTTTTCCTCCAAAAGCTCCATCATGCTCCGGTTGTCAAACGCGGCATATGCACTGTATAAGAATTTACTGTTCGTTACAATATTGTCAAAGAATTCGTCGCGCTCACAGCCGTTTGTGACATTGCAGCGCCCCTTTCCGGTAATAAAAATCTTTTTGCCGGTCTTTTCATTCTTCTCAATTAAAGTGACAGACGCTCCCGACTGTGCTGCGGTAATTGCAGCCATCATACCGGCAGCGCCTGCCCCAATCACAACTACCTTTTTCATTCTGTTTCCTGTCCGGTCTCTTCCGGATGATCCTTTCTGATTAAGGAATAATTAAGCATCGGTTCCTCATCCACAAAATTGATTTCATCATTTAAGTAAACCTGATAGTTGTTCCACACCTCTTCGAGAGTTTCCAGATTCTGCTTTACCATCTGCGGCCGTTTCAGGCAGAGTGCAACCACAAGCGCATTGATCAGGCTTAAGGGTGCAACCAGGGAATCTACAATCGACACCATGTCGCTTCTTGCAAGTAAGTTGCAGGAGGAATACAGGTTCATCGGAGAATGGATGCTGTCCGTTATCGTAATCACCTTTGCATTCCGGTCATTGGCAAATTCCATCGCCTTAAGCGTCCGCATGGAATACCGCGGAAAGCTGATTCCGATAATCGCATCCTTCTCGTTGATCCGAATCATCTGCTCGAACATTTCCGTTACACTTGTTGTCTTAATAAGAACAATATTCCCCCGGATCATATTCAGATAAAAGTGCAGGAAATCCGCAAGCGGTTCACAGCTCCGCACACCTACAAGATAAACGGTCTCCGCTTCCAGAATAATATCGACGGCAGCATCAAAGGCTGCTGCATCCACATTCACGATCGTATCCTGAATCTTCTCAATATCCGCAGTCAGAACCGACTGTAGGACCTCGGCCTGAGTACTGTTTCCGTATTTTGCTCCCACCTTCTGTACCGCATTCAGCTTATTCTTCACCCATTCTTCAAGAGCCTTCTGAAACTCCGGATAGCCTTCATAGCCTAAGCCGATGGCAAAGCGGACCACCGTGGATTCACTCACGCCCACCTGCTCCCCGAGCCTTGCAGCCGTCATAAACACGGCCTGCTCATAATGGTCGGAAATATAGGTAGCAATGGCCTTGTGTCCTTTGCTCATCTTGATAAATTTATCGTTCATACGGGTAATAATATCCATGCTCTCGTCCTGCCTGTTCTTCCTTCCCTGCTCCTAACGGAATGCCTGATACACATCCTTCAGCATTTCAATCGTTTCGTTTTCTTTCAGATCATAGTCATCGGTAAGTGACATGCTCGCCGCTCCATGAATGAAAATCCACATCTTCATAAACAGCTCACTTGCATTCTTACACCCCTGGGACGCTGCCAACTGAATTTCACGGCTGACATATCCTTCTTCCCCGTTAATCAGGTCATATAAGGTCTTGCCATGACGATCCCTGGAAAGAAAGACAAATTCAAAGATCTTCTTGTTCTTCTGTGCAAATAAAATATACGCATATCCTAAGTTTACAAACGGAATTACAGACTGACGCGGAAATGTGCGGTAATAATCCCGGAAGAATTCGCAGGACTTAAAAAAGAGTTCTTCAATCAGTTCGTTGGTGTTCTTATAAATACGGAAAATCGGCTGTGTGGAACAATTGGCCCTCGCTGCCAGCTTACGTGCCGTTACCTGTTCGATTCCGTCTTCCTGAAGAATCGAAAAAGCCGCATCCAATATATCGTTTTTCGTTACAGATTCTTTTCTTGCCATAGGTACCCACCCCTTCTGGTTCATTTGTATAACGCCTGTTATTATTCTATAGTGTTCTTTCCGTTCTGTCAAGATGAAACCATGCGAAACAGCGCAAAAAAGTAACAGTTCAGCCTTGTCCATTCATAAGCAGCCGGATGATACTGTTACGTAAAAAAAGAGTTATGTAAAACAAAATACATGTTTTACATAACTCTTAATAACCTTATTCGGTAAATTTTAATAAATTAAACCGGGTAAGCTGCATTCTTGGTGTCTGCCTGTGTCAGATCTACCTTTTCCTGCTGTGCCTGACGATACTTGAAGAAGTCGGTAGCAACCTGCGGGAATAATGCGTAAGATAATACGTCTTCCTCCTGCTGCTTCCATTCTTTCATTTCAGATTCTAACTTATCCATTTCGTTGGTTAAGCCTGCTGCATCTGCGGAACGGGAAGTAAATCTCTCCTCACCAGGAATAACCTTATCGATAACTTCCTGATTCATCGGCTTAACGGTCTGACCGTACTTACCACGAAGCAGATCCTTGAACTCGCCTGTCGCCATCTTATATCTCTCGCCCATCAGAACGTTAAATACAGCCTGTGTACCAACGATCTGGGAAGAAGGAGTAACAAGAGGGGGTTCACCACAGTCCTTACGGACTCTCGGGATCTCTTCTAACACATCCTGATACTTGTCTTCTGCATGCTGTTCCTTTAACTGGCTAACCATGTTGGAAAGCATACCGCCGGGTACCTGATATAATAAGGTCTTAATGTTAACGCCAAGAACCTTGGTGCTCATTAAGCCGCTCTCTAAGCACTGCTCACGGTAAGGTCTGAAGTAATCAGCGATCTCTGCAAGGAGATTCTGATCATATCCGGTATCATAAGGAGTTCCCTTGAAGGTCTCAACCATAACTTCTGTTGCAGGCTGGGAAGTACCCAGTGCGAACGGAGAAATTGCACAGTCGATAACATCAACACCAGCTTCTACAGCCTTTAAGTAGGTCATGGAAGCAACACCGGAAGTATAATGGGTATGAAGCTGGATCGGGAGCTTGGTGTTCTCCTTCATTGCCTTGATAAGCTCTGCAGCCTTGTAAGGAACAAGCAGACCTGCCATATCCTTAATACAAATGGAGTCAGCACCCATCTCTTCAATCTTCTTAGCCATATCTGCCCAGTACTCTAAGGTATAAGCATCACCTAAGGTATAGGATAAAGCAACCTGTGCTTCACCTCTGCCTTCCTGCTTCTTAATCTTCTCGGTTGCATCTACTGCAGCCTGTAAGTTACGAAGATCGTTCAAGCAGTCGAAAATACGGATTACATCAATACCGTTTGCGATTGACTTCTCTACGAAAGCATATACAACGTCATCTGCGTAAGGTCTGTATCCTAAGATGTTCTGACCTCTGAAAAGCATCTGAAGCTTGGTATTCTTGAATCCATCTCTTAATTTACGAAGTCTGTCCCACGGATCCTCTTTCAGGAAACGAAGGGAAGCATCGAAAGTAGCTCCACCCCAGCACTCTACGGAATGATAGCCAACTTTATCCATCTTGTCAACGATTGGAAGCATGATTTCGGTAGGCATTCTTGTTGCAATCAGAGACTGATGTGCATCACGAAGAACGGTTTCCATAATTCCAACCGGCTTTTTAACCTGATCTGCCATTTTATTTTCCTCCATATAATTTGATCAATCTTTGATCTGATTTAGAATATTCCAAATACAGCCATGAATGTACCGGCGGCAACTGCTGTACCGATAACTCCGGCTACGTTAGGTCCCATTGCATGCATCAGAAGGAAGTTCGTAGGATCAGCCTCTGCACCAACCTTCTGTGAAACTCTGGCAGCCATAGGTACTGCGGAAACTCCGGCAGAACCAATCAGCGGGTTAACCTTACCCTTGGTAGCAACACACATCAGCTTACCGAACAGGACACCTGCTGCGGTACCGAATGCGAATGCGATCAGACCAAGAGCAACAATCTTCAGTGTATCCAGATTCAGGAACGCTTCTGCACTTGTGGTAGCACCTACGGATGTACCAAGAAGGATAACTACAATGTACATTAATGCATTGGATGCGGTATCGGTCAGCTGACGAACCACACCGGATTCTCTGAAGAGGTTACCTAACATCAGCATACCAACAAGGGGAGCTGTGGTAGGAAGAATCAAGCTTACTACGATCGTAACGATGATCGGGAATAAAATCTTCTCAAGCTTTGATACAGGACGAAGCTGTCCCATCTTAATCTTTCTTTCTTTTTCCGTTGTAAGCAGCTTCATAATAGGCGGCTGGATAATCGGTACCAGTGACATATAAGAATATGCTGCTACGGCGATCGGTCCAAGGAGTGAGGTCTGTCCTAACTTTCCTGCAAGGAAAATGGAGGTAGGACCATCGGCTCCACCGATGATGGAGATTGCTGCTGCGGCCTTATCGTTAAAGCCAAGAGCAATTGCTCCGAAGTATGCTGCAAAAATACCAAACTGTGCTGCAGCACCAAGTAAGAAGCTCTTAGGATTTGCAATCAGAGGACCAAAGTCGGTCATCGCACCTACACCCATAAAAATCAGGGAAGGCATGATTGCCCATTCATCTAAGAGATAAAAATAATACAAAAGACCACCGGTTCCATTCGGTGAATCCTCGATATGCAGCATAATATCCGGATAGATATTAACAAGCAGCATACCAAATGCAATTGGCAAAAGAAGTAACGGTTCGAAATCCTTAGCAATTGCAAGATAAAGGAACACACATGCCACAACGATCATCAGATAATTGCCCCAGGTCAGATTAAAGAATGCGGTCTGATGAATCAGGTTGTCCAGTGTTGTTACAATATAATCCATTTCTTTTACCTCCTGTTGGTTTCGTAGTTACAAGCCTTCATTAGTTTAATGTTGCAAGTGTTGCGCCTGCTTCTACCGCATCACCAACTGCTACATCAATGCTTGCTACGACACCATCTTCCGGAGCCACAACAGGGATCTCCATCTTCATAGCCTCAACAACTACTACAGGCTCGCCTCTCTTAACTGCCTGTCCGACAGAAGCTTCGATCTTGAATACCTTACCAGCCGCACCGGCTTCAACCTTAATTGAACCAGCGCCGTTACCTGCAGCCTTCGGTGCTGCGGGTGCTGCTGCAGGAGCTGCCTTGGGAGCTGCCTTCGGTGCTGCGGGTGCTGCTACCGGTGCTCCTGTGGATGCGCCTTCTTCTACTACTACATCATATACGTTGCCGTTAACGGTAATTGTATAGTTCTTCATTATGAAATCCTCCTAAATATCGTCCTAAATGTTAATTAACGTCTTCTGATACTTCTTACTACAAAGCCGTCTGTAGAAGAAGCTCCCTGGCTGGCTGCAATGGCTGCTGCAATAACAGCAACAAGCTCTGTGTCATCTGCCTGTTCTTCTTTTTCAATAATCTGCGCAATGGTATGATCGACTGCTGCAGTTTTGATCTCTTCCTGCTTCGGCTTCTTGGAAAAAGCTGCCTGAATCTTTGGAATAAAGTTGAAGCAGCTGATAATAAAGCTGATCAAAATCAGGACAACGAATACGGTTCCCATACCGAGAAGTGTATTCAGTGCCGCCTTTTCCATACCTTCTGCAAAGGTATAGGTGGTGTTAACGGTAAGACTGGAAAGTGCACTCTTCTCATATACAACCTCAATCGTTCCATCGTGATCTGTACCCTTGATTTCTGCAAGGATCGTGCCTTCTACCATATCTGCATCCATGGTGTTCTGCTTCAGCTCTCCCATGCCGGTTACCACACCGATTTCTTCCATACTGCTTTCATAGCTGGAAAACGCAGTCTGGAATACAGAAACATCATAGCCCTGCTTTTCTGCTTCCTCCAGCTGGTCACTGGTCATCTGGCTGAGTCCGTCCAGATAATACTCTGCGCAGGACAATGCATCTTCATCAGAAAGGTAACTGGTATCGTCTGCTTTGGAGCTTCCACATGCAGTCAGACCAAGCATACAGATGATCATACCTAATACTAATAAATGTTTTTTCATATTAAGCAATTCCTTTCTATACTGTGCCGTGCTTCTTTGCCGGTCTGTCTTCGCTCTTTGTAAGGAGCATTTCAAATGCGCCGATGACATACTTTCTGGTATCAACAGGCTCAATGATCTGATCAACATATCCTCTCTTTGCTGCGCTTGTTACATTGTTCTGCAGCTCAGCATATTCCTTTGCGCAGGTATCAATAGCGTCTGCACCCTGACCATCACAGATGATCTTAGCTGCAAGCTTGGCATCCATGGAACCGATCTTGGCGTCCGGATATGCCATGGTAATATCTGCGCCGATTGCCTTGGAATTCATTGCAACATAAGCACTTCCGAAAGCTTCACCAACAATCACGTTTACCTTCGGTACCGTTGCGTTTGCAAATGCGTAGGTAAGTTTTGCTGCTGCTTTAGCAATCTTCTTCTCTGCGCACTTGTCAGCCTTGTAGCCCCTTACGTTGGTAAGGGATAATACCGGGATTCCGAAAGCATCACAGAAATTAACAAAATCGGCAGCCTTCTCACATCCTGCCGGAGTAAGAACTGCATCAAACTTCTCTGCTTCGCCGTTCTCGTCATATAATGCGGTACGGTTTGCTACAGCACCAACCGTAACGCCATCTAACTTAATCAGGGCGGTAACCATTTCCTTTGCGTAAGCACTCTTTACTTCGAATACCTGTCCGTTATCGGAAATCTGGGAAAGAGCGATGGCCGGATCTGCTACAGCACCTTCCATATTCTCACACGCTCTGTTCAGATCATCGGTGCAATCCTCAAAGAATGCATCGTCATCATTGTTAGCAGGAAGCATGCTTACAAGCTCTCTGATCTTGGCAAGTACGGTTGCTTCATCAGCGACAACGTCTACGTTGCCTGTTTCTTCACTCTGGAATGCAGCGGATGCGGTGTCACACTTGGTAACCACATTTCCGTCTAATGCATTGGGAGCGTTTACAAATAATTTTGCCTTGCTCTCTTCCATGAAGGTAAAGTCTGTTAAGGTCGGGATTAAAGCAAGACCGCCGCCACAGCTACCGAAAATAGCGGTAATCTGGGGAATCACGCCTGAACTTAATACCTGCTTTTTGTAGATTTCACCGAAACCGTTTAATGCGTCGGTTGCTTCCTGTAATCTTAAACCTGCAGATTCAATGAGGCCAATTACAGGTGCTCCAGTCTTCAGTGCAAGGTCATAAAGATTGGCAATTTTCTTTGCATGCATTTCGCCAACGCTGCCGTTTAATACAGAAGCATCCTGGCTGTATACATATACAAGATTACCACCAATTACTCCATAACCGGTGATGACACCGTCAGAAGGAGTCTCAGTCTGTTTCAGATTAAAGTCGGTGCTTCTGGCGGTAACCATGGCGCCAATTTCAACGAAACTGTTGTCATCGAGTAAAGAAGCAATTCTTTGACTCGCTTGTGAAGTAGTACTCATATTCTTCAGCCCTCCATTTTTATATTAAATAAATGATAACGTATTAAAGGGCGCATTGCACCCCATAAATCATCTATGGTAGTATAACACAAAGTTTTTAAAACGCATAGGACAAATTTGCTTTTTCTGCAACTTTTTTACAAAAATTTTACTCATGTGTCCTGTCACATATCTTTCCTTTTTCCTGCATACATATAAGATGAGTCTTTTCCGAAAAAGGATCCCCTATGTCTCAAAAGAAACGATACTTTTTGTCCCTTTTCTTCTCCCTGTTATTTCTCATCCTCTGCTCTTTTCCAGGAATGTATCCGCAAAAAGAGGCGGCGGATGTTCTCAAGACTTTCTCATCCTTCGATCTGAGAAAGGCGCTTTCCGTATCCAAAGCTCCTTCTGCTGTCATCGATTCTACCGTCCAGCCTTCCCTTACCCTCTATGCTAAGTCCGCTGTTTTAATGGATGCAGAATCCGGACGTATTTTATATGAAAAGAATGGGTTCGAGATTCTTCCAATGGCAAGCACCACCAAGATCATGACCTGCATTCTTGCACTGGAAAACGGAAATCTTGATGATTACGCCGAAGCATCCTCTTACGCATCGAGCATGCCAAAGGTTCATCTCGGAGTCCGCTCCGGAGAATGCTTCCGTCTGGAAGATCTTCTTTATTCCCTGATGCTGGAATCCCATAACGATTCTGCGGTTGTCATTGCCGAACACATTGCCGGAAGCACCGGAGAATTTGCCGATATGATGAACCGGAAGGCAAAGGAAATCGGCTGTGAGAACACCTTCTTCATCACACCAAACGGATTGGATGCCGTCTCCACCTCCGCGGGCGGCCAGACCCATATTCACTCCACAACGGCCGCAGATCTTGCTCGGATCATGTCCTACTGTATCATCTCTTCTCCTAAAAAGGAGGAATTCCTTACAATCACGCACACCTCCTCCCATTCCTTTACCGGCTTTCAGAAGTCCGGGGAGAATTATGTTTCGGACGGGCGTTCCTTTACCTGCAATAATCACAATGCCTTTTTATCCATGATGGAGGGTGCGCTCTCCGGCAAAACCGGCTTTACCGCTAACGCTGGCTACTGCTATGTCGGCTCCTTAAGGCAGGAGGACCGTACCTTTGTCGTTGCCCTGCTGGCCTGCGGCTGGCCGAATAATAAATCCTATAAATGGTCAGATACCAAAAAGCTGATGAGCTACGGCCTTGAAAATTATACAACGCACACCTTGCAGGAAGCCCTGCTTTCCTCTTCGGAGCTTGCTCCGGTTCCGGTCTATGACGGAGCTGCAGATATTTGGAATGCCACGCTTTCCGAAACACCTTATATCGAACGGGATGAGACCTTCGTAAATAAAAAAATTCTCCTTAAAAAAGGAGAACATTTTCAGGTACAATTTGAATATGAAAAGACCTTAACCGCACCGGTTAAGAGTGGTCAGCAGATCGGTGAAATCCGCTATTATCTGGATGATACTCTTTACTACAGGGAAAGTATCCATGTTCCGGATCCAGTCGATGCCATTACACTTCCTTACTGCATCCGGCAGAGCATCCGGCATTTCCTGCTTTATACATCCACCTGAACATCACCGTCTACTTCGGCTTCTGCCTGCTGCTTGAATTCCTCGATCTGGACAGCGGATAATTCCGGCAGTTCCTCTAAGGACTTCACGCCAAAGCTTCTTAAAAACTCTTCGGTCGTACCGAACAGAAGTGGCTTACCAGGTGCATCCATACGCCCTACCTCGGCAATCAGTCCGAATTCCAGAAGACGGTTCACGGCATGGTCACAGCTTACCCCGCGGACACGTTCGATCTCTGCTCTTGTAATCGGCTGCTTATAGGCAATGATGGATAATGTCTCTAAAAGCGTATCGGTCAGCACATACTTACGCGGCGTCTTTGCAATTTTAATCAGATACTCGTACATTTCCGACTTCGTACATATCTGGAAGGAATCCTCCAGCTCCATCAGGGTGATTCCCCGGCCCTTCTTGTCATAGTCTGCTTTCATTTCCAGTAAAAGCTCTTTCGTTTCCTTCTTGCCGATCTCCAGTACCGCTGCAAGCCGTTCCACCTCTACAGCTTCCCCCATGGTAAATAAAACAGCCTCGAGTACGGCTTTCTGCTCTTTCTTGTCCATCTTAAAACTCTCTTTCTCTATCCTGCCCTTGATGTGATCCAGATATCATCAAAGATCTTTTCCTGTTCAATCGTGATTTTGCCCATCTTCATAAGCTCGAGAATCACCATAAAGGTGACGATAATCTCCATCTTGCTACGCTGCTTTTCCATCAGATCCATGAAACTGAACTTCTTATGTGTCAGAAGATACCCCTCCACATAAGCGGTCTTTCCATCCATGTCGATCTCATCTTTTTCGATCTTGCCAAAAGTGCTTCGTACCGGGTCAATCTTGTCCTCCTGCCGACGCATCACCATATGGAAAAGCTCCTGCAGCTTCCCTAAATCGGCATCTCCCAGAAGCGCCTGCATATCAATCGGAGGACGGTAATCCTCGATCTCCTTAGGCAGAGTCTTGTCCTTAAACCAGGTCTTCGCTGCATCCACCTGACGATCCTTTAATTCATACGCCATATACTTATACATCTTGTATTCCAGTAACTTCTGTACAAGCTCTGCTCTCGGATCCTCTTCTTCTCCCTCTTCGTTGACTTCCTTCGGAAGAAGCATCCTGCATTTAATATCAAGAAGCGTTGCCGCCATGACAAGGAATTCACTCATCACATTCATGTCTTCCGTTTCCATGGCCTTTATGTAATCCAGATACTGCTCCGTAATCATGACAATGGGAATATCATAAATATCGACTTTATTCTTTTCAATCAGATGTAACAGTAGATCCAAGGGGCCTTCAAACGCCTCCAGCTTTACCGATATTGCCATATCAATGCTCCTTTAGCTGCAGATTGCAATCGTTGCACTCGTTCCGAGACGGCTCGCTCCGGCATCGATCATTCTCTGTGCGGTTTCCTTATCCCGGATTCCGCCGGAGGCCTTGACGCCCAAGCGTGTTCCGACTTCACTGCGCATCAGAGCAACATCTTCTGCGGCTGCCCCGCCTGTGGAAAATCCGGTCGAGGTTTTTACAAAATCTGCCCCTGCCTTTTCGGCAAGCCGACAGGCCGTACGCTTCTCCTCATCGGTTAACAGACAGGTCTCAATGATGACCTTCAGTGTCTGCTTCTCACATGCCCTGCGGACCGCCAGGATATCCTGATAAACCGTTTTTTCTTCGCCATCCTTTAATGCAGCCACATTGATGACCATATCAATTTCATCTGCGCCATCTTCGACCGCGATCGCCGCTTCCATGGCTTTCGCTTTCGTGCTCATCTGTCCGAGAGGGAATCCGACCACAGTACAGACCTTTACATCCGTCCCCTCCAGTTCCTTCTTCACAAGTGCCGTATTAAAACCGTTCACGCACACGGACATAAACCCGTATTCTTTCGCCTCCCGGCAGACCTTAAGAACCGCTTCCTTTGTGGCATCTGCCTTTAATATCGTATGATCAAATAATTTTGTATTCAGTTTCTCCATGATGTACCCCTTACCAAATCTTATCGCTAAAGAAATCACGTAACTATTCAAAACTTCATTCACAACTGAATTATTTTAACATTTAACCTCTAAGGCGTCAACTTCACAACCACCAGTTCACCCGGGTTAAAAATCCGGATCGGAAGCGTATGCGTCCCCAGACCACGGCTTAAAATCATGGTTGCCGTACCTTCCCGGAACTCTCCTCCATCATACTTTGGAAACAGCTTCATGGAAGGGGCTATCACTCCTCCAAGAACGGGAAGCCGCATCAGCCCGCCATGTACATGACCTGCAAATACAAGGTCTGCCCCCCATGCCGCATAGTCCTCAAAGAAATCCGGATTATGGGCAATCATCATATGAAAGGAGCCCGGATCCGGCGTTCCCAGATACTCCTGCACCCGATCCGCTCCCAGTATCTGCTTACGGAACTTCCGGTAATAGCGCCTGTGAATTTCCAATCCATACAGGCTGATATTATAATCCTTCAGATAAACATGCTCATTGGAAAGAAAATGAATCCCCATTCCGGACAGCTTTTTCCGGTAGTCCTCATACAGACTCCCGAACTCTTCTGTTTCTTCCTTGGTCTTCTGCTCATGATTGCCGTTGGCATAATAAATGGGATAGCTCTGTGCAAGCTCCTCCATCAGCTTCTGCGCCGTCAGTGTCTCCTTTCCAAGCAGGGAGGTGTACATATCGCCGGACACAATAATGAGATCCGGATTCTGTTCCCGGATAGCACGGATGAGACGGCCGTTATCTTTTCCGAAGGACTTGTTATGAAGATCCGATAACTGCACAATTTTAAGAGGTATCTTAAGCCTCTTGTCTTCACAGTGGTATTCCCGTATGACGAACCGGTTACAGTCAATTGCCATAACCATACAAAAAAAGAGGGCAAGGATTACGATAAGCAGCAACAGTATTTTGATCATATTCCATCCTTTCCAACGTAAGCCATTCTCTGTTTTCCATATTTAAACAGTATAAAACATTCTCCATACTTTTTGCAAATAGTCTTTGTAAACCGCCTTGTCAACGGTCTGCCCGGTCAGAATCGAAACACTGCCAATCCGGTTTCCGTTTAATAGGTACACAGCTTCTCCAACTGCCTCGCCTTCCAGTACCGGTGCCTCTACGCTCTCCGGCAGCACGATCTTCTTCTCAATTCCGGACAGTGCCTGCCCTTCCGTATCCAGATACCGGAACGGACCCTGACAGGAAAGAGTGACGGTATCTTCCACACCGCCATTTACTGTAAGAGCTGGCAGTTGTTCTTCATTCTTATCCTCATAAAGGGAACTGATGCTGTAACCGTAAGTAAGTAACGACATGGCATCCTGAAACCGCACCTTATTATTGGAAGAGCCCATGACAACGGCAATCAGATCAATATTGTCCTTACTTGCGGTTGCAGACAGGCAGTATTTTGCCTTACTGGTGGAGCCGGTTTTCAGGCCGGTGGTGTATTCATACATTTTCAGCAGCTTATTCGTACTGGACAGGGTAAAGCTGGAGGTCCCTTGTGCCGTTTCATGCACAATATCCTCCATCCAGATACCGGTATAATTAAGCACCTCCGGGTGCTTTGTAATTAACTCCCGTGACAGGATTGCCACATCCCTCGCACTGGAATAATGACCGTCTGAATCTGTAAGCCCGCAGCAGTCCTCAAAATGGGTGTTCTCCATGCCAAGCTCCTCGGCGCGCAGATTCATAAGCTTCACGAATTCCGCTTCACTGCCTGTGAGGAACTCTGCCACAGCCACGCTCGCATCGTTTCCGGAGGCTACTGCAATGCATTTGATCATGGTCTCTAACGTCTGCACCTCTCCCTCTTCCAGAAACACCTGCGAACCACCCATGGACTTCGCATAGGCGCTGGTTGTTACCTCGCTCTCCAGGGTCACACGCCCTGTATTCAGGTAATCAAAGATCAGCAGCATGGTCATAATTTTCGTAATACTGGCAGGACTTCTCCTCTCATCTGCATTCTGCTCACAGATCACTTTTCCCGTGGAAGCTTCCATCAGAATATACGACGGCGCATCAATTTCCGGTGCTGCCATTACGGGAACCGGTACAGACACAAACAGCAGGAACGTTATCATACCGCATAGTAGTTTCTTCATCATGATTCTCAAGGCAATCTTCTCCCCGACAAAACTCTATACCTATAAATATGTTCCTGCTGTTTTAAAAATGAACGTAACTATTCAGAATCGTTGCAAATGAGTTCGTATCTACCACTTCGTACGGATACTCTCGTACAATTCTGTAATCCGTTCCCTGCTCTTTTTCATATCAGCCCCGAACAGCTTCGCAAACTGGAACAGATAATCGATCGTCACAATACATAGTACAATCACACAGAACCGCTTCCCAAGCTGCATATCATAGCGGTCAATCATCCCCATCACCTTACCATGTAGGAAGGTGATAATAATAATGGCATAAAAGCCCCATGCAATGGTGCTCTCCAGACAGATGAGCCCCTGGAAGTTACACGGTTTGTTCGTATAATCCCACCAGACCTCGCCAAAAATCTTAAGCATCAGCCGTCCTACCAGATATTCGAACACCGTAGCCATAACTGCCCCTGTGCAATAAAGAAGAAATGGATTGCTGGATAACGGTCGAAGCGCCAGATAGCCGATCACTGCTCCGAATCCGTAGATCGGGCAGAACGGTCCTTTGCCAAAGCCACGGTTCGTCAGCTTCTTATTGCAGATGGACATGTAGATCGATTCCACAAGCCATCCAAGCATACTATAAATAATAAATGCAGCAACCAGATGATATACATCGGTTCCGAACATCTCTTTCGTCCACATAAAACTCCCTCACCTTGAATCATATGCTGCCAAGCAACAAGAAAGCCCTTAGGTTTATCCAAGGGCTCACGTTTACTTTAATTAGTTGTATTTACGTTTTCTTGCTGCTTCTGACTTTTTCTTACGCTTAACGCTCGGCTTCTCGTAATGCTCTCTCTTACGAATCTCCTGCTGAATGCCGGCTTTTGCACAGCTTCTCTTAAAACGACGTAAAGCGCTATCTAAAGTCTCGTTTTCTTTTACGATTACGTTTGACATTTACACCCTGACCTCCCTTCAGTCCCTTCTAGTAACATGACTGACTGGGTTATTCTTGTGTGTATTCACACACAACTCATATTATAGCATAAATCATGTACACGTCAAGAGAAAAATTTTAGAATTCCACATAATTTAGGTACTGTGATTTATTTTCATATAATTTTCAAGATTATTATTTAAACCTGTGCTACAAGGATTTCTTCGCATTTCGCAATAGCATCCGGAATGCCCGCCGGATTCTTTCCTCCGGCCTGTGCCATGTTCGGACGTCCACCACCGCCACCGCCGACAAGTGCTGCAATGCCCTTAATCAGGTTTCCTGCATGAGCTCCCTTGTCCATAGCTCCCTGTGTTGCCATGGCAACCATATTAACCTTGCCGTCACAGTCTGAAATCAGAACGATTACACCTTCTCCGATTTTAGCCTTTAACTGATCACCCAAGTCACGCAGTCCGTTCATATCCACACCGGATACGGAAGCTGCAAGAAGCTTTACGCCCTTTACGTCCTTCACCTGGTTCATAACGTCCCCAAGTGCATCCTTGGCTGCCTTGCTCTTTAAGGATTCGTTTTCGCTCTGTAACGCGGGAGTTTGACAGTGTAACTTCTTAAAAGACCTCTCAAAGCTAGCAATAGCTTAAATTTTTTGTCAAATTTTAACTTTTTGCTTGCACGTCCCACTACATTCCATTATAATATAATATATACAGGAGGTGTCTTATGCGATTAGGGTGGACAACAAGCAAATATTCAATTACTTACAGAGCGGTCAAGACGGTAAGGATTAATGGAAAAAACAAGACTCAGATTGTCAAATCTTTTGGTTCCGAAAAATATATCTGTGAAACATACGGTGTGACAGATGCCA
>CAVJLN010000048.1:0-21784 GCA_963650485.1 Bacteroidaceae bacterium
GAGCCGACGGAGTTATGAAAGGAATCCTAAATCCCACAAAATTTGTGATTGAGCCAATTTTTTTATTTTTATAAAAACAAAAAAATTCCCTATAAGATGAAAAAAGGGCTATTCTAAAAGCCCTTTTTTCATACTTGTTACATGTACTATTTTTTCTCTTCACTACTATTTCCATTATATTCGGTCAAAAATTTTATGATCTCAGGTCTTACAATCTCGTTGTTTTCATTTACAAGTTCAAAATCCAGACATTTATAATTCCACATGGAGTGTCCTATTCCATAAGAATCACACAGTTCCATAAAATCCTTTAGCCACTTGACAGCCTCCTTTTCTTCTGCCGTGTCTATTACTCCAAATTCACTGCAATAGGCCTCATGACCGGAATACTCTGTAAAATTTCTTGCCGGTTTCATCAACGAAAGCATCAGTTCATGGTCATTTTGCAGCGTTTTCCCATTCATCAGCGGATGTTCTGCTGCAAACTTTTCATTCTCCATCAGAAAATGAATGTAATCCGAAATATCATCCGGGTAAGCTATGCTTTTGAAATAAGTTTTAAATTCCTCTGAGAAATGCGCCTTTTGATGTGTGAATACATTTGGCTCATAATAATGAAAATTATAAAACACATTTTCATCATCAAGTAGTTCAAGACGATCCAAGTAACCGACACTATTCACATAGTTCGTACCTACGAGTATCATTCTCTCCGGATCCTTCTTCCGTATTTCTTTCACGGTTTCTTTATACAAGCTGTTCCATCTGTAACCAGTAGCATCACACATTTCATTAAAAAGCTCAAATAGTAACGTTGCTCCCTTATATCCACGATAGTGCTCTGCCATCCTCACCCAGAAGCATATAAAATAAGAACGCAATTCTTTGTCTGTCATAAGAGCTGTTGGCTGATCCATTTGTCCATACGTATGTCCCCAGATATAATGCAGATCCAGGATTACATTCAGTCCATTCTGGCTGCAATAAGAAATACATTGATCCAGATACTTCATAGGCTCCGCCTTCAAACATTTACTGTCCCTGTCAAAAAATAGGCATCCATTCAAAGGAATTCTAACATGATCAAAATGCCAGGAAGTGATCTGCCTGATAT
Organism: Bacteroidaceae bacterium; assembly: GCA_963650485.1. Classification (GTDB taxonomy): domain Bacteria; phylum Bacillota; class Clostridia; order Lachnospirales; family Lachnospiraceae; genus Suilimivivens. The sequence continues at coordinate 1,115 of CAVJLN010000048.1, forward strand.
TATCTTCTGTAATAAAAGTATCCAGATGCTTTTTCATCTGCTCTTCTGAAGATGCATCTATAATAATGTCATATTGGGACAAATATCCCCCAAGATTAATACCATTCTTAAAAAATTGATTTAACATAACTTGTCTCCTTCCTATTCTGTTTTTATCCTTTCACTGCACCAACTACAATTCCACCAGTCAGATACCTAGAAACAAAAGGAAATATGATCATAACTGGTAATGCCCCCATTACTGCAATGGCCATTTTCAAAGTTGAAGTAGGTAAAGTTGCCCCGATCGATCCCGATATATTTTGGGCAAGCCCCTGCTGCATATAAAGCGTATCTAAAAGCATTCGATTCAGCAACACCTGTATGGTATACATATTATCCTTGGTCACATAATAAAGACCGTTCTGCCAATCATTCCAGTAATTCAGGGAAACAAACAATGTCAATGTCGCCAAGATGGGTTTAGACATTGGCACGACAATACTCCACAGTACCCTAAATTCTCCTGCACCATCCATCTTCGCCGATTCCAGAATCGCTAACGGAATATTTTGTGCAAAATAATTCCTTGCCATAATTACATAAAATCCATTCATCAGAAGGGATGGCACAATATATGCAGCGAAGGTATTCTTAATATGAAACATTCCTGTCCACATCATATAAGTAGGAATCAGCCCACCATTAAACAGGATGGAAAAAAACAATAGAAATGAAAACAGGTTTCTTCCTCTCAGATCCCCTCTGGATATCGGGTAGGCATAAAGTGTGGTAATGGTCAAACTTATAACCGTCCCGATCAGGGTTACCAAAGCGGAATATCCATAGGCTCTGATAATCCCGTTTGAGCCATTCAACACATATTTATAGGCCGTCAGGTCAAAATGTCTCGGAAGTATGGAATATCCTTCATGAATAATTGCCTGCTCGTTACTAAAAGAGGAAGAAAACAGTAACACAAATGGCAAAATGCAGAACAATGCAACCAGAGTCAGCACAATATTATCTATCATCAAAAAAGCTTTATCTTTCTTTACCATATCTTTACTCCTCTAAAACATAGCACTTTCTTTATCTATTTTCCGGACAATATAATTTGCAAAAAGAACCAGTACAAAACCTACTACTGACTGATACAGTCCTGCTGCTGATGACATGCCAAGTGTTCCCACACTCTTGATTCCACGATATACATACGTATCAATAGTATTAGTAACATTCATCAGAGCGCTGCTGTCCATCGGCACCTGATAGAACAGTCCAAAATCAGAACGGAAAATATTACCAAGCTGTAGCAGTGTCATGGTGATAATTGTAGAGCGGATAAGCGGGATCGTGATATGAAAGATCCTCTGCCATCTGGTAGCCCCGTCAAGTGCTGCTGCCTCATAATATCCGTCATCAATACTGATCACAGAAGAATAATAAATAATACAATTATATCCCAACCACTTCCACTGATTGACTGCCGTCAATATAAAAGGCCAGTATTTCGGTCTGGAATACCAGGATACCGACTCCCGTCCAAGAGACTTCAATATGCTGTTATTAATAAATCCCGTATCTGTACTGAGAAGTGCATAAACAATATAACTGACGACCGTAATGGAAATCATATACGGAAGCAGATAAACCATCTGATACCTTCTTTTTGCTTTTCCGGATTTCAGCTCATCCAGAAGAATGGCAAGGGCTAAGCCTATTACCAGACTGACTGCAATAAATATCAGATTATAACCTACTGTATTTCGTAGAATGATCCAGGAGTCCCTTGTGGAAAACAACGACTTAAAATTATCCAATCCGATAAATTCACTTCCCCATACACCCTTCTGAAAATTATATTTTTTAAAGGCAATTATCGTGAATGTCATGGGAATATAATTATTAAAGAGCAGATATAAGAGTCCCGGTATCAACATCACATATAAAGTCCAGTTTAATTTTTTATATTTTTCTCTTTTCATATTCAAATCTCCCAGATACCACACAGGTGAACCGATCTGTATCCATTCTTCCCTGTATTTTGGACATATTTTACGGTATTACGGCATATATACTACTAATTGTGCCGTAATACCGTATCATAAATCAAAGATTATTTATTTGTAGCCAACCATTCATCTAACTGCTTCTGTTTTTCTGTAAGGATTTTTTCAATTCCTGCTTCCTTATATTCTGCTTGCATCTGATCCCATACTGTATCCGGATCCACATCTCCAGAGTTTAATCCTGCTCTGTATTTGTTCATAACCGTGGTACATGCAACAATCTCATTTGTTACATCCGTGCTATCCCACACAAAGCCCTTTGCCTGAGAAGGATGACAATCCTTGTTAAACTGAATAGTTTCATCCCAGATATCCTTACCATCTGTAACCCATTTGTAAGCAATTAGTTCATTAGGAAAATGCCATGCGGTAATTGTCCAGCCAAGGCTGTCAGAACTTGCCCCTTCCGGATACTGGATCACACCGTTTTCCTTATCCGCAAATTCATAATACTTCCCTTCAAGACCATAAATCAAAAGGTTTGCTACATCAGGGTTCGTATACATTTCGTTTAAAACCTGCATAGCACGTTCCGGCTGCTCACTGGTGTAAGGAATATACCAGTAGTTATTCAGGCAACTTGTCATTGTATAATAATCCACAATATTGATCACAGTTACATCAATACCTGTATTTCTTTCCCATTGTGCCTCAATACCGGGTTTTGTCTCTGTAGAAGCACCGAATATTTTTCCTGATCCCATAAGAGAAGCTGAAGACTCTGTATTGATACTTGCATCCGGCATAATCAGTCCTTCCTTCTGCCACTCATGTCGCCGCTTGCAGAGTTCATAATATTCATCCGATGTATAAAGATTAACTACTTCTGTATCATTATCATCAAACGCATTCATCAGAACACCAAAATCTCTTCCGAGCCAATCAATAGGGAGCATATAGTCATTCATATTTCCACTATCAGATCCCAACGGATATACGTCCGGATATTTTTCCTTTGCCGCCTTAAGAATGGGCTCTAAATCTGCCTCGGTCTTTACATTACTGTAATCTACCTCAAGGGATTCCAGCATTTCTGTATTGAATACATAGCCCAGACCAAGTCCAAGCTCCTTATTATTACGAATTGCATATATCTTTCCATCTATAGAAGTAGATGCCAGGTCCTCTTTACTGATATCAGCCAGGATACTCTGCCCGTCAGATTCAAGAAGATCATCCAATGCTAGTACCTGTCCCTGGCTTGCCGCACTTGGTATGGAAAGATCAGATACACCGCCAAGCAAGTCAATCTTCTCTCCGGATGCAAGCTCTGTCTGCACCTGATCCACATAGGTTGCAAAGTCATATCTTGAAATTTCTACTGTCGTATTAAATTTCTTCTTTGTAATTTCAGAAACTGCCGCCGCAATTTCCGTACAGGCCTCCTCTGAACCAAAACCGTCTGCAACAATTTTGACCGTATATGGCTCCTGCCCGGATAAGTCTTCTGCATCTTCCGCTTTTTCTGTTCCATTCTCAGTCGTTTCCGTAGTATCTGTCGATTCCTCGGTTACTGTCGTCGTATCCTCTGTACTGCTGTTATCTGCAGAACCGCATCCGACCAACATACCTGCTGCCATCGCTACCGCCAAGAATACACTAAGTTGTTTCTTTAACATCTTCATACCTCCTTCTTCTGAAAAATCCTACAGCTGTATCAGATCTTGCATCATTATAGTATAAAATCTACCCCCTTAGTCTCAACAACAAAATCGACTTGCACTACGACGTTTCCGACCACTTTATCAGTCTTTGTTTTTCTGATTATAGTATTCAAGCGGTGTAAAGCCTGTCCACTTTTTGAATACTTTCGCAAAATAGGACGGTGTATCAAATCCTACCTGAAGTCCCACCTCAGTGACTGTACCCTTCTGCTCTGTAAACAGCTTCTTCGCCATAAGGACACGGTAATACTGCAGATACTGAACAAGTGAATAGCCTGTCGACCGTTTAAAAATCCGGTTAACATAATCACTGTTTAAATGCATACTCTCTTCCATGTCCTGTCTGGTTATCTGTTCCTGGTAATGTTCCCTAATATAGTCCTTTACCATCTGTACTGTTTCCTGTCCGCTTCCCACAGACTGTTTTTCTTCATCTGCAAGGTGCGCCAGCATTGCATCCACATCATAAATATGCTCTCCCACCTTCCAGTGCTGTTCAGGTGCCATCTGAAGGACACGGCTCTTTTCCGAAATCGTATTAAGAGAAACATCTACCGTATAATATGCATCTATTTCTCCTTTAAAGTTACCTGACATTTTTTCCATGAAGAGGGTGCACATTTCCCTTATGTAATCCCTATCCCTTTCAGAACGCAGAATCCAAAAAACTAGATAGCCCACATGAATCTCTACAATATCTGGGAAAAGCTCTTCCGCAACATTTCCCAGGGCATGAACCACAATGCTGTAGCTGGCTTTATCGTATGGCATTTCGGACAGCTTCAGATAAATCATTCCAAAGACATCAAGGTTCTCTGTTTTCAGTTCTATTTTCTCGGCAGCTTCTCTTATATAATTGTCATAAGGCAGAATATTTTCTGTCAGAAGTCCCGTATAAAACTGCCGTTCACGCTCTCTCCGATTATAAGAGACTTCGATCTTCTTCATCTGATATTCCTTTTTCTTGTCTATGGCATACCGTATTGCTTCTTCCAGTTCCTCAAAGCTTACTGGCTTTACCAGATATCGGATCACACCGGAGCTGATGGCATTCTGTGCATAATTGAAATCAGGAAAACCTGTTAACACGATCCTCTCAATCTCCAGTTTTTCTTTCTGTATCCATTTGAGAAGCTGCAGTCCGTTCTCCTGTGGCATTTCAATATCACATACAATGATATCAATCTCCTGCGACCGTATTACCTGTCTAGCCTCTGCGGCAGTGTAGGCTGTATAGACATTTTCAATTCCAATTTCCTGCCATTTCATCTTATTTTTCAAGATATTAATTACAATAACTTCATCATCTACCAGTAATACATTCATTCACTCATACCTTCATCCAGTTCCAAGGAGCTACTCTCTTCATAATACGGAATCCAGATAGAAACTCTGGCTCCTTTCTCTTTGTTTTCTATTTTCAATAATGCTTTTCCTCTATAGAGGATCTGCAGCCGGCTTATCACATTAGAAATGCCGATATGATTTTCTTCATCCTGAAGATCCTTTTCCTCAATCTTTCTCAGAATCTCCTTCGGAAATCCACACCCATTATCACTAACTGTAATCGATATTCCTTCATTTTCCTCTGCTATCACCAGATCTATTACCAGCTTAGGAATTACCATGACATTATGCTTAATGCTGTTCTCCACAAAGGTCTGAATCAGAAGTGCAGGAATCTTTTCTCTCTCCATCCCCGGTTCACAGTGAATATGAAGTTCAAATCCGTCCTCATACCGGATATTCTGCACTTTTGCATAATACCTTACACATTGCAGCTCATCTTCCAGTACTACATAATCGCCCTTTAATGACAGCAGATACCGGAAGCATCCCACCATATACCTTGCCAGATCCTGTATAGTCTTATAATCCTGTGCGTCTGCCAGCATATAGATCAGATTCAGAATATTGGTATAAAAATGCGGTTGGATCTGGATTCTCAAAAACTGATTATAAATTTTCCGCTTCTCCAGATCTGATTCATAAATATTGATTTTCAGATGCATGATCTGTTCGGCCATCCGGTTAAAGGTTTCATACAGCACCCGGATCTCATTATTCTCCGTGTATTGCTCCATTCGTACTTCTGTATTCCCACTTGAAAACTCAATCATGGCATTCTCAAGTCTTGCGATCGGACTGATAACCGTTTTTTTATAATAAATAAGGGCAATCATCGTCATCGTCACTGCTGCTGCCATTGCTATCAGAATGATCGCAAATATATAGGCACTGCTGTTAACAAAAAACACATAGGGAAACTCGACGCATATTTTTTTGTTAATCATCTGGATAGCACGTGAATAAGTAAAGCCAAGATAATTGATCTCTCCTTTACTCCCGTAAAACAATGTTCCATCCATATTCTGCATATAGGCATTTCCGCCCCTGGTATGCGGTGTTATATCACGGAGCACATTTTCACAAGTAATAAAACATCCGCTGTATCCTCCCTTGCACTCATAGACATGGATAAAGTATTCCATTCCCTCAAGCTCCACTGTTTTCCAATCTGCCGTGTTCCCACTATTCTCTTTCTGAGTGTATTCATTTTCCATATACTCTCTGAGCTGATTTATTCCCTCATCTTGAATATAGTCAATATACGAAACCGAAAAATGCAGCATATTTTCATCCGGAATATATAAAAAAAACACAAACTGATTTCCATACAGAACAGACATATTCGTCAAGGTACTCTGCAGCTCTTCTGTCTTTTCCTTTTTAATCTCAGGATCATCTGTGTCCCTTAGCTTATGATAGGCTGTATTTCCATCCTTATTGATCGTCTCCTTCAGCACCTTGTTGATGATATAAAACTGATTAGCCCAGTAATTCGCAGAATAATTGACGGAATTGATATATACCTCTTCGATCTGGCTGTTATAATTATGTATGGTATATATCTCCAGTACAGCAAACAACATCACAACGAAAAAAGATGCCGTCAACAGCAAATAAATCGATTTTGTCAGAATAGACTTTCTCATGTCACTATCCCCTCTCTACTACAATAAACTAGGTAGACGTTTGCAAAACGCCACAGACCGCATAAATACGGCATTTTTTGTTACCAAATTAAAATAACTCCTCACCGGATATAGTACAATAGAGTAGTCCAAAAACTACAAAGTTAAGCTCGCCTAAAACAGCTCGATATCTGTTTTCATCATTAAAATCATGCAATGCACAATTCTGTTTCTATTTTGATTCAAGATTGCGAACGATCATCGTGAGTTTCACAATTACCTAATAGATATACTCCTCTGAATTTTCAATCGATTCTGTTGCAATACTGCACACGAGATTATTTCCCTGATATAGTTTTGCTTCCAGTACACTTCTATGATACTCTTTTTAGGCTCTCGGAATCTTGAGCCTATTTAATCTGTCAGATAAGCTGCATGGCATCTGCGACACTCTTTACGCCTAAGATGGTGATGTCCTTGATATTCTTCACACTGTCCATGCACACGGCCGGAATGATGCAGGTCGTAAAGCCCAACTTCTTTGCCTCCTGCACGCGCGCAGGGATCATGCTCACGGCACGTACTTCACCGCTCAAGCCGATCTCTCCCATGGCAATCGTCTTTTCATCGATCACTTTATTCTTAAAGCTGGAAATAATGGCAAGTGCAATCCCTAAGTCAATTGCAGGCTCCGAAATACGGATTCCCCCTGCAATGTTGACATACGCATCACAGTTTCCCATCTGTAATCCCAGACGCTTTTCCAATACTGCCATCAGGAGATTGACACGGTTAAAATCGGTGCCGATCGCCTGCCGTCTCGGAATCCCGAAATTGCTGTGACATACCAGTGCCTGGATTTCAATTAAGATCGGGCGCGTCCCCTCCATCGAGCAGACTACAATGGAGCCGCTTGCCTCCTCGGGCTTGCCGTTCAGCATGAATTCCGAAGGATTCTTTACCTCATGCAGTCCGTCCGCCTCCATTTCAAATACCCCGATTTCATTCGTGGAGCCAAAACGGTTCTTGACCCCACGCAGAATCCGGTAAGAGGCGTGACGGTCACCCTCAAAATAAAGCACCGTATCCACCATATGCTCCAGCACTCTCGGTCCTGCCACCGTTCCTTCCTTGGTCACATGTCCAACAATCAGAATGGAAATATTGAGTCCCTTCGCCAGGCGCAGGAACACTCCCGTTGCCTCCCTTACCTGTGAAACGCTTCCGGGTGCCGCCGACACACTTTCCTGATACATCGTCTGAATCGAATCCACAACCACAATTTCTGGATTCTCCCGTTCTAGGGTTTCTTCGATAACCTCCAGATTCGTTTCGCACAAAAGGCGCATATTGTCACTGAATTCTCCAATCCGGTTTGCGCGGATCTTGATCTGCTTTAACGATTCTTCTCCTGAAATATACAGCACCTTATGTCCGTCCGCAGACATTTCACGGCAGACCTGTAAAAGCAAGGTAGACTTACCAATTCCCGGATCTCCTCCGACAAGGGTGAGTGATCCTGGCACAAGTCCTCCTCCTAAAACCCTGTTTAATTCTTCAATATGGGTCTGCATCCGTTCTTCCTTTTCTAAAGAAATCTCCGAAAAAGAAGCGGGGACCGCCTTTTCATGTGCAGTCCTTGCACTTTTCCCTTTTCCCGCAGAAGCTACCGGTTCCTCCACCATGGTGTTCCATTCCCGGCATCCGGGGCACTGTCCCATCCACTTGGACGATTCGTAACCGCAGTTCTGACAGAAAAAGATGGTTGATTTTCCTTTTGCCATAAAATATCCCTTCCTTTACGCAAAAAGCGCTGTTTCTTCTGTAAAACAGCGCTTTAAGATCTTATCTATTTTGTAACAACGTATCCACTAATGAATCACTTTAATATGAACTTCCTCTGCATTCTCAAGCTCTACACTGAGGTTCAGCTTGCCACCGAGATTCGTCTTCATCTTGCCTCTGCTCTTTCCATCCTCAAATACCTCATATTCCGTATCCTCGCACAGACCTAAGGTAATCTGGGCATCTTCATTTCCCGATACGGTGAATTCCACACTGTCCGTCGTTTCCTTAAAGTAAAAAACGCTCGTTCCCGGAACCGATTCATATACGAATAATCCGTTCCTTTCAAGCTTCGTCATCGTCTGAAAGGTTTTTACCTTGTACAAATCACCTTCGTGTTCAAAGTCCTCAAGCTTCTTCTTTTCTGCCAGCTCATGATTGCCAAAGCTGATGGTTCCATCACTTTCTTCGCGAAGTAATTCTTCTACAACAGCCATTTGTATTTCCTCCTGATTGTACATTTGCTGTAACTGATTCATATATGCTAAGTATAAACTATTTAGTTTTTGACGTCAAAGGAAATCTGTCCTTTTCGGAAGCCAATTGTAACCTGATCCCCTGCATGAATTTCGCCTGCAAGGATCTTCTCCGCAAGTGGATCTTCAATCACATTCTGAATGGCTCTCTTTAATGGCCTTGCGCCCATCTTGTAGTCTGCATATTTGTCCACGATATGCTCCTTTAAGGCATTGCTGAAATGAAGCCTTAATTCCATTTCCTTTTCACACCGCTTCGAAAGATGGCTGCAAAGAAGCTGCACAATCTCCATCATTTCCTTCTTCTCTAATGTCTTAAAGACAATAATATCATCAATACGATTAATAAATTCCGGCTTGAAAATCTTTCTAACCTCTTCCATGACACCGGATTTCATCTTCTCGTAATCCTGTTCCCTGGTTGTTTCCGTCAGAAAGCCTAGGTTCTTCGGTGCAATGATTCTCTGTGCCCCGGCATTGGATGTCATAATGAGCACCGTGTTCTTAAAGCTGACCTTACGTCCCTTGGAATCGGTGATGTGCCCGTCATCCAATACCTGCAGCAGGACATTAAACACATCGGGGTGTGCCTTTTCGATTTCATCAAAAAGGACTACCGAATATGGATTCTTCCTGATCTTCTCACTCAACTGTCCGCCTTCTTCAAATCCGACATATCCCGGAGGGGAACCGATCATTTTTGAGACCGAATGACCTTCCATATATTCGGACATATCAACACGGATCAGCGCATTTTCTGAGCCGAACATAGCTTCTGCAAGGGCCTTGCTAAGTTCCGTCTTTCCAACACCCGTAGGTCCCAAAAACAGGAACGATCCGATTGGCCGGTTCGGATCCTGCAATCCGACTCTTCCTCTTCGTATCGCACGTGCTACCGCAGATACCGCCTCTTCCTGCCCGATCACCCGCTTATGAAGCTCTTTTTCCAGGCGCAGTAACCGGTCGCTTTCCTTTTCTGTCAGCTTACTTACCGGAACCTTCGTCCAGGTAGAAACCACCTTTGCAATGTCACCTTCCGTCACTTCAATCCGGCTTTCGGCCTGCTTCTTCTGATAACGGTCTTCTTCTCTCTGATATTTCTTAAGAAGCTTTTCCTGTTCCTTGTTGGTCTCCGCAGCTTCCTTAAGTCTTCCTTCCTTTAACTGCTCTTCCAGAACCGCATCCAGAGCAAAAAGCTCCTCTCTGCGCTGTTGCAATCCCTCGGGTGCTTTGGAGTGCTGCAGACGTACCGCCGCAGAAGCTTCATCAATCAGATCAATCGCTTTATCCGGCAGATTCCGGTCATTGATATATCGCTCTGACAGATTCACGGCAGCAACCAGTGCTTCATCCGTAATCTGCACACGATGATGCTGTGCATATTTCCATGCAATGCCGCGCAGAATCGCAAGGGATTCCTCCTTCGTCGGTTCCTCTACATTTACGGGCTGGAATCTGCGCTCCAGGGCCGCATCCTTTTCAATATACTTGTGATACTCGGCAATGGTCGTTGCTCCGATAAGCTGCAGCTCCCCTCTTGCCAATGACGGCTTCAGAATATTGGAAGCATCAATCGCTCCTTCAGCACCGCCTGCCCCGATAATGGTATGAATTTCATCTAGGAACAGGATAATGTCTCCATCCTCCTGTACCTCGCGGATCACTCTCTTAATTCGTTCTTCAAATTCTCCACGATACTTGGAGCCGGCAACCATTCCGGACAAATCCAGCGTCATTAGGCGTTTATTCTGAATGGTGAACGGGACATTTCCTTCTACAATACGGCTGGCAAGTCCTTCTACCACAGCCGTCTTTCCGACCCCAGGCTCTCCAATGAGGCACGGATTATTCTTTGTCCGACGGCTTAAGATCTCAATCACACGTTGGATCTCCGTATCTCTTCCGATGACCGGATCAAGCTTCCCCTCTGCTGCAAGCGCAGTGAGATCCCGGCTGTACTGTTCCAGTGTTGAGGGCTTCTTCCGGTTATTATTCTTCTTATTGCGCAGATCATCCTTGTAAATCGCCGGATCCACTCCAATAACCACCAGTGTATCAATATAAATCTTCTGTACCGAAATGCCAAGGGTATTTAAGAGCCGTACCGCCGCATTATCCGAATCCTTCAAAAGCGCCAGCAGGAGATGCTCTGTTCCTGCACTGTCTGCACCAAACCGCTCAGCCTGCACATACGCCTCTTCCAGAACTCTCCGCGCTCTCGGCGAATAGGTTCCCCGCTCCTTTACCGCGGTTTCCCCGTCGGGTGCAATCAGCTCCCGGATCATTTCCAGTATTTTATCCGCATCAGCACCATTATCTTCCAGAATTTTGGCTGCTACTCCACTTTCTTCCTTAAGAAGTCCCACCAGAATATGTTCTGTGCCCACATAACCGGTATGCAATCTAGCTGCCGTTTTCTCTGCAAGTGTCAGTGCCGCCTGCGCGTTCTTTGTAAAACTACCTGACCACACGTTTATTCTCCTCCATATTCCTGATATATCTCATTGACGAGTTCATAAACCTCGTCCTTACGGATTCCCTTACAAATCCCTTTTGCAAGAATTCCTTTCATCTGTTCCCGCATGCTTTCCATCTCCCGGATCTTATCCATATCCAGACAAATTACGGCGCCTTTCCGACGATCAAGCTGGATAAAGCCCTCCTGCTTCAACACGGTATAGGCCTTGTTCACGGTATGCATATTAATTCCGATTTCATCTGCCATCTGGCGCACCGAAGGGAGTTCATCGCCCTCCTGAAGCTGCAGCGTGGCAATCCCGTGAATAATCTGGTTGCGCACCTGCAGATATAAAGCTTCTTCACTGTTAAAGTCAATTTCAATGATCATTTTTACAATCCATTCTTTTGAATAAAAGGAATAGCAAGTGCTATTCCTTTTTCTCTTAATTATCTTATCTATTCAGACCCCATTCGTAAAACCGCTGTTTCACAGCTCAAGTTTTACTCATGTGGTTACTTCGCCATATAAATTTGCTATTCTGTCTGGATGCAAGCATCCACAGAAAGCAAATTTGCATGGCTCTGAATAGATTACAGGTCTTTATCATCCATGTTCAAAAATTCAAATTCAAACTCATCGTCATCAGCTAAGAAGTTCTGTGCCTTCCGGGGTGCCTTTTTCACCGTACCTTCGTTATTCTCTGCAGGTCTTCTCACAGGCTGCACCTGTCTTTCCGGATTGCCGTTACGGGAAGATCTTCCTTCTCTCTCCGGTGCTTCTTCACGTCCGCGTGCTCTTCTTGACGGACGTCCTTCTTCTTCCTCTCTTGAAGCCTTGCCTGCACGTTCCTGTCTGCGCGGCCGTTCCTCTTCGTCATCCTCCCGGAGATCGCGTCTGCGTCTGCGTGGTGCCGGTTCCTCGAACTCTTCCTCGTCTTCTTCGTCTTCCTCTTCCTCTTCGTCCTCATAATCATATTCATAAGCTCCCTTGAGCTTAATAATCAGTATGGTCACTCCGATAAAGAGAAGTACGATTACTACTGCCAGAATGATAATAATGATATTTTTCTGTGAAGATTCCGCTTCCAGCTTTGCTACATTTTCATTGGCAGTCGTAACCGTTGAGAACAAAACTTCCACATCGGCCATTGTACCATCAATATTATTATACAGGTAATATTTTCCGGTATCCGGGTTCTCAGTATCGGTCATATACACCACTTCGTAATCATTATGCTCCGACTCCTGTTCTTCTGCCGGTGCTTCTTCACTGCCATCGCCTTCCTGTGTGGCATCCGTATTGTCTGTCTCAGAGTTATCTGTTACTTCCGCTCCGTCCACTGCTTCTGATCCATCAGCAGAGGCGGCATCCGTATTGTCTGTCCCATCCGTGGAAGAAGCACTGGATCCGATTTCAATCAAATCAGAACGAATGTATCCCTCTACTGTCTTCCCATTATATTCACATCTTAACTGATACCATTTATTTCCTGCTGTATCATTTGCTTCTCCGATCAGTGTAATGGCCGTTCCGTCCGGAAGGCTGGTCACTACATCATGCTGCGTGGATGCGCCTGAGCGTACCTTGACATTCGAAGAACACTTTACAGTTGCTGCCTGCTCTCCAATCGCGGTAGGCACGGTTGCTTCCGGTTTGGAGGTCGAAGCAGATGTCGAGGTGCTTGCAGAAGAGGAGGAAGTACTCTCTGTCACACTGATGGTATCGCTTGTTTCTACAAGGTCACTTCTTACATAACCATAAGAACCGCCACTTACCGGCACTTTATACCATACAGTTCCGGAGCTGTCCTTTTCTGCTCCGACAATATCAATCTTGGCACCCTTTGAGGTTGATGCCACTACCGTGCTGTCTGTGCTTGCTTTCTCTCTGATTTTCGCTGTTCCGGCCGTTACGGTTCCTGTTGCTGCAAGGCTGGAAATAGTAGAAAGTCCAAAAACCATAATTGCAACGGTCAATCCAAGAATCCTTTTTTTCATAATTATCCTGTACCTTTCTTTCACTATCTGTACCACTACTAATTTATGCCTCGTCAATTGCCTTTCCGATATCATGACGCATATATTTATTTTCAAAGGAAACCCATTCGGTTGCCGCATAAGCATTCTTACGTGCTTCCTTTAAATCCTTACCCTTTGCTGTAATGCCAAGAACACGTCCTCCATTCGTTGCAATTCCTTCCGGAGTCTGCTTCGTTCCAGCATGGAAGCAGAAATAATTGTCCTGTCCTTCGAATTTTTCCAGTCCGTGAATCAGGAAGCCCTTTTCATATTTGACCGGATAGCCGTCGGATGCAAGCACCACACAGACTGCCGCATTATCTTCAAACTGCAGGTCAATCTGATCGAGTGTGCCATTGATACAGGCTTCCATCACTTCGATCAGGTCATTTTTCATACGAGGCAGTACCACCTGTGCCTCGGGATCTCCAAAACGTGCATTGTACTCCAGAACGCGCGGTCCCTTTTCGGTCAGCATCAGTCCGAAGAAAATAATGCCCTTAAATTCCCTTCCCTCTGCTGCCATAGCATCTACAGTCGCCTGATAAATGTATTTTTTACAGAATTCATCCACCTCTTCCGTATAGAACGGGCTCGGTGAAAAGGTTCCCATACCACCGGTATTTAATCCGGTATCTCCATCCCCTGCACGCTTATGATCCTGCGCAGATGTCATGGTCTTGATTGTTTTTCCATCTACAAAAGAGAGTACGGAAACCTCTCTTCCTGTCATAAATTCTTCAATCACCATACGGTTTCCGGCCGTTCCAAACTGCTTATCAAGCATAATGGATTTTACACCCGCCTGTGCTTCTTCTAAGGTATTACAGATCAGCACACCCTTTCCAAGCGCTAATCCGTCTGCTTTTAATACAATCGGGAACGATGCAGTCTTCAAATAATTGAGCGCATCCTCCGCATTGTCAAAGTTCTCATATGTAGCCGTTGGAATTCCATATTTCTTCATCAGATCCTTGGAAAATGCCTTGCTTCCTTCCAGAATTGCTGCGTTTTTACGGGGACCGAAGGCCTTTAATCCAGCTTCCTCGAGACGGTCAACAAGTCCTCCGACAAGCGGATCATCCATGCCGACAATCGTCAGATCAATTTCTTTTTCTTTGGCAAATGCAACAATTTTATCAAATTCCATTGCTCCGATCGGTACGCATTCCGCGATCAGACCGATTCCCGCATTTCCGGGTGCACAATAAATTTTCTCTACCTTACTGCTCTTTGCGACGCTTGTTGCAATGGCATGCTCTCTGCCACCGCCACCTACGATCAATACTTTCATAGCTTCCTCCGTCATCCTGTTTTGTAATTCCACATTATGTAAACCATTATGGTAATTCTGCCTCTTCATGACTGCCATCCGAACCGTCCAAAAACGACTATTCTTCTACGACTGCGATTCCATTCTCTACCTTCACCCTGCCATGTGCAATCAGATCTATCGTCTTCGGCAGGATCTGCCACTCCGCTTCTTCCATCACACGGTGCTGCAGCTCCTCCGGCGTATCGCCGTTCTTCACATAAACGGCCTTCTGCATGATGATCGCACCGTGATCGTATACCTCATCCACAAAATGCACGGTAGCACCGGTCACCTTCACACCGCTTTTCAAAACGGCCTCATGCGGACGGATTCCATAAAAGCCCTTTCCGCAGAAGGAAGGAATCAGCGCCGGATGCACATTGATGATCCGGTTGTGATATTTCCGTACTAATTCGACCGGCATCATAATCATCATTCCCGCAAGAACAATGAGATCCGGTTTTTCTGCATCGATCGTTTCGATCAACACCTTCTCAAACTCTGCACGATCCACATAGGATTTCATGTCCACCACAATCGGCTTGATTCCGTGTGTCCTCGCACGCTCCAAAGCCCGCACGCCCGGTTTATTACTCAACACAAAGCATAACTCAACATCTGTAATTTTCTTACTTTCTACCGCATCAATAATAGCCTGCAGATTGGTTCCGCCGCCTGCGGCAAGAATTCCAACTCTTAACATAAGTCTACACCCTTTTCACCGGCAATAACATTTCCAACCACATAGCCTTCTTCTCCGGCTTCCTTAATTGCTGCAAGCACCTTGTCCTGATCCGCAGGATCAATTGCCAATACCATGCCAAGTCCCATATTAAAGGTATTGTACATCATCTTTTCTTCAATCTTTCCGGTCTTCTGTAATAATTTAAAAATCGGAAGCACCGGATAGCTGTCCTTCTTAACCTGCGCACGCACGCCATCCGGAAGCATACGGGGAATATTTTCATAGAAGCCGCCGCCGGTAATATGGCTGCAGCCCTTCACCGTTACACCTGCATCCTTAATTGCCTTTAGGGTCTTCACATAGATTTTGGTCGGTGCAATTAATGCTTCTCCCAGAGTTGTTCCAAGCTCCTCATAATAGGCGGCAAGGGACTCCTTCGTCATTTCAAACACTTTACGAACCAGAGAAAAGCCATTGCTGTGTACACCGGAAGAAGCAATGCCGATCAACACATCACCCGCCTTAATATCTGCTCCGGTAATGAGATCCTTACGGTCTACCACACCGACTGCAAAGCCCGCAAGATCGTATTCATCCTCCGGCATCAGCCCCGGATGCTCTGCGGTTTCTCCGCCAATCAGGGCAGCTCCTGCCATCTTACAGCCTTCCGCAACACCCTTTACAATCGTAGCAATCTTCTCCGGATAGTTCTTTCCACACGCAATATAATCAAGGAAAAACAGGGATTCCCCACCGGCACAGGCTACATCGTTCACGCACATGGCAACGGCATCAATTCCGATGGTGTCATGCTTGTCCATTAAGAACGCAAGCTTCACCTTCGTACCACAGCCGTCGGTTCCGGACAATAATACCGGATCCTCCATATCTTTAATGTTCTTTAAGGAAAAGGCTCCCGAAAAACCGCCCAGTCCGCCAAGAACCTCTGGTCTCATCGTTTCCTTCACATACTTTTTCATTAATTCTACGGATTCATATCCTGCTTCGATATCCACACCGGCTGTCTTGTAGTCCATATCATTCTCCTTTTTGTTTTATCCACAGTTTACATAATATGATATGAGAGTCAAAAGGTATTTTGCCCCTCATTTATGATGAATCAAGCTTCTTTAATAATTTTCATATCCAACCTGCTGCAGCTTTGCGTCCTTGTCCTCTACCTGCTTCTTCAGGTTCTCGGTATAGTTCTCTATCTTTGCAAGCATCTCCTCATCCCCGGTTGCCAGCATCTTCGCTGCAAGAATGGCTGCGTTCTTCGCGCCATCAATGGCAACGGTCGCAACAGGAATTCCGGGAGGCATCTGCATAATGGAGAACACGGCATCCATTCCTTCCAGATTCTTACCGGAAAGCGGAACACCGATTACCGGAAGCGGAAATAATGCGGCACACATTCCGGGAAGTGCTGCTGCCATGCCCGCGCCTGCGATCATCACCTTAATTCCACGCTCCTTCGCCGTTCTCGTCCATTCCATTAACAGATCCGGTTCCCGATGAGCGGAAATAATTCTCATCTCATATTCGATCCCCAGTTCTTCCAGCATTGCTGCCGCGCCGCTCATCACCTTAAGGTCTGAGTCGCTGCCCATCACAATTCCTACCCTTGGCATTTCTTTCTCCTCCTGTAACTGACGCTTATCTCATCATAAAGTAACTATTCAGAACCCCATTCGTAAAACCGTTGCTGACGCAACGTAGTTTACCTCATGTGGTTACTTCGCCATATAAAATTGCTGTTCTGCTTGAATGCAAGCATTCGCAGAAAGCAATTTTGCATGGCTCTGAATAGTTAAATCATATACGAAGTATCTCTTCATTGCAAGAAAAACGAAACATTTTCGTAATTATTGAGAGCCTTCCTGATCAAACGGAGCATTCAGCTCCTCACATCCAGCAAGGACAAATCTTCCTTCTTCGATAATCGGAATGACTTCCTCTGTCATTGTCACCACGCTCACCTCTCCCAGTTCATCATACGGAATCGTAATATCCGTATGACAGTTAAAGTAGGCCTTACGGCTGTCCTCCTTACGTTTGATGGAACACTCATTGTCCTTGGCAATAATCTCTTTTCCATCCGGATTAAAAACGCGCACCTCTTCACTATGGGAATAGCACGTATCCCCTACCGCAAAGTGCGGCCCTGTTTTCTCTGCAATCAAAATCGGGAGCTTATCTTCGATATGGTATTTTCTCGCTGCCACAAATGCGGTCGTATTCGTTCCGATTGCAAACTCCCCGATCGGAAGTGTCTCATGGTGGAACAGAATATTGTCCTTAATCAGCTTCCGGTTTTCTTCTTCGGCTGCAAAGTTTGCACAAATGTAATCGGTCACCTTACCATCCTCGAACCGTAAGGTCAGATCCTTATATTCCAGTTCTTCCAGATAAACGTGACTTACATAAAGGATTCCTTCTGTTCCGGTCAGCACCGGAGAAGTAAACACTTCCCCTACCGGGATATTCACATCAGCCACGCAGTTCTCGAAATTCGTTTCCCTGTCCGGATTCTGCAGGGTATGAAGCATCACCTTCATATTGGTACGGTTGCCGTTCATTCCCTTTACCATCACATATTTGCCCTGATCGAGCACATCAATGATCTTCTGCTGGATTCGCTGATACAACTGATAATCGAGGGTATTGATCCGGATCACGGCATCGAAAATCTCCGGATACCGTTCTTCACCATCGTCCTGTCCCGAAGCAATCTCCGGCACTGGGAACGCGATAATCGTAAAGCTCCGTTCGTCCCCGTGAATGTAATTGTTCTGCAGCTCACCGGCTGATGCGGCATATTCCACCAGCATCTGCTGCTGTTCTTTGGATAAATGCAGTGCATACTTCTGGCTGATTAACTCGGCCGACTTTTCACCGAACACTTCCACTACGGCAGGACCACCAAATGTGCCTGCCTGCTCCTTATATTCCTCATAGGCTTCCTTCAGGGCTTCGAGCCTCACCTGCAAAAGCGCTTTATCCAATACAAGTGCCTGATCGTCCTTGTGGTCAAAATCATACTGCTTATTTGGGATGCCGCCATAATACCCGATCCGGCTCACTCCTCTGCCTTCCAGTACCGAGGTCGTTGCCCGGTAAATGGTTGCTTCCAGTCCGATCTTCCGGAAATTCTGCACGGCCTTGCGGATCATCCGTTCAAATCCGAGACTGTAACG
Organism: Bacteroidaceae bacterium; assembly: GCA_963650485.1. Classification (GTDB taxonomy): domain Bacteria; phylum Bacillota; class Clostridia; order Lachnospirales; family Lachnospiraceae; genus Suilimivivens. The sequence goes on from CAVJLN010000048.1 coordinate 19,802, forward strand.
GATGTTTACGATCTTTTTCTTTGTAATATCCTTATTTCCTGCCTCAAAGCCGATCCGGTAGCCTTCCGTATAGGTGTCTGCCATCTTCGCAATCGTCTCTTCCGAGAGGGTGCTTAAGTAAGCCGCCGTCTTTAATTCGTTTTCAGAAATATATTCTCCAAAGTAATACAGATATCTCATATCGGAAAGATCTGCTTCCTCGATGATCCTTCTTGCAAAATCCGCATGAACATCCAGCATATTCCGGATCTTCGTATGGTATGCTTCTCTGGTATAATCGCTGATATAGTAATACAGGGATTCCTCCAGGTGCTCCGGCTTTGGCAGATCAAACTGTCCTTCCTGTTTCCTGGATTCCTCCGTCTCTTCAAGGCTGCACTGGAAAGATCCGTAAATTTCAAGGAACAATTCCAGTCCCTTCACAAAATCCTCGTCCCTGCCCTCATAGGTATAGGGAATCATGGCACGAAGCTCCCCATATAAAAAGCACAGGATATTTCCGTACGCTTCTCCAAAGACCTGTGCACAATACTCCGGATTTCCAAAGCTTGTTCCGTAATGCTCCGGCAGGATATCCCTGAAAAGTTCATGATTGTTCTCCTGAAGCTGCAAAAGCTCCCACCGGAACAGCTCACCGCTTTCTACAAGCTCCTGCTGTTTCATAAGCAGCAGCAGAAAAGCTGCCGTCTCTTCAAAAAAGCCGGAAAAGATTCCGACATTGCTCTCGTTTTTAATTTCTGTAATACGTTCCTTCGCCAGTTCCAGACGTTCTTTAACCATCGAATTCAATCTATATACGCTCCTGCAAATAAAATTAAGCTAAGTGCAATAAAGGACAGCACATTCATTACCATTCCCAGAATCCGAAACAGCCAGAACTTCTCCTGTTCTCTTAAGGAAAGGACTCCGAGAATCAGCCCGATCACCATAAATACAGAGGCCAGTAACGCAGCCGATGCCAGACGCGCCGACGGCTCTCCCTTATGCAGATACGAAAAATAGACCGCCGCCCCTAAGGTAATCAGGGAAAGCAGTCCTAATATGGTTGACATAATACCTTTTTGTGAATGAACTTTATTGGTAAAAATATATCCCTTTGTTCTGTTCCACATCATTTTGTTTCCTTAGAAGATTATTTTGGACTTACTGCTTAACAGTCTCGCTCCATTCACAATCATCATTACACCGCAGGCAAGCCCTACGACCAGGGAAACGACTCCTACTGCAATGCTCCAGGCTCCGGTGTTGTTCATTGTCTTATATACTTTCTCATCCATAGGAATACCTACCTTTCTTTTCAAAAATCTGATCTTCAACAGCTTAATGTGCGCCATACTCTTTATAATATGCATCAATCGCATTCTTAATCTCATCGTTAATGACAACCTGTCCCTGACAGGGACGATTATACAGATGCTCTACCACCTCATCCATATTGACGATGGCTCTGGCATCAATTCCATACTTCTCTTTGATCTCATGGAGGGCACTCTTATCACTCGACAGTCCTCGTTCCATACGGTTTAAGGAAACCATCAGTCCCTTAATCTCCACATCGGCCTGCGCTTTGATGATCGGGAAGGTCTCTTCGATGGACTTGCCGGAGGTGGTAACATCCTCGATCATAACCACGCGGTCTCCATCCTTTAATTTACTTCCTAATAAGATTCCGGTGTCTCCGTGATCCTTCACTTCCTTACGGTTCGAACAGTAACGGATATCCTTTCCGTATAATTCACTGATCGCCATAGTCGTTGCTACCGAAAGGGGAATTCCCTTGTAAGCCGGTCCAAACAATACGTCAAAATCAAGTCCGAAGTTGTCATGAATCGCCTTCGCATAATACTCACCCAGCTTACGAAGCTGTGTTCCCGTAACATATGCTCCCGCATTCATAAAAAAAGGAGATTTCCGTCCGCTCTTCAAAGTGAAATCGCCAAATTTCAACACCTGGCTCTCCACCATAAACTCGATAAATTCCTG
>CAVJLN010000049.1:0-20835 GCA_963650485.1 Bacteroidaceae bacterium
CCTTTGAATCCGGCGAACATCAGAAGGCCTGGCTTCTCCGTGTAGCTGCCAATCTTTCCAAAAACCGGATCACTTATAACAAAATCCGCCACACGGATGAACTCGACGAGACACTGATTGCCGAGGAACGGGAAGACCTCTCCTTCGTATGGGAGGCTGTAAAGCAGCTCCCCGAAAAATATCGTGAAGTAATTCATCTTTACTATCATGAAGGCTATTCTACCGCGGATATTGCCCGGATTCTTGAGCGAAAAGAAAGTACCGTCCGCTCCGACCTGCGTCGTGGGCGGGAACAGTTAAAGCTTACCCTGAAGGAGGTGTATGACTTTGCGTAAATATGACGAAATCATGGAGCATCTTGTTGTAACAGAAGAAATGAAACAGCGGATTCTGTCCAATGTCAATAAGGCTTCCGTGAAAAAGAAAAAGACGGTAATACCATTTGCCTCCTATCAGAAGCAGCTGGGCATAGCAGCCTGCTTTGCGATTCTCGTTCTGGCAGTCTCCCTTACCAGAGGCAAATTCTGGAATATTTCACAGAATAAATCCTCAGCACCAGCCTCTCAGGAAGAGCTTGCAGCAAACCCTGCTTCCGGAATGCAGGACCCTGACGAACTCGAATCCTCAGTTCCTTCCTCCAATGATGAACCCATGGTAGGTAGTTTCTATGGAATCGTGGAACTTGAAGATACTGCCGCACTTTCAGAAGCCGTTGGCTTTCCTGTAGAAGACCTGACCTCGCTTCCCTTTGAAATCCGTCAGGTGACCTATTGCTCTTACTTTAATGATTTTGCAGAAATTGACTATACCGGAGACGGGCAGTCCCTCAGCTACCGCAAGGCAAAAGGAACCGAAGATATTTCCGGTGACTATAATGAATATTCGAATGAACGGCATCTTACAGTCAATGACTTAGACATTCTCTTAAAAGGAAATTCCGAAAGGTACACCCTTGCCTCCTGGACGGATGGCACTTATGCCTATGCCTTACGCTTTGAACAGGAAGTTACGGAGGAAGAAATTACAGCAGTTATTTCTGCCATTCCATGTTCCACCAAACCTTAACGTAAATCACTTCTCATATACCAAATAAATGACAGAGGAGCAATTTGCAACTCAAAAGAAATTCCTCCTCTGTCCTGTTTTATTCACTATGAATAAATACCAACTTCAAACTTTAATACCGAAGGCAGATCCACCAGACAGCTCTGTTGATACAGCCGATCGCCATCCATCAATCCTGCGAGGTGTTTCATCCTTATCCCAGATCCGGCTCGCTCATCAACGCAATGTGGGAAGCCGTTTTTCCTTCCGATTCAAAGATCACAATCCGGTTCTCTCCCTGCTTCAGAAGCGGTCTCGGGATATACAATCTCTTCTGCGGTCCCTTCTCCCAGAAACGGCCGATGTTTGCTCCGTTTACCAGCACACAGCCTTTTCCCCATCCATCCAGGGAAAGAAAGGTATCGGCTGCCTCTTTTGCTTCAAAAACAAAATAGATACGTCAAAATGCAACTTAAATTCTATTGACGCATTCCTATATAAATTAAGCCGGTCCCTATGAACCGGCTCAATTACATCATATCATGCTCTTAGTATGTTAGAAAATTTACTCCGCCACCTTCGCGTTCGGATAAATCTTCGCCATCTTCGCATCATCATAATTCGTATCTGCCCACTGCTGCCAGGAGCTTTCTGCTGTGATGCCCTTACTGCGTTCATCATAACGGACAAGTGCCACACATGAAACTGCCACATTGCTGCACATAAATACAATAAGTACCCAGGTTAAAATCTTACCTGTTTTCATTGGGAGCTTTTCAATCCACTTCGCAGCGAAGGGATAAATCTTCTTAAACCATACGACTGCAGCGATGCCCCAGAAGAAGCAGTACAACAAATTAATTCGTCCGCCTAGGTTAAACGGAATCTTACTGTAATCCCAGAACACCTTACCAAACACAATCTCCGTAAACACACTGCAAAGATATTCATAGCCACCGCCAAGCAGGGTTCCTATTGCAAACAAAAATCCATCGCTGCGATCCTTATAACGGTAGAGCATTGCAGTTCCCATTGCGATGGCAAGTCCCCAGACAATACTGAACGGTCCCCAGACCACACTGCTCCGGCTCATCCAGACTCCGGCTGTGATCCGGCAGAAAATCGTTTCCGTAATATCTCCCAGGAAAGCGCCCACGAAGAACAACATCACCACTTTATAGAACCCGCAGCCTGCCGCAAATACCTTTTCTCCTGCTTCACCGGCAGCTTCCACACGGGTTGTTTTGACTGCTTTGGGGTATGCCTTATTGATTCGGCTGTCAATAATTCCGGTAATGGATGTCCGCAGACGCACACTTACCTTGTCAAGCTGTTCGTTGGCTGCCTCCCACTGAGCCAGATATTTTCCTCTTCCTTTTAACAGAATATATGATGCCAGTACATCCACCGCCAGCGCAATCAGCAGCACCAGAAGCAGAATATGCATAAGAACGGAAGGAAGCATGGAAATAAGTCCGAGAACGAAGCCATTGCCCCAGCGCACGGTCAAAAATCCCAGTAAGCCCCAACCAAGAGACATCGGCAGACAGATGTATCCATCCAGATTCCACTTCATATTGGAGTAGTTCCACCAACGCTCCTTGAAGGCCTTTTCGTTCAGATGTCCGGCTACCCATTCCACAGCCGTTGCATATACGGTTGCAAAAAGAAACAGCCACGGCCCTGACATTTCCCGTAAGCCCACGGACATCAACACCGCTGCAATACCATAAATTACACAGAACGGACCATTTACCAGTCCGCGGTTTGCAAATTTCCGCTGTCTGCCGGCTGCCAGCACCACCTCAAAAATCCATCCAAGAAATGAATAAATATAAAACAGCCACAAAAGTTCATAAACCGAATAATGATCCATCTTAATTGTCTCCTATTGCATCCTTCATGGACTTCACATACTCACCGACATACTTGGGTGCTTCGGTTCCATACTTCTCCAGAATCTTAATAATCGCAGATCCGACAATTGCTCCATCGGATAGTCCTGCCATCTTCTTTGCCTGCTCTGGCGTGGAAATACCAAATCCGATCGCACACGGCACATCGGTATTCTGGCGTACCACTTCCACAATCGAGGAAAGATCTGTTTTGATCTCGGTACGTGTTCCGGTCACGCCCAGACTGGATACGATATAAAGAAATCCTTTTGCTTCCTTCGCAATCATGGCAATCCTGTTTTCGGAAGTCGGTGCGATCAGGGAAATAAAGTCAATATCATGCTGGTCACAGATCGACTGGAATTCCTCTTTTTCCTCAAACGGAACATCGGGAAGAATCAGTCCATCCATTCCGATCTCCTTACAGGCTGCAATAAACTTCTCGGAGCCATAGGAAAATACCACATTGGCATAAGTCATAAACACCATCGGAACAGTGACCTCTTTCCGAAGCTCCCGCACGAAGTCAAAAATCCTGTCGGTCGTCACACCACCCTTTAAGGCACGGATATTCGCTCCTTGAATGACCGGCCCTTCTGCCGTCGGATCGGAAAAGGGAATTCCAAGTTCGATTAAATCTGCGCCGTTACGGACTGCTTCTTTTACCACTTCTGCTGTAGTTGTAAGATCCGGATCCCCGCAGGTGATAAAGGCGATAAAGGCCTTTCCGTATTCAAATGCTTTCTGAATGTTACTCATGGATATCCTCCCCTCTGTAACGGGCAATGGCTGCACAGTCCTTGTCGCCTCTGCCGGATATGGTAATTACAATAATCTGATCCTTGCTCATCTGCGGAGCCAGCTTCTTTGCATAAGCTACGGCATGCGCGGATTCAATGGCCGGAATGATTCCTTCGGTCTTTGCCAGATACTCAAAGGCATCTACCGCCTCATCATCCGTTACCGGTACATATTCTGCTCTGCCAATATCATGGAGATATGCATGCTCCGGTCCGACACCTGGGTAATCAAGTCCTGCTGAAATCGAATATACCGGTGCGATTTGACCGTATTTATCCTGACAGAAGTAGGACTTCATGCCATGGAAAATACCCAGCCTTCCGGTTGCAATGGTCGCTGCGGTTTCAAAGGTGTCCACGCCTCTTCCTGCCGCTTCGCATCCGATCAGGCGCACCCCTTCATCTTCGATAAAGTTGTAAAAGCTGCCAATTGCGTTCGATCCGCCACCCACACAGGCGATGACTGCATCCGGAAGTCTGCCTTCCTTTTCCAATATCTGCTCCTTGATTTCCTTGGAAATAACTGCCTGAAAATCACGTACAATGGTCGGGAAAGGATGCGGCCCCATGACCGATCCCAGACAATAATGCGTATCGCTGATTCGTGAAGTCCACTCTCTCATTGCTTCCGACACAGCATCCTTCAGGGTTGCGGTTCCGGATTTTACCGGAATGACCTCTGCTCCCAGAAGCCGCATCCGGTAGACGTTGAGTGCCTGACGAATGGTATCCTCTTCGCCCATGAAGACCACACATTCCATTCCCATGAGGGCTGCTGCCGTCGCAGTTGCCACACCGTGCTGTCCTGCTCCGGTCTCTGCGATGAGCCTCGTCTTACCCATTTTTTTGGCCAGAAGCGCCTGACCTAACACATTATTGATCTTGTGTGCGCCGGTGTGATTCAGGTCTTCTCTTTTTAAATAGATCTTCGCTCCCCCCAGATCCTTCGTCATCTTTTCCGCATAATAAAGCCGGGAAGGCCTGCCCGCATATTCATTCAGAAGCTCTGTCAGCTCCCTGTTAAATTCCGGATCGTTTTTATAATGATTGTATGCTTCTTCCAGTTCAATCACTGCATTCATCAGTGTTTCCGGTATGTACTGACCGCCGTGAATGCCGAAGCGTCCATTTGGATTTGTCATAAGTTGTTTTCCTTTCTCACAGCGGTTACAAACGCTGCTATTTTCTCTCTGTCCTTACTGCCGTCCGTCTCGATTCCCGAGCTGACATCGACCGCATAGGGGTGAAGCCGCTGAATGGCTTCTGCTACATTCTGAGGATTCAGTCCACCTGCAAGGAAATAAGGTCGTATTTTCTCAATATGTAATGATTTCTCCCGTTTCTGTTCTCCATCCATTGCCTGATCTCCTGCCCGGTTCGTACGAAGTATCTCCCAGTTAAAGGTACTTCCAGTTCCTGCACCGGAATCCAGCAGAATCTCGTCTGCACTGCTTTGCATGGCGCGCTCTACATCCTCTTTGGTGCGGATGCGGAATGCCTGAAGGATGGGCTTCTGTGTCAGTCTCCGCAAGCTTGCAATGTACGCTTCGTCCTCGTTTCCGTGAAGCTGTGCAAGATCAAGCACTCCCTCATTCAAAAGTGCCGCTACCCTCTCCGGCGCTTCATCGACAAACACCCCGACTGCCTGAATCTGTGGTTTGAGGTAATCCTTTAATTTCGCTGCCTGCTCTGCCGTCACGTACCGTTTGCTCCTTGGTGCAAACACGAATCCGACATAGTCCGGCTTCCATTCATTTACTGCTTCCATGTCCTCCGGTTTCCGCAGCCCACACATCTTGATCTTCGTCATGCTTCCCCCCGCAATGTGGCAAGCATTGCTTTCTTATCTTTCGTCCGCATCAGGGTCTCACCGATCAGCACGGCATCTGCTCCGATCTCTCGCAGCTTTGCTACATCCTCCGCAGATTTTACACCGCTTTCGGATACAAACAAAATGTCCTTCGGGATCTGCTCACGAATCCTTCTGCTGTTTCCTGTGTCTACCGTGAAATCCTTGAGATTCCGGTTGTTCACACCGATGATCCGCGCGCCCGCTTCGATTGCCATGTCCACTTCCTTTTCATCATGTGCCTCCACCAGTGCGGATAATCCCAGATGGTCGCTGATTTCCCGGTATTCCTTCAACTGCTCCTTCGACAAAATCGAGCAGATAAGAAGCACCGCCGATGCTCCCAGAAGCTTTGCTTCATAAATCATGTACTCATCTACCGTAAAATCTTTTCGAAGGCACGGAATGGATACCGTCTGTGCAATCTCCTGAAGATATTCATCTTTACCTAAGAACCACTTCGGCTCTGTCAGAACGGAAATGCAGTCTGCTCCGGCCGCTTCATACTCCTTCGCAATCGAAAGATACGGGAAGTCCGGTGCAATCAGCCCCTTCGACGGAGAGGCCTTTTTGCATTCGCAGATAAAGGAAATATTCGGCTTCTTCAATGTATTTTCGAAAGCAAAGTTTCCTTTCGGAAGCTCCACGGCCTGCTTACGGACATCCTCTGCGGAAATCCGGCTTTTCGCTGCGCCAACGCGTTCCCTAGCATAATCTGCTAATTCGTCCAGAATCGTCATGCTTCTACCTCCGGACGATTGCTGACTTCAATTAGCTTCTGCAGGGTTTCATAAGCTTTTCCGGTGTCAATCAGCTCAGCCGCATAAGTAATTCCTTCCTTGAGGCTTCCTGCTTTTCCTCCAATATAAAGGGCAGCTCCGGCATTCATTAAAACTGCATTGCGCTTCGGTCCCTGTTCTCCCTTTAAAATATGGATCGTGATCTGTGCATTTTCATCCGGTGAACCGCCCACGAGATCTTCCTTAATACAACGGGGAAGTCCGAACTGTTCCGGCGTAATCACATAGGACTTGAACCATCCGTCGCGAATCTCACAGATCTTGGTCGGTGCACTCATGGAAATTTCATCCAGCTTGTCCATTCCATAGACAACCATGCCACGTTTTACCCCAAGATTAATTAATACCTGGGCCAACGGCTCAACAAGATATTCGTCATACACACCAAGGAGCTGCATGGACGGAGAACCAGGATTCGTCAGAGGTCCCAGGATGTTAAATACAGTACGGAAGCCCAGCTCCTTACGGATCGGCCCGACATATTTCATGGAGGTGTGATACTTCTGGGCAAAGAAGAAGCACATGCCTGCTTCCTTTAATAATTCGATGCAGCGTGCCGGGCTCTGCTGGATATTAACGCCAAGTGCTTCCAGACAGTCTGCAGTTCCACACTTGGAAGATGCTGCGCGGTTTCCGTGCTTGGCTACCTTCATGCCTCCTGCTGCCGCAACCAGTGCCGATGTCGTTGAAATATTGAAGCTCTGTGCATTGTCTCCACCGGTTCCCACAATTTCAAAAATATCCATTCCGGTATCCACCTTCGTTGCATGGTCACGCATCGCTGCCGCACATCCTGCAATTTCATCGGTCGTTTCTGCTTTCGCACTCTTGGTTGACAGTGCCGCAAGAAACGCAGCATTCTGTGTCGGTGAAGTCTCTCCGCTCATAATCTCATTCATGACTGCGTAGGCTTCCTCATAGGTCAGATCCTCCTTGTTTACAATCTTTACAATTGCTTCCTTAATCATGGGTATTTCCTCCTTATTCATATAGTTCTTTTGTTTTGTATTTGTTATTTTTTGTTGTTTTATATTTGGGGTGTTATGTATTTCTGTTGTTTCACATTTCTTACTGTTTCTTATTTCCTGGCTAATGTCCTTGCTATCAAATACATTCCTACATTATGCCCTACCGGAATATAATATTTATTGGGTATAGATATTGGTTATGCTTCTTTATACCCTCCCCTCTTACTGGTTCTGGGTGTATACCTTCATTTTGTTCCTGTACACCCTCCTGCCTTACTGCCTCTGGGTATGATAAACAATCTGTAACTGTTCAGTACCTTCACAGTTACTGTGCAAAATCCATTCAAAATCAGCTTCGCTGATGGGATTTTGCACTACTGAATCATATTCTTACGGTCTCAGCAGCAAGTGCTTCGACCTGTACTGAATAGTTACAACAATCTTTTCCTTCTATACCCTCCTCAGTCAAAAATCAGGAATAATTCTTCAACTTTATAAAATTCTCAAGCATCTTCTTTCCGTCCGGTGTCATAATGGATTCCGGATGAAACTGAACTCCGAAAATCGGATACTCCTTATGCTGTACCGCCATGACCTCTCCGTCTGTTGTGACAGCGGTAACCTTCAGGCAGTCTGGAATGGTCTGCGGATCTGCTGCAAGTGAATGGTATCTTGCTACCTTAGCGACCTCTGGACATCCATGGAAAAGTACGCATTCCGGATCAAATCTCACATCCGACTGCTTGCCATGCATCAACTCTTTTGCATAAGTAACGGTCGCCCCAAAAGCGGCACAGATCGCCTGATGTCCAAGACACACACCTAATACCGGAATCTCTTTTCCGAGCGTCTTCGCTGCCTCGATAGTTACTCCGGCGTCCTCCGGCCGCCCGGGACCGGGAGATAAAATAATGCGGTCCGGCTTCAGATCCCGGATTTCCTCCACCGTCATCTCGTCGTTCCGGATGACGCGGATATCCGGTTCAAGCTCTCCAATCAACTGATACAGGTTATAAGAAAAACTATCATAATTATCAATCAACAGAATCATAATTCTTCCTCCTGTGCAAGCTCCAGTGCTTTTAAGGAAGACTTCGCCTTATTCAAGCACTCCTCATATTCTTTTTCCGGAACGGAATCTGCAACAATTCCGGCTCCACTCCGTACAAACACCTTGCCGTTCTTTTTATAAGCAATACGGATGGCAATACAGGTATCCATGTTTCCGGTAAAATCAATGTAACCGATTGCACCACCATAAATGCCACGCTTATTATTTTCCAGCTCTCCAATGAGCTGACAGGCACGGATCTTCGGTGCTCCGGAAAGCGTTCCCGCCGGAAGAACGGCCTCGATGGCGTTCAGCGCATCCCGATCTTCGCTGATCTCCCCCCGCACGGTAGACCCGATGTGCATAACATGGGAATAACGCTCAATGGAATGCAGCTTTTCTACCTGAACGGTTCCAAACTTACTGATCTTGCCCAAATCGTTTCTGCCAAGATCCACCAGCATGTTGTGCTCTGCAATTTCTTTTTCATCCGAAAGAAGCTCCTTCTCCAGTGCCTGATCCTCCTCCTCGGTCCTGCCACGCGGCCGGGTTCCTGCCAACGGAAAGGTATGTAATACGCCATTTTCAAGCTTTACCAGCGTTTCCGGTGAAGCTCCTGCCACCTCGACGTCCGTTCCCGAAAAATAAAACATATACGGGGAAGGATTGATCGTCCGGAGTACCCGGTAGGTATTTAACAGGCTTCCCTCAAACGGAGCGCAGAGGCGATTGGACAGCACGATCTGGAAGATATCTCCCTCACGGATATAATGCTTTGCCTTTTCGACCATATCACAATATTGTTCCTTATTAAAAAGAGGGGTTACCTCACCGAGAAGCTTTCCGCCCGATTCCTCCTTCTTCTGTCCGTTGCGCAGAAGATCCACGAGCTGTTTCAGCTCCATAACGGCTTTATTGTAGCCAACTTCCACATCCTGCAGCGGCATATTGACAATCAGGATCAGCTTCTGCCGGACATTGTCAAATGCAATCACCTTGTCAAACAGCATCAAATCAACATCCTTAAAATCTTCGATATCCTCTACCTTACACCGCACAGCCGGTTCACTGTATCCCAGATAATCATAGGAAAAGTATCCGACAAGTCCGCCCGTAAAGGAAGGCAGATAAGAAAACCGGGGACTCTTATAATCTGCAAGAATCTGTCTCAAATAATCCGAAGGATTATCCGTTTTGATCAGGATGTTTCCTGCCTTGATTTCACCGTCGATGCAGGTGATCTCCATCTTGGGATCAAATCCAAGAAAGGTATACCGTCCCCACTTGTCATTCGCCCATGCAGATTCGAGCATGTAACAATGCGTCGATACATTTTTCAGAATCTTCATGGTTTCGATCGGGGTTGTGAAATCGGAAAGAAGCTCACAGCTTACCGGGACTACATTGTATTCGTTCGTTGCTGCAATCTTCTTCACCTCACTGAGTTCTGGTAAAAAGTTCATTTGATCCACCTCCTGAATAAATATATAAATATGGTAACTATTCAGAGCCATGCAAAATTGCTTTCTGCGAATGCTTGCATTCAGACAGAAAAGCAATTTTATATGGCGAATGTAGTTCTGAATAGTTACTAAATATGAAACTAAGTGCTCTACTCCAAAATGATCCACTGGATTATTTTCTCATATGCAGTAACAGTTCAGCCATGACAACTCAAAAAAGTCCCTGACAGAATTTTCATTCTGTCAAGGACGAATAGAGTACATGGATAGTACGACACAATCCGCGGTGCCACCTTGAATTCACGGTCTGACCCGTGCGCTTTGCAGGATACCTTCATATCCCAGACAACTGACGTATGCCTCACGTTGCAGAATACTTTGAATACAGGAACTTATTTCTATCTTTAATCTAAAAGTCTTCCTGCTCATTTGACTGCACCCTCAGCGGTCCATTTGACAACTTGTTTCTTACCTGACTCTCAGCAACGCAGGCTCTCTGTGAAGGCATTCTTGCCGTTATCTCCGCTTCAACGGTTTATTCTGTTAAATTGATGAAATTATAACATGACACTTCATGGGTGTCAATATGGAAAATAGTTCCGTCAAATATTTCTGTAACAGTTCAGCCATGACCATTCATAAGTTGCCGGATTGTACAGATTGGCTAACAAACATACGTGTTTTTCGGCAACTGTGCTTTCGCCGCATTCACATACCTCTGTGCATTCTTTCCGGTTTCCTTGATTTCCTCCGGAGTCAGGCTGCGGATCACTTTCGCCGGATTGCCAAAAGCAAGGCTTCCGTCCGGGATGTGCATATTCTGTGTCACAAGAGCTCCCGCTCCAATAATGCAGTTATCTCCAATGACTGCTCCGTTCAGAATAATGGCTCCCATTCCAATAAGCGTATTGCTTCCAACCGTACAGCCATGAACAATGGCTCCATGCCCGATCGTCACATCATCTCCAATACTCACCGGGTAACCAGAGCTCACATGCACCACGGCATTGTCCTGTACATTGGTCCTGCTGCCAATGGTAATCTGATTGGAATCCCCACGGATCGTTGCATTGTACCAGATGCCCGAATCCTCTCCAATCGTAATATTTCCTTTGATAATTGCACCCTCTGCCACATAGTAAGCCATGGCTGTTCCTCCTGAGATGATCTGATTTCTTTCATATCGTACCATGAGTGTAAATAAAACACAATTCTTCCAGTTATTGTTTTTCCTCAAAAATTTTCTTGTAAACCGCTATAATTCTATGTCATAATAATTTAGTTATAGCTTAAAAATTTTACGAGGGGACAAAAGAAGAATATGTTAGAAAAAATCGCAAGTATCAACAGTGTTGTAAACAGTTTCATCTGGGGTGTTCCTGCCATGATCTGCATCATCGGCGTCGGCATCCTTTTAACCATCAGAACGAGATGTATTCAGGTGCGCAAGTTCGGCGTTTCCATGAAGAACACCATTGGAAAGATTTTTGACAAAACGCAAGCCAAGGACGGCTCTATAAGCCCTTTTCAGGCGGTGTGTACAGCCCTTGCCGGAACCATTGGAACCGGAAATATTGCAGGTGTTGCCGGTGCCATCGCACTTGGCGGACCGGGTGCTATCTTCTGGATGTGGTGCTCCGCATTCTTAGGCATGTGTACCAAGTTTTCCGAAGTAACCCTTGCCATTCATTTCCGTGAAAAGAACAAAAACGGCGAATATGTGGGCGGACCTATGTATTACATCAAAAACGGGCTTTCTAAAAAATGGCATTTTCTGGCTGTCCTTTACGCCATCTTCGGTGTACTGACTGTTTTCGGAACAGGTAATGCGACTCAGGTAAATACCATTGTTTCTTCCATAAATACTGCACTTATGAATTTTAATATCTTAAAAGGGAAACCCAACAGCAACGTCAACCTGATCTTCGGTATCTTTATCGCCGCACTGGTTGCCATGGTACTGCTTGGTGGAATCAAGAGAATCGGACAGGTATCCGAAAAGCTCGTCCCCTTCATGGCAGTTCTGTATGTCATCCTCTCTCTTGGTGTAATCATCATGAACCTTCCACGTGTTCCGGGAGTTTTTGCCCAGATCGTCAGTGGTGCATTTACACCCAGAGCAGCAACCGGCGGTATCATCGGATCCATGTTCCTTAGTATGAAAAAGGGCGTTTCAAGAGGAATCTTCTCCAATGAAGCCGGCCTCGGTACCGGCTCCATCGCCCATGCCTGTGCTGATACCGACAATGCAGTTCATCAGGGTATGTTCGGAATTTTTGAAGTTTTCATGGATACCATTGTGATCTGTACCATGACCGGACTCGTCATCCTGCTCGCTGCTCCGAATATTTCCTATGGACAGGCAGCCGGTGCCGAATTAACCATCTCCGGCTTTACGGCAACCTATGGCGGCTGGGTATCTATCCTCACAGCGATTGCCATGTGCTGCTTCGCATTCAGTACCATTATCGGGTGGGGCTTATATGGCTCCCGCTGTATTGAATTCCTCGGCGGTGAAAAGTTCGTCCGTCCGTTCCTCGTAGTATATTCCTTCGTTTCCATCGTTGGAGCTACCATGAACCTTGGACTGCTTTGGGATATCTCCGATACCTTCAACGGACTTATGGCTGTTCCCAACCTGATCGCCCTGCTTATGCTCTCCGGTCATGTAAAGAAGCTTGCCATGGAAGTTGATCAGGCTGAAAAGGATGGCACAATCTAGTTTCATCTTTTTCGTAAACAAAAATCACATTTTTCTCCACCGGTAGCTAATGTCTGGGTGCGTTCGAATGCGAATGCATCCAAATTTCCATATACATACTCATCACTCCTGCTCATCACTGTAAAACTTCCGCATCTGATAAAATTTTCTGAATACATCCTGATAATGTGCATCTTCTGCCACATTGGTAGAATACAGGTTATTAAGCAAATAACAGTAATCATTGATTCCTGCCTGTAGGCCAGGCTTGTTTAATATTTCAAGAATTGTTTGTTTTGTGAGCATGGTATATTTCTCCCTAATAGCTAGTATGACCTATTAACATCTTCATGTTCTATTGTTTCCAATAGCTCAATTATTACACCAGCACACTGCTCCAGATGATAATGGCTGGGATGGAACACAGGGTCGAGAACACCACAAGCTTTGTTGCGAATTCCGGATCACGGTCATACTTCGCAGCGAGCATACTGGTTGTCGCACCGGCAGGCATTGCTGCAAGAAGTACGCTGACTCCGCAGACCAGTTTGCTGACAGGCAGCAGACTCACCACAATATAAACAATGACGGGAATGATGATAAGACGGTGGATTGTATAGCGGATCGCCGTTTTATCAAGGATTGTTTTCACATCAATATCAGCGAGAATCATACCAATCACCATCATCGAAAGCGCCGTATTGCATCTGCCGAGCGTCTGAATCGGTGTCAGAATCACGGCCGGTAATTTTATCTGTCCGACCATCAGAATAAAACCTATAAAGCAGGCCAGCACACACGGATGCGTCACAACCTTTTTCAGAGTTGCTTTCTTATCGGATACACCGGAGAAAATAGCAATTCCTTCGGACCACATCATAATACGCTGCGGGATCAGATATACACTGGCAAGCATCAGGCCAACCGGGCCGAACACGCCCTCTGCCACCGGGTTACCAAGAAATCCGGCATTCGAGCAGATAATGGCGTATTTCAGGCATTTCAATCGGTTCTCATTTTCTTTATGAAAAAAGATATTACCATAAAACAATGCCATAATCTGTATGCCAATAGAAATCACCGCAATCCACGCACAGTCAGAAATGGTATCACTGCTGATTTCTGTCATAAAACTGGTAATGATATTCGCCGGGAGAATCAGGTAAATGACCAGATCAGTGATCTCCTTTTGCCCCTTGGCTGAGATCAGTTTGATTTTCTTTAGTAAAAACCCCATTGCCATCACGGAAAAGATGGTGACCTGGAGCGTAAGCATTTCTCCCACGACTTTTTATCTCCTGTTTACAAATAATTATTGATTCATACGATCCGGATTATAAACAATATTTCCCTTAATCTGTCCATGCTCGTTCCGGGCACCCGGATGAAAAGCAAGAAGCGCCTTTCTTCCCATAAATTCGTAAGGAATATTATCGGTATGTCCCATTTTAATTGCCTCGCAGACTGCAATGTTATCCTGAATCATATTCGTAGACGGTACACCGCCTGCTTCATGGGATAGCAGCACCTGATCATATCTGCCCTCCACTTTTGCTAAAAGCTTCTTCAGGCTCTCTTCATAAGATGACACTCCCAGACAGGTAATGTCAAACAAAAATGTAAACGGATTGCAGGCATCTCCCAGCAGAAGTATTCTGTCCTCTTCCATTAAAAATACCATGGAACCGGGTGTATGTCCCGGACAGCCATATGCGGTAATATGGATTTCTCCAAGGTCAAAGCGCATGCCATCCTCCAGATCCAGAAATGCATCTGCACTATTCTCCGGAAGCAGATCTTCTCTTTTATATTTTCCGGCAAAAGAAGTGGTTTCTACATAATCGATTCTTTGCTGGATCAGATCATGAACTTCATAAATCCCACGATCTTCCAGATTCATATATACCGTATCAAACTGTGCAGCTCCAGGTGCATGATCAAGATGTCCGTGCGTAAGCAGAACCGTAATTGGTTTACTGGTAAGTGTTTCTACATAAGCTTTAAGATCACCTATACCACAGCCGGTATCCATAAGAACTGCCCTGTCTGTTCCCTCCACAAGGTACGCCCGAACATCTCCCGGAAGATAAATTCTTGTGATATGATTTGTTATTTCCTGTGATGTGAACATATCCATCATGTACTCTCTCCTCTTCAAAAAGCATCCTATAATGCCTTATTTTCTTTCGCATTAATCAATCCAGATCACTTCATCCAGTTCTTTCACATCTGCAAAAGGTCCCGGAATCGTAGCAACGCCACGATGATTGCCAAGATAATCGCTCTGGAATACAATATCCGATCCATCCCGTTCCTCAAACCGCTGTTCCGGTTCAAATGCCTTGCCAAGGACATCGCTGTTGATGATTCCTGTGGTAAATCCGTCCAGATAATCATATAAATTAGTGGATAATTTGTACTGTCCATTTTCTTCCACCAGTTCGACCTGAACATCCACATCATCTTTTACCAGATTATGCTTTTCCTTTTTCCATGCTTTTGCCCCGGCAAGATAAACATTGCCGTCTGCCCACACAGGAAGATGGCTGAAATGCGCCGGTTCGAGTTTTCCCATATCCGGCTTTTCCTCGTCCATGTCAAAGCACTTTATCCACTCCTTGTAGGTCGGATATTCATCCCATACATGCGTACCTACCTGCTGATGGAACGGAGATTCCTTCGGCTCCTCATTCGTGATCGGATACCCCTGCACGAAAATGTTGTTATAAAAACGGTTGTCCCCGTGCAGAATCGTCATCATGCCTGCAACCTCGGTCCTGTGCCGGATGTGATAAGGGGTATACCTGCGCTGTTCTCTTCCATCCACCCAATTATCCACACCGGAGCCGACCATGGTGAAAGCACCAAGAATCAGGTTATGTACCATAGCAACACCCTCGGTTGCCACACGAAGTCCGTAACGGGATAGCAGAATATTGTTATCAATTAAAGTAGGCCCATGACCGACCTCCACGAAAATGTCCTGACTTTCCATACCGCCCTCCAGCCTTGTCGAGCCCTCCGGAACATCATTATCATGGAGCAGATTCTGTGAAACCCGTGCTCCCTGTGCTTCCCAGTCCAGCCAGATTCCCATCGTGCTGTGATGGATATGGTTTCTGCGAATTACCACATCAATCGCCGCATGCAGTTTAATTGCTGAAATCTCCGCGCCACCAAGCTCCATCATGTTATTGATGTGATGGATATGATTGTCCTCAATGGTCGAAAAAACGCATCCCATTCTTCCTACAATACCGGTCTGCTGGCAGTCATGAATGTTGCATCTTCGAATAATATGGGAACCGACCTTTTCCTTTAACCATCCATGATACTGTCCGCGGCACACTGCGTCACGTTCCATCTGTGTCGGGCTTTTTACATGCTTACGGGTAAAGTAATGATCGTTTTCTGCATCATAATATTTGCCAAGAGAAATTCCACAGCACTTACTGTTGACGATTTCACAATCCTCAATGATCCAGCCATAGGCCCAGTGCGGCCCAACCATGCCGTCCTGATAAGCTGCCGGCGGTGCCCAAGTCGTAGCTGCTTTTTCAATATAAAAGCCGGACAGGGTGATGAAATCCACGTGCTCTTCGCTGGGCATGAAGCACTCCCTGCGGACATTGATCTCGACCTTTTCCTTACGCGGATCCTTTCCCTGAAAATTCGCATAAATAACGGTTTCCTCACGCTCGCACTCCGCATACCACTTGTATCTGGTCCACTCATGCTCCCAGGATGGTTCATACACCGGAGCATGATCGCACTCCGTCAGCGTCAGCGCCTCATACATCGCTTTGTCATTCAGATAAACGCATCCTGTATGACGCTCATCCTTTGCAAAGTACCAGTCTCCATAAACCGGCGTATTGTAAGGATTGTAGTCATTGAATACACCGTTCGGAATACGTGTAACCCATATATCCTGGCAGAAATGCTTCCAGTTCTTCACTTCTTCCGCACCACTGATGATTGCCCCAAGCGGCTCCACGGAACGATAAACGATCCGGTTTTCTGCCGTTCCGCTATGAATAGGATTCACATACTCCCGGTAAACGCCGGGCATAACCAGCACTTCATCCCCCGGCATCGCAATCTTCGCTGCATCGTTAATTCTCTTAAACGGCCGCTCCTTTGATCCATCGCCATCACATCTGGCTTTTGCATTAACGTAAATTTGCATTTGGTAACCTCCTTATATTTAATCCGTTTCTCCCATAAACCCCACATAAGAAAATCCAAAGTGCATCGTAATAGTACTCCTTTGTCTTTATCCTATATCATTCCAATGCTCAACCTTATTATACTCATATTTTTCTGCTTTCACAATCTTTTCCTACTGATAGTGATGTTCCTCATCAAGCTCCTTGTTACGGCTCACTCGTACCTCGATCCGGCAACCATTGTCTCAAAAGATATCCGGCAACAATTGTTTTAAAAGATAGTTGACATTCTCCTCAACCGGAGCCGTTCCATCAATACGGATAACCGGACACGGAACACTCTCCAGCCACTCTGTGACAAAATTTTCAGGCCGGCTGTTCACTACCGAAAACCATGAATTTTCTTTATCGGCGAGGTCTCCCTTCTCCTGTATTCTGTCCCCAAATTTCTGGGCAGAGCGCATTTTTACCCGCTCCATTCTTGTATCTTTGGGTACTTCAATCAAAACGACATAATCTAATTTCTTGAGCAGCTTTTCTCCATAATCACCTTTTACCGCTGCAAAAACAAACTGGTCGTCTTCCTCAATCTTTTCCTCCAGAAGATGTATGACTTCCTCCTTGCTCCTCGGATTTGAAAACAGATAGGAGGCATCCTTCTTAGGAAAATATAAGTCCTCATTATCAATGAACTGCCAGGACATGCGTTCCGCCAAAATTCTTCCAATCGTGCTTTTCCCGGCCCCATTAAGGCCGCATAATAAAATCCCCATGAAAATCTCCTTTACATTTTAAAAAACTTTTTTGTCTTTGATGCAGTAAACTGTATAACCGGTCCTGATATAATAATTGTTACAATGGTACATATACCGAACTTTCCACCTAATAAAACTCCCACAATCACCATCACAATATCCAGAACCATACGCACCACCTTCACTTGCCAGCCATTCTTTTCTGCAAGCGAGAATGTCAATGCTTCATAAGAACCACGCCCCAGAGAAGCGGCTGCGTAAAAGCCTGTTCCAACTGCAAAAAGCATAACTCCCAGCAGCATAATCAGCACATTTATCCACAAATGCGCACTATATACATGCGCATTTGCAAATAACTCCACGCAGAAGCTATACACAAGCTGATAAAGTATCGTACCAATATGTATCTGTGACCTGTCATAGAAGAATGCAAACACAATCATGACTATGGCCACAATCAGAGATGCCATTCCTATGCTTATGTGAAATGTCTTAGAAATCCCCTGCCATAAAACTGCAAGGGTTGCACCTCCAAAGCCTGCATACAGTGCGAGCGTGATGCCATATGCCGCTATGATTGACCCGATCACGATAATTATAATTTTCTTTGCCCACTCTTTTCTGCTCATTATTACAGCCTCCTGCCTTACTCCAACAGGTTCTACACTTTGTTGCGATCAATGTCCTGATATCCACAAGCTGTTCTTCGGCAGTCACCCGATAATGAATCCAACCACCATCATTGCAAGGGTACTTGTTGTCGATATACTCTTTTGCATATTCATCAAGCTTCTCTCCCTAATTTTGTGCCGGGTGAATCTTTTTCTCAATTCGCAAACTTGCCTCAATATGCATAATCCAATGTCTGGAAAAGGGCATCTGAATCAGTCCCTGAATATTTTTCCCACACCAATAATCAATCAGCCAGCTTGCGTTTTCGTCGGCACTGACAACCTGCAATGCTCGCAATCTTACAAAGTCTGCTTTGGACTAATTCTCCTACCTGTCCACCCCATCATTTCAGCCCAACCAAGCGTCTCCTCTCTTTCCTGCATATCTTCATCATTAGAAAAATCTGCTTCATATATGGTTCTCAGCATTCTACAGAATCCACCAATTCCACCTACATCATCCACAAGTTCTATACCATCCTTACCGATACAAATCGGACGATGCTTCACAAGAATTTCTTCCAAACCTTCAGCAAACGCATTCATCTCATCCCCACTTGCTCCAATCCATGCTCCTGCCTCACTCTTTTCATAGATATCTTCACAGGTAATCATCACTTTCCAGTCATCACCATAATCATAGCTATAGATTAATTGTTCCGTAATCGGCAATACCGGAATATTATAGCTATCCAAAAATTCCCGTTCTTGCTTAAGGCTTCCGAAACGCTTACCATGATACTCTTCTATAGCATCATGTATGCGACAATTTGACAATTTTCTTTTTATATCCTTCTTTATATCTGAAAAATTCACTTCCTTACCGCCTTTCAGGCATAACACATCCGAAAGTTTCAATCTTTCAACTAACTCATGGCACATTATATCTGCAAATGCATGTATTACCTGATCTATCGTTGCCTCCGTTAATTTCACGTTATATGGTTTCGGTTGATTCTCTGCCCTAAAAATGAACTCATGAACTGTTATTTCATCCCATCTGGCAAACATTCTTTCCACTTCCATCTGATTTATAAGATAATGCTCCCCATAACCTTTATATCTATAGGGACCTGTGTACTTTTTTTTCATCCATGATTTAATACTTTCCCCTTCCCTATAATCATCATCCCAATAGATATCCTCATAATTTTCTGTGGGAAATCTAAAATATACTCCCGCCATTTCAGACCACGTCAGGAACTTATTTTCAGTTAATTCCGTAAACACATGGTCCGGCAGGCTAAAATTATGCAGATGCCCGTTTTGCCATCCAAACATTCTTAAAATAGCATAATTCAACGCATGTAAAGTGATATCTGAAGGAACAAGAATATCTCTTGATATGGAGTTTTTTACAGCACCATATTTTTTAAGTATTTGCATTTCTTCTTCATCCACATATTTCATATCTAATTCCAAGTGCAATTTCAATACCCTGTCTCTTTTTTCTTCTTTTTTGAATACTATTATTTTACTCTCCTGCATTTCTGCCTCCTTTTCTAAAATCAAATTTTCTTTCTTTAACTTTATCACTTGCATATCTGCCGCTTTTCGCATTCTGTTTCTGTATTTGTCAGCGCGTATCGCATCTTTTGACATCTCTTCTCCGCCATATACTCCTCTCTCATAGGGCATATATGCCTGTACATTTTTCACTGACATATACAATGTATCCGCAATTTCTTCCGTCGTCATTCCCCGTTTTAATAAGTCTACGATTTTTATACTGGTATCACTCTCCCATAATCCTTCTGTTATCAAAATCTTACGTACTTTAACGGTCGAAATGCCGGTTTCCTTTGCTGTTTCCAAAACAGAATTATTCCTTGCATATGAAGCTATAACAGACTCAACCTGTGCACCTGTAACATTTCCCATACGAACACCTCCGATAGCATTATCATATCCTCAGCTTGGTTTCGTGTCAACCTAATCTTTAAAAGATATTTCGCATACAATTTGTAACTATTCAGAGCCATGCAAAATCTGATAAATATGATCGAAATGCTTGCATTTCGGAGCATATTTGACAGATTTTATATGGCGAAGTAACCACATGAGATAAACTTAAGTTGCGTTAGCAACGGTTTTACGAATGTGGTCTGAATAGTTACGGATAATTACTTCCGTTTCCTATCGTAGTTTACGTTCTTCTTCCAAATCCCCTTCATCGATCATACGATTTTTATAATAATAAATCTGATCCTGCTCTCCAATTTCACGAATCACTTTGCATGGATTTCCTGCTGCAACTGAATTAGCCGGAATGTCATGGACTACCACACTTCCTGCTCCGATTACACTGTTTTCACCTATATGAACGCCCGGACAAATTATTGCACCAGCTCCGATCCAGCAGTTATCCTCGATTGTTACCGGATCTGTATACATATATTCCCTCATCTTTGGATTAACAGGATGCCCAACCGTTGCTATTGTGACAGCCGGACCAAACATTACTTTTTTGCCAATAATAATCTTTCCATCATCAACGAAATTACAGTTAAAATTCAAGTAACAGCCTTCCCCTATGATAATATTCGTCCCATAGCAACAATAAAAAGGCGGTTCTACCCATGCATTTGTTTCTTTTCCTAAAAGCTCATTTAATGCCAGCTTTGAAAGGTAAAAATAATTCGCAGTAAAATTGCTTATTTTAAGGCAGA
>CAVJLN010000050.1:0-20793 GCA_963650485.1 Bacteroidaceae bacterium
GCGTTCTATTGAGAGTGGAAGCTGCTCCGGCGCAAATGTATTAGTAATTAAAGATGGAGAAGAACAGGTTTATTGTGATTATGGTTATCGGGACATTACAAATAAAACCCCGATGAGCCGGGATACGATCTTTCGTCTGTATTCCCAGAGCAAACCGGTAACGGCTGCAGCGACACTTTTGCTTGTTTCTCAGGGAAAAATTGATCTGGCATCAGCAATTGAAGATTATCTGCCGGAATTTAAGGATGGTCATGTGAATGAAAACGGAGTACGCAGAAGTGTACAACGTAAAATTACCATACGGGATTTGTTAAATATGACCTCCGGACTTGCTTATCCGGATATGACTACCGAAGGCGGAAGGCAGAGTGATACTGTTTTCCGTGAAATTGATGATCGTCTATACACTGATCATCCGATGACTACCAGAGAATTTGCACAGAAGATGGGAAAGATTGATCTTTGCTTTGAGCCCGGAGAGAAATTTATGTATGGAATTTCTGCTGATATTCTGGGTGCTTTAATTGAAGTAGTTAGCGGAGAAAGCTTTGGAACCTTCTTGCAGAAGAATTTCTTTGATCCTCTGGAAATGAATGAAACCGGATTTTATGTATCGGCAGAGAATAGAAGCCGTCTTTCCAGAGTATATGAGGAAACTCCACAGGGGCTTATGGAAGTAAAGACGAATCATTTAGGACTTCGTTATGAGAGAGATATTGCTCCTTCCTTTGAATCCGGTGGGGCAGGGCTGTGTTCTACTCTGGATGATTACAGTAAATTCGGTCAGATGCTAATGAATGAAGGAATATATCAGGGCAGGAGAATTATGCCTGTACAGGCAGTTCGCTTTCTGCGTCATGGTGGTCTTACCAGAGAACAGATGCCGCAGCTTCATGAGGGCTGGGACTGGATGAGTGGCTATACATACGGAAATCTGATGCGTGTCTGTGAAAATGAAAGTGAAACCTCCGTCTTTTCCTCCAAGGGAGAATATGGATGGGATGGATGGCTTGGAACCTTCTTTTCCAATGAACCGCAGCATGGTATCACATTGATTTTCGGTACACAGCAGATAGGCGTTGGCCGTACCGGTATTCTGGTTCGTGAGATTAAGAATATTGTGATGTCCGAGTTGGTATAGAAAATTGGTAACAATTCAGTCATTTCATGTCTGGCGTCTGCCTATAGAAATGATTGAACTGTTACAAAAAATTTGTTACAAAAATTTAAAAAAAGGGGTTTACAAATTCTGATATATAAGATATACTGGCAACAGTTAGTTAATACTAACTCAAAAGAATCCTACAAGCCACCGGATGGCTTTTCTTTTAAAAGTATAGTTAGTTAAATCTAACTTAGAATGGAGGAAGTGGCTTGAGCAGAGAAACGTGGGAAATTGTGCAGGAGAGTGGAATTAAAAATGTAGAGATCCAGCTTGCACTTCAATGTGCGCCTCTGATTGCAGGATTAAAAATATCGAATCTGTTTCAGATATCCATAGAGGATTACATGCAGGTTTTAAAGATCTTAAAAAACAGTAATATTATGATTTATCCTCTTGGGGTAAAAGGAAATACGATTGCATTGCTTTTATACCGGAAGAGATCACTTGAAGGGTATCTCGATCAGGAAAAAGTAAAAGAATTATTAGAAGAATTTGGTTATTCCTGTACTTCGTTAAAGGAAATTTTAGTAACCTTCCGGAAACATTATCAGGAATATCTTCAAAAGAAACTTCCTTTTCCACATGAAATCGGGTTTCTGCTTGGCTATCCACCGGAGGATGTGGAAGGCTTTATCCGCAACAACGGACAGAAGTTCTTATGTGTCGGAGAATGGAAGGTATATGAGAATTCAAAGGCAAAGCAGAAACTTTTCCAGAAATATGATTATACCAGAGAAAATCTGATACAGCTCCTGTCATGTGGAATCCGTATGGATCAGATCGTGAATATTATGGGTGCATAAACAAGTTCAAAACGGTAATGATGAAATTCAGATTATGCAGCCAAAGATAATAAAAATTAAAAGGAATGATAAGAAAGGAATCAGAATTATGGATAAGATATATGTAATTTTCTGGACACAGGGTGGAAATACCCAGGCAATGGCAGAGGCTGTTGCAGAAGGAATCCGCGAAGGCGGTAAGGAAGCGGAAGTAACCTATGTAGGAAGCGTCAGCGCTGATGTTTTAAAGGATCAGCCGGTATTTGCATTAGGATGTCCTGCAATGGGAGCTGAGGTTTTAGAGGAAAGTGAAATGGAACCCTTTGTTGCTGAGGTTGAAACTTTCGCAGCAGGAAAGAAAATTGGATTGTTCGGCTCCTATGGATGGGGCGATGGTGAATGGATGCGTGACTGGGTAGACCGTATGAACGGTGCCGGTGCAACCGTTGTCGGCGGCGAAGGCGTGATCTGCCAGGAAGCTCCGGACGATGAAGCAGTAAGCAACTGTAAAGCACTTGGCAAGCAGCTTGCCGCATTATAAATCAGTCATATTCTTAATACTCTTAATAAAATCATAAACCTAAGAAAACCGGCTGTCTGATGATTCAGACAGCCGGTTTTCGTTGCCAGTACTGCTCTGTGCAGTATTTGTTTCCGGTAATTATCGCTTTTGTCAATGCATATGAGAAACAATTCAATAAATAATTTTTGAGTTAAATTTCTATGAATTCTGACTAAGAGAGGAAAGATCAATCTCATAAATCATTTGTTCCGGTTCTTTTTGTTGTTGAAAAAACATGACCATATACCATGGAAGGTACAAAATTCCATTTTCTACTTCTATATTGGATTTTGAAAAAACAATGCAATGCTCAAATTTCCATTGTTCTGTCAGCATGGCATGATTCATGGCAGGATGCTTTTTAAAGTCCTTCCCGGATTTAATTTCCAAAAGTTCTGTGGACAGACCTTTTTGTAATACAAAATCAAGTTCTCCGACCTTCTTTGAATCAAAATAATGCAGTTCAAACCCATTGGACTTCAGGTTTTGCGCAAATGCATTTTCTAAAATACTTCCCATATTGATATCTACATTTCCCATGAGAAGGTCAAACTGGATATTTTCCATGCAGGAGGCACAAAGCAGTCCTACATCATTCATATACAGCTTAAACAGATTTCTTTTTTCATTTAACTGTAAGGGAGCCTGTGGTTCTGTCACATTATAACAAGGAAGTGCGACTCCTGCATCTGCAAGCCAGTTGAAGCTGTCTTCATAGCGCAAAATTCTGGCATCCGGATGAATACTGTTTATTTTAAATCTTCTGTTTTTTTCGTTAAGTTGTGCAGAAATACTGTCAAATATGGCTTTAATTTTTATCTTTTCATTTTCTGATGCATATCTGGCAATATCCAGCCGATACAGATCTAGGATGCTTCTCTGATTTTGAATTACTTTTGCAATATCATGTGTATCAACATAAATTTGTACATTTTGTGGCATTCCGCCTACTACCAGATAACTGTAAAAGAGTTTACACAAGGTTTCATGTACTGTTTCCGATACTTTTTCTTTACGTTCATAACATTCTCTGAGATAGAAAATGGTTTGTTCCTGTACTCCGTTTGCCCATAAATATTCTTCGAAATCAAGAGGATACATGGAAAGCATTTGTTCAAAGCCTACAGGATAGGATTTAATATCTTTATATCTTACTCCAAGTAATGATCCGGATTCTATATAGTCGAATCTTCCATCTTCGACCAGAAATTTAATTGCAGAACGTATCTCCGGACACTCCTGTATTTCATCAAATAAGATCAGGGTTTTTCCAACCTCCAGAGGTTTTTGGAGATAAGCGGTCATATTTGTTATAATTTCATCTGCAGTCAGTTTCCCACTGAAAATATCTGCTGCTTTTTTATCTGTTACAAAATTGATTTCAGCAAAGTGTTCATATTCATTTTTACCAAATTCACGGATGAGAGTGGTCTTTCCAATCTGCCTTGCACCTATGATACATAATGCTTTTCCACTAGTTCCATTTTTCCATTTTAAAAGATCCTGATAGGCTTTTCGTCTTAACATCTGTTGTCCCCCAAATGTTATTTATATTGAATACTTTATTAGTGTAACATTTTTCCATTGATTTTAGAAGTAAATTGTAACATAATTCATAACATTTTTCTTTACTTTTTCATAGCGTTTTGTAACATTTTTCTTTAAAATAGGATTACAGGTAAAGAAATATTGACAGAACTGTTTACAACCATTAAAATGAGGGCAAAATAGATATAAAAACACTTATTTTAATGGTTTTTGGAGGAACACATGAAAGAAAAATTATTTGCAATACCTGAGTATACAACTGCAGAGGATATTAAGAATTTACGTAAGCGTTTGAAGTTGACACAGAAGGAATTTGCAGAGTTGATTTGTTGTGGAAAATCAACAATAGAGCGTTGGGAAACCAATAAGGAGGTTATAAAAGGTCCGGTGGTTTTACTGCTTCAGATGCTGGAACAATATCCGGACTATCCAAAGCAGCTACAGATTCCCCCAAGAGAATATCCACTCAGACTCTGGTATATGTATCAGCACAAGCCCTGTACATTGATTGATGTAAATGAAATGGAACAAAAAGTTCATATTATTAATTATACTGATAATCTCATGTTCAGGGCATTTGGAATGACAGAGAATCCGGATTACAAAATGTATGAAGAATTTCTGGAATCCAGATGTTTTCCGGCTGGCAGGGATAAGATGAAACTGGTATTAAAAGATCTGGATCTTCCATTTTATGATCCCCTGATGATCATAGAAAAGACGGCAGGGAAAATGGCAGAGGATGATTTTTGGATACAGATAGAACGTTAGATTTAAATGAGGAAATGATATGGTAGAGCTTTTTGAGCAGGACGAAAGAAAGAATAACAGACAATCTTCCAAAGGAAATCAGTTAAAATGGAACAATAACGGAATATGGTATAAAGCAGACTATACCGGATATGAGGGACTTGCAGAATATATGGTATCGCATCTCCTGTTGAAATCATCGTTGCGTCAGGATGAGTTTGTTCTATATGAACCTGAACAGATCAGATATAAGGACACTGTTTATTCTGGTGTGAAGAGCAATGATTTTCAGGAAAAAGACTGGCAGTTGATTACGCTGGAGAGATTATTTAAGACTTTCTTTGGGCAGAGTCTTTATCAGTCCATTTTTAAAATTTCAGATCCTGAGAAAAGACTGATCTTTCTGGTGGAACAAATAGAACGTATTACGAACCTTCGGAATTTTGGCATATATATAAATAAATTGTTTACGATAGATGCTTTTTTTCTGAATGAAGACAGGCATACCCATAATATTGCTCTCCTGATGAATAAAGACGGAAGATTTGCTTATAGTCCGATTTTTGATCATGGAGCAGGATTGCTGGCGGATACATCATTAGATTATCCGTTGGGGAAGGATGTATATCTTCAGATAAAAGAAGTCCGGGCAAAAACGATCAGTGCGGATTTTGATGAGCAGCTTGATCTGTCAGAAAAGCTATATGGAAATCATTTGAAGTTTCATTTTCGGACAAAGGATGTAAGTGATTTACTTGATGAAATCAGTATATATTCTCAGGAAGAGAAAGACCGGGTAAGAGATATTCTTCTTTCCCAGATGAAGAAGTATGCGTATTTATTTGATAATAGTTTAGTTAATTGTTCTTTGTTTAAATAAACAGGCAAAGTATTATACTGCGTAATATTGCAAAATCAGGAAACTATATGCTAACATCAAAGCATATAGTTTCTTTAGATTTCGGGGTTATATATCATGGAACAAAAGCAGTTAAAATATTCGAAGTTAATGGAAGATTTAAGGGAGAAGATGATGTCGGGAGAAATTCAGGCAGGAGATAAGCTTCCTTCGGAAAATGAATTATCAGCGCAGTATCAGGTCAGCAGGCAGACGGTGCGCAAGGCTCTTTCGGTGCTTCAGAATGAAGGCTATATTTATGCAGAGCATGGGAGGGGAACCTTCTGTTCCGAGCGGGTCTTACATACGGGACATTCCCATAATATTGCGGTAGTTACCACATATCTGTCGGATTATATTTTCCCACGGGTAATCGGAGGAATTGATAAGGTACTGACGGAGCAGGGCTACAGTATCATTCTGAAAAATACGAGAAATTCCAGAAGTCAGGAGGCAAGATGCTTAGAAGAGCTTTTACAGAAGGATATAGACGGAATCATTATCGAGCCGAGCAAAAGTCAGATTTACTGTAAACATACCCACCTGTATGAGAAGCTGGAGGAGTATGGCATTCCCTATGTGTTTATCCAGGGATGCTTTGCAACCATGAAAGAAAAACCCAAGGTGCTCATGGATGATGCCAGGGGCGGTTATCTTATTACGAAGTATCTGATTGATACAGGGCATAAGTCGATCATTGGTGTGTTTAAGTCGGATGATATTCAGGGGCAGAATCGGCATAAGGGATATGTAAAGGCGCTGCAGGAAGCCGGGATTCCTTATGAACCGGATCATGTGATCTGGTTTTATACGGAGGATCGTGCCATTCATCCGTATGAGGCCATTAAGCAGATGGCAGAAAGCGGAGTACCGATGGATGGGGTTGTCTGTTATAATGACCAGATTGCCATGAAGGTGATTCAGGGTCTTACTGCTGCCGGGAAAAAGGTTCCTTCCGATGTATCCGTAACCGGGTATGACAATTCCTACATAGCGAACAATGGAGGACTGCAGTTGACAACCATTGTTCATCCCCAGGAAAAACTGGGAGAAATGGCAGCAGAATTATTGCTTCAGCTGATTCATCATCAGGAATATGGGAATCACTTGTCAGATGACTATGGAAAAGAAAAGTTGAAGGAATCAGTTCATACCGATATTCTGATTGCACCGGAACTGGTAGTCGGAAATTCCTGTATACCCAGGGATTATCACAATTCTGCAAATTTCATTGCGTAGTTGTTTTTAAAGTGGTGTAATGGAAATGATTACATAGAGGGGGAGAGTCATGATTAAGGTTTTTCTGGTAGAGGATGAGTATGTCATCCGTGAGGGAATCAAGAAGAATATTGACTGGCAGGCACATGGATATGAATTCTGTGGAGAAGCGGGAGATGGAGAGCTTGCTTTTCCGATGATTCAGGAAACACGTCCGGATATTGTAATTACCGATATCCGGATGCCCTTTATGGACGGACTGGCTTTGAGCAA
Source organism: Bacteroidaceae bacterium (assembly GCA_963650485.1). Lineage (GTDB taxonomy): Bacteria > Bacillota > Clostridia > Lachnospirales > Lachnospiraceae > Suilimivivens. The sequence goes on from CAVJLN010000050.1 coordinate 7,197, forward strand.
GCTGATTAAAAAGGAATTTCCGGAGACAGAAATTATTATTTTAAGCGGATACGAAGAGTTTGAGTATGCCAAAGAGGGAATTAAAATCGGCGTGGCACAGTATCTTCTTAAGCCGATCAGCGGAGATGCCCTGATTAAGGAAATTGATCTCGTGGCTGCATCCATCGAGGAGCGGAGGCAGAAGCAGAGGATCCGGGAACGTTATTTTAAACAGAGCATGGATCGTGAATCAGAGAAAGATAACCTCAATATCCAGGAACTGGATTACAAGCAGTTTGAAAAAAGCAGGATTCAGGAGTTTTTGAAATGTGGCTGCAGGGAAGAGGTTTCTTACTTTATCGATGAAATTTTTGAAAAGCTGGATCATAGTGCTGTGAAGTCCAGAATTTTCCGCCAGTATATTGTCATGGATGCCTATTTTTGTGTGGCTGAATTTGTGGAGGGTATCGGTCTGTCCAGAGAAGAGGTTGAACCAATGGATGTTGCTTCGGATGTTTTGTCCAGTATTGAGTATTCCAAGGAGTATATTGTCCGGATTATCCGGAAAGCAATTGATGAACGGGATCAGGTATCCGGGAATAAATATAAGGATCTGATGGATGATGTGAAGGCATATATTGAAGAGCATTATGTGGAAGAGGATCTTACCTTAAATCAGCTTGCCGCACATGTGAACTTTTCACCCAATCATTTCAGTACGATTTTCAGCCAGCAGACGGGACAGCCGTTTATTAAATATCTGACCGATTTTCGCATGAATAAGGCCAAAGAGCTCCTTCGGTGCACCGGGAAAAAGAGCAGTGAGATCGGACTGGAGGTCGGATATAAGGATCCGCATTATTTCTCCGCCCTGTTCCGTAAAACACAGGGAATGACACCGACACAATACCGGGAAGGAAAAGCATGAATACGAAATTGAAAAAGGCAGTGAGGGATTTTTATGACCGTTCCTCCCTGACAAGTAAAATACGATATTCTTATCTGGTGATTTTGATTCCTATTTTTTTGTTTCTGATCTTTTGCTTTTATAATCTGTGGGCGTCAAATTACCGGTATGAGGATATGATTAACTCTACCGTAGCAGCCAGTGAGTTTACACTAGATTTTAAAAAGGATTTTGACTATGAGACTTATCTTCTGATTGTAGGAAATAAGACGGTAGAGGAATCGGAGCTCAGGGACATGCTTACCAATGCAAACCGGATCATTACCGGACTGGAACAGATCACGGATTCCAAAGACAACCTTACCAGATTAAAAAGTATTAAGAAATATCTGAATAATCTTGATACCTATGTGAACCGTATCGAACAGAATATCCGGGAAGGAAGCCGTTACGAGGATAATATGGAAATCTGGGAAAATGATGTCCAGATTGTAACAACACTCGTAGGCGAAACCATTTTTCAGTATATCTATTATGAAACAAAGGGAATACAGGAATCCCACGCGGAATCCCAGAGCTTTTTCGTTTCCATGATAGAAATATCCGTTATTTCCTTTGTTGCGGTTTTGCTGTTGATTGTGTTTATTTCCCATTATATTCCTCTGAGTATTTCAAGACCGATTACCGAGCTTGTGGAAGTGACACAGCAGGTATCACAGGGAAATCTGCAGGTAAGATCCCATGTTCATACGGGTGTGGAAGCAAGACAGCTAAGCGAATCGTTAAATACGATGATTGACAAGATCAACGAGCTTCTTGAACAGGTGAAGAAGGAGCAGATCCGTATCCGGAAAGCAGAATTTGAGCTTCTTCAGGCACAGATCAATCCACATTTTCTGTATAATACACTGGATACGATTATCTGGCTGGCAGAAAGTGATGAGCAGAAGAAGGTTGTTCATATGGTGGAAAGCCTTTCGGAGTTTTTCCGTACCTCTTTGAATCAGGGAAAGGATATTATTTCGATCAAGGAAGAAATCCAGCATGTTCGGAGTTATCTGGAGATCCAACAGATGCGGTATCAGGATATTCTCGAGTATGAAATAGATGTTCCGGAGGAGTTTCATCAGAATACGATTCCGAAGATCACCGTGCAGCCTCTTGTGGAAAATGCGCTTTATCATGGGATTAAGAATAAACGTGGTAAGGGGAAGATCACGGTAAGAGGATACCGGGAGGGTTTCTGCTTTGTCTTAGAGGTGAAGGACAATGGAATCGGTATGCAGCCGGAACGTTTGGAGCAGGTAAGGAATGCGTTGCTACATAAGCAGTTCGTGGAAAGTAAGGTATACGGCTTATATAATGTAAACGAACGGATCCGCTTAAATTGCGGAGAAGAATATGGTCTTCGGATTTCAAGTACCTATCAGGAGGGGACCACCGTGAAGATCTTCTTGCCGGATGCAGACTATGGTCTCATCAGCCAGAAAGAAGAAATTCAACCGAATTCGTAAAAAATTCTACTCAGGGTATTTTTTGAGGATAAAATTCAACTTTTGCCATAGGGATCTTCATGGTGTTTTCAGCCGGAAAAGTTATGATAGTCTTATCAAAGAAATGGTTCTTTGATGAGACTATTTTATTCATGGGAGGTTACAGTATATGAAAAGAAAACTTATGGCTTTGGCAATGGCAGCAGCAATGGTAATTGGGTTAACCGCATGCGGATCCGGTTCCGCACCGGCCGCATCAACGGACACAGAAAGCACATCAGACAGTGCTTCCGCTTCTGCAGATACATCCGCATCGGGTGACTTAATCAAGGTTGGTATCATTAATAATGATCCGAATGAGTCCGGATACCGTACCGCTAATGATAAAGACCTGAAGGCAATGTTTACCGCAGAAAACGGTTATGATGCATCCTTTGCATACAGCCTGAAAAATGATGAGCAAATCACCGCAGCACAGAAGTTCATTCAGGACGGTGTGGATTATCTTCTTCTTTCCGCAGCAGATACCGCAGGTTGGGATTCTGTTTTGAAGGATGCACAGGACGCAGGTATCCGTGTGATCTTGTTTGACCGTACCATTGATGCAGATGCAAGTCTGTATGAAGCATCCATCGTATCGGATATGGCAAAGGAAGGCCAGACCGCAGTTGACTGGTTAAAGGGACAGGGACTCAGCGAATATAAGATTATTCACCTTCAGGGTGTGATGGGCTCCGCAGCACAGCAGGGACGTTCCGGAGCATTGGATGAAGCAGTAGCTTCCGACGGCTGGACACTGGTAACACAGCAGACCGCAGAGTGGAATGCAGAAAAAGCACAGCAGATCGTACAGTCCGTAATTGACTCCGGTGAATCCTTCAATGTGATTTATGCAGAAAACGATGATATGGCTAAGGGTGCTGTAGCGGCTCTTGATAAAGCAAATATTTCCCATGGGGTTGGCAAGGATGTTATCGTCATGGGCTTTGACTGCAACAAGTGGGCACTGGAAGAATTATTAAACCAGAACTGGAACTATGATGGACAGTGCAATCCTTTCCAGGCATCTTACATCGATGACATCATTAAGACACTGGAAAGCGGTGGAACCATTTCCGAGAAGACCATCATCATGGAAGAAAAGGGCTTTGATGCAGCTTCTATTACCCAGGAAGATGTTGACAAATACGGTATTTAAGGAAATACAGGGAAGGTCTGACTTTTTTGACAGATCAGAATTATAAAATCAGGGTAACTATTCAGGATTAATGTAATTGTTAAGATAACGGTAAAGCGATTGAACAGTTACAGATGAATAAGCGCGGTGCAGGAAGGGAGTCATTCTAAGCTGCTCCGCGCTTATTATAAAGGCAAGGAGAGTGACGGCTGCAGTGAAAGAACATATTGTTTTACAAATGGAAAATATACATAAAAGCTTTCCCGGAGTACGTGCCCTGCAGGGAGTTGATTTTTCACTTTGTGAGGGTGAAATTCATGCATTGATGGGTGAAAACGGTGCCGGAAAATCTACATTAATTAAGGTATTAACAGGAGTTTATGGAAAAGATGAAGGTAATATCTATCTGAAAGGCCATGACAAGCCGGTTAACATCAAATCGCCCCAGGATGCACAGGAGCTTGGAATCAGTACGGTATATCAGGAAATTACCCTATGCTCGAATCTCTCCGTTGCAGAAAACATGTACATTGGAAGAACCAAGGGTGTGTTACAGGATTGGAAATCCATGAATGAGGGAGCCAACAAAATTTTAAAAGCTCTCGATATTCCGACGGATGCATCCGAACAGCTTGCAAACTGTTCCATCGCCGTTCAGCAGATGGTAGCCATTGCACGTGCGGTAGATATGGACTGTAAGGTTTTGATTCTGGATGAGCCGACGTCTTCCCTGGATGAGCAGGAGGTTGAAAAACTGTTTAAGCTGATGCGTGATCTGAAGGCGAGAGGTGTGGGAATTATCTTCGTCACGCATTTTCTGGATCAGGTATATGAGGTATGTGATAAGATTACGGTTCTCCGGGATGGAAAACTGGTTGGACAGTATGAAATCAAGGATCTTCCGAGGGTTCAGCTTGTTGCAAAGATGCTTGGAAAAGAACTCGATGATATATCCGAGATCCGTGATAAAGATAAGGTTTATCGTGGAACCGATGCTTCAGAGAATGTTTTGGAAGCAGAACAGCTTGTAAGCAATGCAGGAATCAAGCCCTTTGATTTTTATATTAAAAAGGGAGAAGTCAATGGATTTACCGGACTTCTCGGCTCCGGACGAAGCGAATGTGTCCGTGCCATCTTTGGTGCAGATCATGTATTAGGAGGAACGGTAAAGATGAAGGGCAGGAAAGTAAAGATTACCAGGCCGATTGATGCGATGCGCCATGGAATTGCCTATCTGCCGGAGGACCGTAAGGTGGATGGAATTGTAGGTGACCTTTCTGTCCGTGAAAACATTATCCTGGCACAGCAGGTATTACGGGGATTCTTTAAACCCTTCTCTAAGGCAGAGGCGAATAAAATTGCAGAAGAATACATTAAGCTTCTGGACATTAAAACAGCATCTGCGGATACCCCGATTAAATCTCTTTCCGGTGGTAACCAGCAGAAGGTTATTCTGGCAAGATGGTTATTCACACATCCGGAATATCTGATTCTGGATGAGCCGACAAGAGGTATTGATGTCGGAACAAAGATTGATATACAGAAGCTGGTACTGGATCTGGCATCAGAGGGAATGAGCGTAACCTTTATTTCTTCCGAAACAGATGAAATGCTTCGTACCTGTTCAAGACTCATCGTTATGCGTGACCGCAGGGTGGTTGGTGAGCTTACAGGAAAAGATTTAACACAGGCAAAGATTATGAGTACAATAGCCGGAGGTGATACGGAATGATACAGAAAATATTTCGCAGACAGATCTTTATTCCAATAGCTGCATTATTGATTTTGGCTATTTTCAATTTAATTGCAGATCCTTCGTTCTATAAAATTACGTTGGGTTATAACAGTGCGGGAAATCCGGTATTGTCCGGATACCTGATCACCATTCTGGATTATGGTTCAGAGCTTGCGATCCTTGCTATCGGTATGACGCTTGTTACCGCAGCTTCCGGTGGGCAGGATATCAGCGTGGGCGCAGCCATCGCAATCAGCGGCAGCGTAATCCTCCGGATGCTTTGCGGAAACAATTCAAGACCGGATACCTTACAGGCACCGATTATTGCAGCGTTCTTGGTAAGCTGTGTAGCTGCAATGCTTTTTGGAGCATTTAACGGAGTGTTGGTTGCATATTTCAAAATTCAGCCCATGGTAGCGACTCTGATTCTGTATACGGCAGGACGTTCCATTGCAGCCTGGATCAATAACAATGAGCTTCCGATTGTCAATGATGCTACCTTTGCAATATTCGGTGGTTTCATTCCGGGAATCCCGATTCCGACACCGTTCTTTATCGCAATGGCATGTATGATCGTGACCGCACTGGTTCTGAAATTTACAAACCTTGGACTATATACACAGGCTGTCGGAATCAACGAAAGCTCATCCAGATTAAATGGTTTAAATCCGGCATTTATCAAGTTCCTGACCTTTGTCATCCTTGGATTATGTGTGGCAGTAGCTGGACTCATTAAGGTAAGCCGTTTGTCCTCCATTAACTATTCGGTTATTGCCAAGGATATTGAAATGGATGCCATTCTGGCTGTAGCGCTTGGCGGAAATGCCTTAGGCGGTGGTAAGTTCAATATGACCGCATCCATTCTTGGTGCTTTTGTTATTCAGTTCCTGACAACGACACTGTATAAGTTTAATGTCCAGTCCGATGCGCTTCCGGCCTATAAGGCGGTAGTCGTTATCCTGCTCGTTATTTTCAGTGCACCGGTTGTACGGGAAAAGCTCGGAGAATTCGGCAAACGCATCAAAGCAGGAAGTCTGAAAAAGGAGGTACAGTAATATGAAAACAAAAAAGAAAATAAAGCTGACAGATACGAATCTGCTTCTGTTTATTACCGTAGTTGTTTTCTTTGCGATGTATATCGGAGCCATTCTTTTTCAGGGAAAAGGATTTTTGAAGCCGCAGACCTTCTTTAATATTTTAAATGCAAATGCTTCGCTAATTATCATTTCCTGTGGCATGAGCCTTGTGATGATTACCGGTGGAATTGATATTTCGGTAGGCGGTGTGGTAGCCCTTGTGAGTATGTGCTGTGCCGTATATCTGGATTATCATGGTGGAAATGTATTCGGAGCCATTGTCATTTCTCTGTTGATCGGTCTTGCGTTTGGTCTTGTTCAGGGTTATCTGGTAGCGTACCTCGATATTCAGCCGTTTATTGTTTCACTGGCGGGAATGTTCTTTGCCAGAGGTATGACAACAATTGTCAACACGAATCCGTTCAATGTGGCAAATGAGCAGTTCGTGGCTTTAAAGGAAACCAGAATTAAAATTCCGGGAATGGGGTCAGTTAATAAGCTTGGAAATTATGTGGATGCTTACATTGAAATTGGTGTTGTCGCTGCACTGTTCATTGTCATTTTACTGTTCTGTGTTCTTCGATGGACAAAGTTTGGACGTAAATTCTACGCGGTTGGCGGAAACAGCCAAAGCGCTTTAATGCTCGGTATTAATGTGAAACGCACGAAGTTTTATTCTCATCTGATCTGCAGCTTGTTGGCAGGTGTTGGCGGCTTTGTATACTTCATGCATGTAGGCTCCGGCTCCGCATCCCATGCAAGCGGTATGGAAATGAATGCAATCGCCTCCTCCATTATCGGTGGAACGATGTTAACCGGTGGTGTTGGTAATATTATCGGAACCTTCTTCGGTGTGTTATCCTTAAGCACCATCCAGAATATTGTATCTTCTGCAGGACTTGATCAGGCATGGTGGACAGGAATCACCATTGCGGCAATGCTTTGTCTGTTCCTCGTGATACAGAGTATTGTAATGTCCAGAAAGAAGAAGCTTTCCAAAGGTTAAAAGAAAAGATCTTGCAAATCCTTGATGAATACGTGAAAATATATGTAACTGTTCAGAGCCATGCAATGTTTTCGAGGTTGGCTCCGGACAGTTACATATATATTTATCAGGATGAAAATTGCAGGTGATGAAGATGAATATGAAGAAATCTGTTTTTATAATATTAATGTCAATCTGTGTGGTACTGTGTGCAGTCATTGCAGGAAAAAATATCCGGATGGTGAATCATAAGAATGTCGAAGAAACCGAGGAAGAAAGTGATGATATTCTCATCGGGTTTTCCCAGCTTGGTGCGGAGTCTGCTTTCCGGAGTGCAAATACAGCTTCCATGAAGGAAACCTTTACTGAAGAAAAGGGGTATCAGTTGTTTGTGGAGGACGGGCAGCAGAAGCAGGAAAACCAGATTATGGCAATCCGTACGTTTATTCAGCAGGAGGTCGATTATATAGTTCTGGCTCCCGTTACAGAAACGGGGTGGGATACCGTGCTGCAGGAGGCAAAGGATGCCGGAATTCCTGTAATTATCATGGATCGCCGGGTGAATGTACCGGATGAATCCCTGTACACTTGCTGGGTAGGCTCAGATTTTGGCCTTGAGGGCAGGAAGATGGCAGAATGGATCCACCAGTTCACGTTGAAAAGGGAGATTCCGCCGGAGGAGGTCCGGATTGTGAATATTCAGGGAACCATCGGTGCAACCGCACAGATCGGAAGAACCCGGGGATTATATAAGGCTGCCACGGATTACGGATGGAATATTCTTGCGGAGGAAAGCGGTGATTTTACCCAGGCTAAAGGAAAAGAAGTTATGCAGTCCTTTCTCGAAGAATATCCGGAATTAAATGTTGTTTACTGTGAAAACGATAATGAAGCATTTGGCGCCATTGAGGCCATTAAGGAAGCCGGAAGAACGATCGGAACGGACATTCTGAATGGTGAAATTATGGTGGTTTCCTTTGACGGTGTCGATGAGAATGCATTAGCCTGTGTTGCTGACGGTGAAATTTCCTGTATTGCGGAATGCAATCCGTTACATGGTCCGTGGGTGGAAGAAATTATCCAGATGATGGAAATGGGAAAAACACCGCCGAAGTATACCTATGTGGATGAGGGAATGTACTCCAATGAGGGAATTGTTTCATCGATTACGCTTAACGGGAGCAGCTACATGATCCGGCAGGTTAATCCGGAATTACTTGTGGAGCATGAAAACAGGCAGTAAATAATTTATGTTTATAATAAAGCACGTACAGGTTAGAATAAACAACTTGTAAGAAGAACAATACAAGTTGTATCCTTTAAGTAGAGGATAAAGTTGTTTATCTACGTCAAAAATGTGGATAAAATAGGGAAATTCTACTTAAAGGAGGTTATTTCTTATGTTACAGAAAAAAGAGTACAAGTTTTGGTTCTGCACAGGTTCACAGGATTTATATGGGGACGAATGTCTTGCCAAGGTGGCAGAGCATTCCCACAAGATTGTTGAGGGCTTGAACCAGTCCGGTATCTTACCTTATGAAGTGGTATGGAAGCCGACTCTTATTACCAACGCATTGATCCGTAAGACCTTTGAAGAGGCCAACATGGATGAAACCTGTGCCGGTGTGATTACATGGATGCATACCTTTTCCCCTGCAAAGTCCTGGATTATCGGATTGCAGGAATATCGTAAGCCGCTTCTTCATTTACATACCCAGTTTAATGAAGAGCTGCCTTATGACTCTATTGATATGGATTTCATGAATGAAAACCAGTCGGCACATGGTGACCGTGAATACGGACATATCGTAACCCGTATGAGGATTGAGAGGAAGGTTGTGGTCGGACACTGGGCAGATCCGGTTGTGGCAGGAAAGATCGCATCCTGGATGCGTACCGCAGTCGGTATTGTAGAAAGCAGTCACATCCGTGTAATGCGTGTTGCTGACAATATGCGTAATGTTGCGGTTACCGAAGGTGACAAGGTAGAAGCGCAGATTAAGTTCGGCTGGGAGGTCGATGCTTATCCCGTTAACGAGATTGCGCAGGCTGTGGATGCAGTATCTGAAGCAGATGTAAATACTCTGGTAGAAGAGTATTATGATAAGTATGAGATTTTACTGGAAGGCAGGGACGAGAAGGAATTCCGTAAGCATGTAGCGGTGCAGGCACAGATTGAAATTGGCTTTGAGCGTTTCCTGGAGGAAAAGAACTATCAGGCAATTGTGACCCATTTCGGAGATCTCGGTGCATTAAAGCAGCTTCCGGGACTTGCCATCCAGCGTCTGATGGAAAAGGGATATGGATTCGGCGCAGAAGGCGACTGGAAGGTTGCAGCCATGGTGCGTCTGATGAAGCTTATGACCGGAGATTTGAAGAATCCGAAGGGAACCTCCATGCTGGAGGATTATACCTATAATCTGGTAAAGGGCAAGGAAGGAATTCTTGAGGCACACATGTTAGAGATCTGTCCGAGTATTGCAGATGGACCGATCTGTATTAAGTGCAATCCGTTAAGCATGGGTGACCGCGAGGATCCGGCAAGACTGGTATTTACTTCCAAGGAAGGCCCGGGTATTGCAACTTCTTTAATTGATTTAGGAAATCGTTTCCGTTTGATTATAAATGATGTAGAATGTAAGAAGGTAGAGAAGCCGATGCCCAAGCTTCCGGTTGCAACGAACTTCTGGACTCCGAAGCCGGATATGTACACCGGTGCGGAAGCATGGATTCTTGCAGGAGGAGCACATCATACGGCATTTACTTATGATCTTACGGCAGAACAGATGGGTGACTGGGCAGCAGCCATGGGCATCGAGGCAGTTTATATTGATCAGGATACCAAGATCCGTGACTTTAAACGTGATCTGATGCTTGGCGAGGTATTCTATAAGTAGGCACAAAGAAAAACAAGCGACTGCGAAGCAGGCATTTGTTTTTCTGTGCCACTTAACGAACATGCGCCTGACGAAGGCAGGCAGAAAGTGCGAAGCACGGGCATGTGAGTCTAAGTAAGCTAAAAGCAGGCAGCAAGCGACTGCGAAGCAGGCATTTGAATCAAAATTACAGGAGGTATTGCAATGGACGCAAAACAACTATTGATTGAGGGGAAGGGTTACCTGGGTATCGAATTTGGTTCCACCAGAATTAAAGCCGTTCTGGTGGATAAGTCCGGAAATGTTCTCTCATCCGGTGGACATAGCTGGGAAAACCGTTATGAGGACGGGATATGGACGTATTCTTTGAATGATATCTGGGATGGTTTACAGGACTGTTATAAGGATCTTAAAGAAAATGTGAAAAAGGAGTACGGCGTTACCTTAAAGCATTTTGATGCCATTGGATTCTCTGCGATGATGCACGGATATCTGGCATTTGATCAGAATGATACGATTCTGGTTCCGTTCCGTACCTGGCGAAATACGATCACAGAGGAAGCAGCTTCGAAGCTTACTGCGGAATTTAACTATAATATTCCACAGAGATGGAGCATTGCACATCTTTATCAGGCAATTCTGAACGGAGAAGAGCATGTTCCCTATGTGGATTTCTTTACAACACTGGCGGGCTATGTCCACTGGAAATTGACCGGAAGAAGAGTACTCGGTGTCGGCGATGCGTCCGGTATGTTCCCGATTGACATTCATACCGGAGATTTTGATCAGGCGATGATTCAGAAGTTTGATGAACTGGTTGCGGATAAGAATTACCGTTGGAATCTCCGTGGCATTCTTCCTAAGGTATTATCGGCTGGAGAAGAGGCAGGTATTTTAACGGAAGAAGGAGCCTCTCTTCTTGATCCGAGTGGTGACCTGCAGGCAGGCATTCCGCTTTGTCCTCCGGAGGGTGATGCAGGAACCGGTATGGTCGCAACGAACAGTGTTGCAAAACGAACCGGTAATATTTCTGCCGGAACCTCTGTATTTGCCATGGTGGTTCTGGAAAAGGAGCTTTCGAAGGTATATCCGCAGATTGACCTGGTAACCACACCGGATGGTGCATTGGTTGGTATGGTACACTGTAATAACTGTACCTCCGATATCAATGCGTGGGTGAACCTGTTCAGGGAATTCGGTGAAATGTATGGTCTGACCTTTGATATGAATGATTTGTTTACGAAGCTTTACCGTGTTGCGTTAGAGGGTGATCCGGACTGTGGCGGAATGATTTCCTATAATTATTTCTCCGGAGAGCCGGTTACCGGTTTTGATGCCGGTGCACCGCTGTTTGTACGTGATGCCGAGAGTAAATTTACACTGGCCAATACCATGAGAATGCATCTGTATTCCGCACTTGCAGCCTTAAAGTCCGGTATGGATCTGATGCTGAAGGAAGAGGGTGTTCAGGTAGACGAGTTATTCGGACATGGTGGTTATTTCAAGACCAGGGGTGTTGGACAGAGAATTGCGGCAGCAGCAATGAACGCGCCGGTATCGGTTATGGAAACAGCCGGGGAAGGCGGTGCCTGGGGTATTGCTGTTCTGGCTGCATTTCTTGAAGAGAAGAAGGATGGACAGAGCCTTGGTGAGTTCTTAAATCAGGAGATTTTTGCCGGAAACAAGGGTATCAAGATGGATCCTGTTGCAGAGGATGTCGAGGGCTTTGAGAAGTTCATGGAGAAGTATATGAAGAATCTCCCGGCAGAGAAGGCTGCTGTTGAGGCACTTAGTTAAAGAAAGAGGGTTTTGCTATGTTAGAAGAATTAAAACAGAAGGTATATGAAGCGAATATGCTTCTTCCGAAATACGGTCTGGTAACATTTACCTGGGGCAATGTCAGTGCCATTGACCGTGAAACCGGATACTTTGTCATTAAGCCAAGTGGTGTGGACTATGACATCATGAAACCGGAGGATATGGTGGTTATGGATCTTGAAGGAAACCGCGTGGAAGGAAGATATAAGCCGTCTTCCGATACACCGACCCATCTGGAGCTGTATAAAGCATTTCCGGAAATCGGTGGAATTGTTCATACCCATTCTTCTTATGCAACGAGCTGGGCACAGACCGGAAGAAGTATTCCCTGCTACGGTACAACGCATGCGGATTATTTCTATGGAGAAATTCCCTGCGTAAGGTGCTTAACGAAGGAAGAAATCAACTCTGCTTACGAAGAAAACACCGGACATCTGATAGTATCGGAATTTAATCGCATGAAGAAGGATGTGATGGCGGTTCCGGCAGTGTTGTGTAAGAATCACGGTCCGTTTGCATGGGGCAAGGATGCCAAGGAAGCTGTTCATAATGCAGTGGTTCTGGAAGAAGTTGCCAAGATGGCATATCGTACGGAGCTGATCCATCCGCAGGTAGCGCCTGCTCCGCAGGAATTACAGGATAAGCATTATTTCCGTAAGCACGGTGCAAATGCATATTACGGGCAGAATTAAGCTTATGGTATTTATAGCCGAATAATATGAGAGGACTGCTTATCAAATATTAGGCAGTCCTTTTTTTATAAGTAGGATGAGAAAAGTTCCACTGCATCAAATGATGGTTTTTGCTATAATATGAGCAGAAAAGGAAATCGTTATGAAAGAAAACCCGGATCTTTAGGAGAGTGTATGGGACTTTCCATTATATTACCGTTATAGGAAATTTTTTGATGCTGATTTTGGCATTTTTGGTCATTCTGTTTTACAATATGTATCGGTATCAGCTGATGAGAGAAAGAGTATCTCAGGAGGAATAAAAAGGCGGAGAACAATTTGTTCTCCGCCTTAATGCTTCTTCGTTATATGAAGTGAGTCCAGAACAAAGCTGAAAAGGCAGGATTACCTTACAGGGCTTCTACGGTAGCGCCAATCTCATTGGCAAAGAACAGGTATCCGTAGAAGTAGTCCTGATCTTCTAATAATCTGGTATAATCCTTACCTGCCGGAATCGTCATTCTGTATTTCACCTGCTGGTACTCAAAATTGATTACTGTTGTAACATCGTTTCTTTCCTGTAACATCTTGATGAGATAATCGGAAATGGTATAAAGCTTTCCGGAATCGAAGGATACGGTTCCGTTCTCTGCAGCATTCTTGATCTGTCCATACAGACCCTTAACAAATACCTGACTGGCCGGAATAACGCTGCGTCCCTCCACTGCACCGCATTCGCATCTTAATTCCTCTAAACCATCCTGTTCTGTGGTCACCTCCTGTACAGTTGTCCACACGAAGTTGTGAGTGTGAGGAGTGGAAGAGGTGGAAGGAGTGGAAGAGGCAGATGAGGAATCGGTTGTTGTTGAGGAAGAGTTCC
>CAVJLN010000051.1:0-19658 GCA_963650485.1 Bacteroidaceae bacterium
TTCCGATTCCGGGAGTTCGCTCTGTAAAACAGGCAAATGATAATGCCGGTGCATTGGGATGGGCTTTGACAAAAGAAGAAAGAGAAGCAATGAATTTTGTTTTCTGACCACATGCTGTCGAATACCGATATCCCTGATGATTTGAAAAATACAAAAACCTGTTATCAGGTCAATGAAGCAGAAAATTTGGAATTACTGCATGAATGGGTCTCCAACTGGAACGATGTTACGGACTTTGAATTTATTCCTGTAATCAGCAGTCATGATATGAGTGAAAAAATGAAAAAGAACTGAAAATGTAATCCCCGATTCATCCTGTGGCTTCACACCGCATCGGACAGACCGGGGATTCATTATTGATTTTTTATTTTATATTTTCGCCATTTATCCATGCTCATTCATAGAGTCCACTATGCAGCACATTCCTTTTCCTCATGTGATTCTTCCTACCACGGTGTTCCGCCGTCAATCGTTGAAATCTCCGGAACGGTTTCCTCGAGGACATCGAGCAGGATCTTTACGGTATCAAGAGAGGTAAACATGGTAACTCCGTTCTGTACCGCACATCTTCTTATAGCAACACCATCTTCATAGTGCACACCGGAAAGGATCGCACGGGTGTTGATGATGTAGCTGACATATCCGGCACGGATGGATTTTAAGATCTCATCACTGCCCTCACTCAGCTTGCCACGCACTCTGGTACGGATGCCATGCTCCTTTAAGAAATTGGCTGTTCCGATCGTTGCTTCAATATTAAAGCCAAGCTTGTAGAAACGGCGGATCAGCGGAAGTGCTTCTTCCTTATCTTCATCGGCAAGCGTTACAACAACGGTTCCGTAATCCTTCATTCGGATGCCGGATGCCTGTAAGGCCTTGTAGAAAGCACGGTTCAGACGCTTGTCATAGCCGATGGCTTCACCGGTGGATTTCATTTCCGGTGAAAGGTAAGCATCCATGCCGCTCAGCTTCTCGAAGGAGAAAGCCGGTGCCTTGACATACCATCTCTCCTTATCCTTGGGAATCATCTCGGTAATGCCTTGGGAAGCAAGGCTTTCACCCATCATGACCTTCGTTGCAATATTAACAAGTGAAAGTCCGGTGGACTTCGACAGGAACGGAACGCTTCTGGAAGCTCTCGGGTTTACTTCGATAATAAATACCTGCTCCTGACGGTCTACAATAAACTGGATATTGAACAGTCCGCGGATGCCGATGGCAAGTCCTAAGCGTGTCGTGTAATCTGCAATAGTCTCTTTTACCTTGTCGGAAATGTCGTACGGCGGATAAACGCTGATACTGTCTCCGGAATGGACACCGGTACGTTCCACGAGCTCCATGATACCGGGGATAAATACCTTTTCTCCGTCACAGATCGCATCAACCTCGACTTCCTTACCAACAACATATTTATCTACCAGAACCGGCTTATCCTTATCTACTTCCACGGCATTCTTCAGGTAATGACGCAGCATCTTTTCGTTCGCCACGATCTCCATGGCACGTCCGCCAAGCACGAAGCTCGGTCTTACCAGTACCGGATAGCCAACCTTGGCTGCTGCCTCCACACCGCTTTCAATATCGGTAACGGCAATTCCCTGCGGATGTGGGATTCCGGTCTTCTGAATCATATTTTCAAAGAGGTCACGATCCTCAGCATTGTCGATGGCTTCACAGCCTGTTCCAATGATCGTTACGCCCTTTTCGGCAAGGGGCTTTGCCAGATTGATCGCGGTCTGTCCTCCTAAGGATACAATCACACCCTTCGGATGTTCGAGCTCCATAATATTCATGACATCTTCTACCGTAAGCGGCTCAAAATAAAGCTTATCTGCCGTTGTATAATCGGTCGAAACGGTTTCCGGATTGTTGTTGATAACGATTGCTTCGTATCCGGCTTCCTGAATCGCACGTACCGCATGAACAGTGGAATAATCGAACTCCACACCCTGTCCGATTCGGATCGGTCCAGAGCCTAACACGACGATCTTCTCACGGTCAGATACAATGGATTCATTTTCACTTTCATATGTCGAATAGAAATACGGTACATAACTGTCAAACTCGCTTGCACAGGTATCAATCATCTTATAAATCGGGAAGATACCGTACTTCTTACGCATATCGTAAACTTCCTCTTCCTTCAGCTTCCAGAGTTCTGCGATATAGGCATCCGAAAAGCCTCGCTTCTTTGCTTCCCGTAAAAAGGTCTCATCACCAACCGGAGCGCCCTCTAATTCCTTTTCAAAGTCTACGATCTTCTTGATCTTATCTAAGAAAAACAGGTCAATCTGTGTGGCATTACAAAGCTGGGAATGATCGGCTCCCATCCACATCAGCTGTGCAACCGCATAAATACGGTCATCCCTGCCCTCCTGTACATATTGAAGCAATTCTTCCTTGGACATATTCTCGCGGTCAAACTTCTCCATATGAATATGATTCTTGTGATCCTCGAGGGAACGGATGGATTTCAGCAGACTTTCCTCAAAGGTACGTCCGACACCCATAACCTCACCGGTTGCCTTCATCTGGGTGCTCAGTACATTGGAAGCATCCGTAAATTTGTCAAACGGGAAACGGGGCATCTTCGTAACCACATAGTCAAGAGCCGGTTCGAAGCAGGCCGGTGTATTGGCAAGCTGGATTTCATCCAGATCCATACCAACCGCAATCTTTGCTGATACTCTCGCAATCGGATAACCGGTTGCCTTGGAAGCCAGTGCCGAGGATCTCGATACACGGGGATTTACTTCAATTACATAATAAGAGAAGGACTGCGGATCCAGTGCGAACTGCACGTTACAGCCACCCTTTACCTTCAGGGCACGGATGATCTTAAGAGCACTGTCACGGAGCATCTGATACTCTTTGTTCGTAAGCGTCTGGCTCGGTGCAACAACGATGGAATCGCCGGTATGTACACCAACGGGATCCAGGTTTTCCATGTTGCAGACCGTGATTGCGGTATCGTTCGCATCACGCATTACTTCGTATTCAATTTCCTTATAGCCTTTGATACTCTTTTCGACCAGAACCTGATGTACCGGGGATAACGCAAGCGCATTCTTCATCATCTGCTGCATTTCCTCCGGATCATAAGCGAAGCCTCCTCCGGTTCCGCCTAAGGTAAATGCAGGACGAAGGATTACCGGATAGCCGATTTTCTTTGCTGCTTCCAGCCCCTCTTCCACCGAATAGGTAATCTGGGAGGGAACGACCGGCTCTCCGATCCGTTCACAAAGTTCTTTAAACAGCTCACGGTCTTCCGCACATTCAATACTATCTGCATCGGTTCCTAATAATTCGATTTCACATTCCTGTAAAACGCCCTTTTTCTGAAGCTGCATGGCAAGGTTTAATCCGGTCTGACCGCCGATTCCGGGTACAATCGCATCCGGTCTTTCGTAACGGCAGATTCTCGCTACATATTCCAGGGTTAAGGGTTCCATGTATACCTTATCTGCAATAGAGGTATCAGTCATAATGGTCGCCGGGTTGGAGTTTACGAGGATGACCTCATACCCCTCCTCCTTCAGTGCCAGACATGCCTGTGTTCCTGCATAGTCAAACTCTGCTGCCTGTCCAATGACAATCGGGCCGGAACCAATGACCAGTACCTTCTTAATGTCTGTCCGTTTAGGCATTTGTCTGTACCTCCTTCATATTCTCAATAAACTGCTCGAACAGATAGCTGCTGTCCTGCGGTCCAGGCGCACTTTCCGGGTGATACTGCACGCTGAAAACGCGATCCTCCTTACAGCAGACACCCTCTACCGTATGGTCAAGCAGATTCATATGGGTCACGCTAAGACCCGTTCCTTCGAGGCTATCCAGATCTACGGCATAGCTGTGATTCTGGGAAGTAATTTCAATATGACCGGTCTTTAGGTTCTTCACCGGATGATTTCCGCCGCGATGACCGAATTTTAATTTATAGGTTTTCGCACCATAGGCCAGAGAAATCATCTGATGTCCGAGGCAGATGCCAAAGATCGGATACCTGCCGCGAAGCTGCTTAATGAGCGCAATGACCTTCGTCACATCCTCCGGATCCCCGGGGCCGTTTGATAAAAAGATACCGTCCGGTCTCATCCATTCGATTTCGTCGAGCGTCACATCATAAGGAACGATGGTCACGTTGCATCCATATTTATTTAAGGAACGGACAATGTTCAATTTCATTCCGCAGTCAATGGCTACGACATTGTAGCGGTGGTTTGCGGTACGGGAATACCATTTCTTATGGCAGCTTACCCGGGATACGGCGTCATGGGGAATGGGTGTTGCCTTGATCTTCGCAAGACCCTCCTCCAAGGTTGTTGATATATCCGTCATAATGCCGCGTCTGGATCCCAGATCACGGATACTTCTTGTTAATTCTCTTGTATCAATTCCATAAATTCCCGGAATATGGTTCTCCTCCATGACCTCCGATAAGGTCTGGGTATACCGGAAATTTGAGGGCATATCATTATAATCTCTGACGATCATTCCTCCAATGGAAAGAAGCTTGCTTTCAAAGTCCTCATCGGTAATTCCATAATTACCAATCAGAGGATAGGTCATCACAACCATCTGATCCGTATAGGACGGATCGGAAAGGATCTCCTGATATCCAACCATAGAGGTGTTAAATACGATTTCACATACTCGCTCATCCTGACTTCCGAAGTGGTAGCCGATGTACTCGCTGCCATCCTCCAGAATCAGCTTCCTGTCCGGACTGTTCATGATTTCTGTTTCTTCCTTTCTATTTAATTCCTGTAACTAGTGTAGCAAATATTCCAATGATTGCAAGATAAAATATAACGAATGGAGTTCTGAATAGTTAAACCGGCCACAGTCACTTCTTCGCTGCCCGTTCGGAAAGTCTGCTCTCAAAACGGTCCTTCGAGGTGTTCTCCGGTATGGCGGTCGGATAATCGCCATCAAAGCAGGCACTGCAGTAATTCTCACTTCCGATCAGATTTTTCAGATCCTCTGCCGGCAGATAGGATAGACTATCCACGCCTATCTGCCTTGCAATTTCTTCGACCGAATAATGACAGGCGATCAGATTTTCCTTCGTATCAATATCTGTTCCATAATAACAGGGATTTAAAAAGGGCGGTGCGGAAATACGCATATGAACCTCTCTGGCTCCCGCATTGCGGAGAAGCTTCACGATCTGTCCACTGGTTGTACCACGCACGATCGAATCATCCACCAGTACCACACGTTTTCCCTCTACGACATTGTGAATGGGATTTAACTTGATGCGTACCTGATTCATTCTGGACTGCTGCCCCGGTGAAATAAAGGTTCTGCCGATATACTTGTTCTTGATAAATCCGATTTCATAAGGGATACCTGATTCTTGTGCATACCCTAAGGCTGCATCCAGTCCGGAATCCGGAACACCGATCACGACATCGGCCTCCACCGGATTTTCCCTTGCAAGGATCCGTCCTGCCTGCACTCTGGCTTCATGCACCGGAACCCCCTGAATAACCGAATCCGGACGTGCAAAATAAATATACTCAAAGATGCAGATCCGGCAACGTTTCTTATCACAGTGGGTTCTTATGGATCGCACTCCCTTTTCGTCAAAAACGACAATCTCGCCC
Source organism: Bacteroidaceae bacterium (assembly GCA_963650485.1). Lineage (GTDB taxonomy): Bacteria > Bacillota > Clostridia > Lachnospirales > Lachnospiraceae > Suilimivivens. The sequence continues at coordinate 5,610 of CAVJLN010000051.1, forward strand.
GGCAGAATATCCCGTTCAAAGGCTGCTCCGACAGCCTCTAGGGCACAGCTTTCGGAAGCTACCACATAGATACCGTCCGCGGTCTTTCCATAGCACAAAGGGCGCATTCCCAAAGGATCCCTTGCGGCAAGGAGCTTCGATGCTGACATCAGCACCAGAGAGTAGGCACCCTCCAACTCTTCCATTGTATCACAAAGAGCCTCCTCAATCGAGGGGGCTTTTAAACGTTTCTGGGTGATGATATACGCAATGATTTCCGTATCACTTGTAGAATGGAAAATCGCACCGTTCAGCTCCAGACGGTTACGCAAGGAATAGGCATTGCTGATATTGCCGTTATGTGCCAGTGCCATTTTCCCTTTCTGATGATTGACCTCGATCGGCTGACAGTTGCTGCGGTTGTTTCCACCGGTTGTTCCATACCGGACATGTCCGACACACGCGGTTGCCGCAGGGAACTTCGCCAGGGTCTCCCGTGAAAACACATCATTTACAAGTCCAAGATCCTTATGCGAGGTGAAAAGTCCATCCTCACAGACCGCAATTCCGCAGCTTTCCTGCCCCCGGTGCTGTAAGGCGTATAACCCATAATAAGCAATCTCTGCAAGGCTTGTGGCGTCCTGGGTAAAGCACCCAAAAACGCCACATTCTTCATGAATTCCTTTTAAATTGTCCATTACTACTCCTCCGTTTTCGTAACTGTTCAGTACCTTCACAGTTACGATGCAAAATCCATTCCAAATCGGCTTCGCCGATGGGATTTTGCATTACTGAATCATTTTCTTACGGTCTCAGCAGTAAATGCTTCGACCTGTTCTGAATAGTTACCCGTCTTCAGTACATGTTCACACGCTGCATTGACAAATCCCTGAAACAGGGGATGAGATTTATTCGGTCTGCTCTTGAATTCCGGATGGTACTGAACACCGATAAAGAACGGATGCTCACTTAATTCTACCGCCTCTACAAGACGTCCGTCCGGAGACAGACCACTTAAGGTAAGTCCTGCCTGCTGCAGGCTTTCCCGATATGCATTATTAAATTCGTAACGATGACGATGACGCTCGTTAATATGATCCGCGCCGTAGCACTGCTCCATTCTGGTTCCCTTCTGGATGTCACAGGGATAGCTTCCAAGCCGGAGAGTACCACCCTTATCAATATCGTCATTCTGTCCCGGCATATAATCAATGACCTTATTGGCGCAAAGCTCATCGAACTCACCGGAATTGGCATCGGTAATTCCTGCCACATGACGGGCAAATTCCATAACCGCAATCTGCATGCCAAGGCAGATGCCAAGATACGGGATTCCATTTTCCCTTGCATATTTCGCTGCCAGAATCATGCCCTCAATACCGCGGTTGCCGAATCCACCCGGAACGATAATTCCCTGAAGAACACCTAATTCCTGCTCCACTGTCTGCTGTGTCAGCTTTTCAGAATCAATCCAATGGATCTTCACATAGGTGCCGCACTGGTATCCCGCATGCTGCAGAGCCTCTGCCACCGAAAGGTATGCGTCGTGAAGCTGTACATATTTTCCGACAAGTCCGATCTGGACTTCCTTCTTCCGGCTCTTGATTTTTTCTACCAGTGCCGTCCATTCCTTCAGGTCGCAGGGTGCTGTTTTAAGGGAAAGCTCCCGGCATACGATCGAGGAAAAGTTTGCTTCTTCCAGCATCAACGGTGCTTCATAAAGATTGGGAAGAGTGATGTTCTCGATCACACAATCCGGCTTCACATTACAGAACATGGAAATTTTGTTCTTAATGGAATCCTCTAACGGCTCATCACATCGAAGCACGATGATGTTCGGGTTGACTCCCATTCCCTGCAATTCCTTTACGGAATGCTGCGTGGGCTTGGACTTGTGTTCTTCCGAGCCGCGTAAATATGGCACGAGTGTCACATGAATGAATAAGCTGTTTTCACGTCCCACCTCCAGTGCAATCTGGCGGATCGCTTCCAGAAACGGCTGGGACTCCATGTCTCCGATCGTCCCGCCGATTTCCGTAATTACGACATCTGCGTCAGTCTGTTTTCCGACACGATACACAAATTCCTTGATCTCATTCGTAATATGGGGAATAACCTGCACGGTCGAGCCTAAATACTCTCCACGACGTTCTTTATTTAATACATTCCAGTAAACCTTACCGGTTGTCAGGTTGGAAAACCGATTCAGGTCTTCATCAATAAAACGCTCATAATGTCCGAGGTCCAAGTCCGTTTCCGCGCCGTCCTCGGTCACATATACTTCTCCATGCTGAAAGGGACTCATGGTTCCCGGGTCCACATTGATGTACGGATCCAGCTTCTGTGCAGCCACCTTTAAGCCCCTTGCTTTTAGTAATCGTCCAAGAGATGCCGCCGTAATTCCTTTTCCAAGTCCGGATACGACACCTCCCGTTACGAAAATATACTTGGTCATTGTTTTCACCCTCACTTTCCTTTACTGTATGCCTAAGTTGGAATAGCCCATCAGACTTTCATCCACTTCTTTTGCTGCTTCTCTTCCTTCCCGGATCGCCCAGACAACAAGAGACTGTCCACGATGCATATCGCCTGCGGTAAAGACATGCGGTACGTTCGTCTGATATTTTCCCGCCTCGGTATTCACATTGGTACGTGCATTCAGCTCTACACCGAATGCATCCGCAATTCTTTTTTCACAGCCCAAAAAGCCGGCTGCAATCAACACAAGCTCTGCCGGAAGAATCTGTTCGGTTCCTTCGATCTCCTTCATGACTCTTCTGCCGGTCTTTTTATCGACCTCACCCTGCAGGTGGATGGTCTTTACTGCCGTCAGCTCGCCTTTTTCATTTTTGATAAACTCCTTGACCGTGGTTTCATAAATACGGGGATCCTTGCCAAACTGGTCAATCGCTTCCTCCTGACCGTAATCCACCTTACATACCCTCGGCCATTCAGGCCATGGATTGGATTCCGTTCTTTTGTCCGGTGCCTTCGGCATCATCTCGATCTGGATCACACTCTTCGCACCCTGACGGATGGCCGTTCCGACACAGTCATTTCCGGTATCACCACCACCGATAATCACGACATTTTTATCCTTGGCACTGATCCAGTTTTTGGATGCCTTACGGATCTCCATGTTGGCATCCAGTAAGGACTTCGTTGCGGATTTCAGGTAATCTACTGCGAAGTAAATGCCGGATGCATCTCTTCCGGGCACATCTATATTTCTGGCATTGGCAGATCCACAGGCAAGAATCACGCGGTCAAATTCCTCCATGATCCTGGAAGCCGCATATTCCGGATTTTCTCCGCCTGCCTCAGCATTCGTTATAAAGGTAATTCCTTCCTGCTTCATGACATCGATCTTCCGCTCTACGAAGCGTTTTTCCAGCTTCATATTGGGAATGCCATACATCAGAAGTCCGCCGGGACGATCAGAACGCTCAAAGACCGTAACCGAATGTCCTCTCTTGTTTAACTGGTCGGCCGTTGCAAGTCCACTTGGACCGGAGCCGATGACCGCTACCTTTTTACCGGTTCTGGTTCTCGGCGGCTTCGGATCTGCATAGCCGTTCTGATATGCATATTCAATAATCGATAACTCATTTTCCTTGGTGCAGACCGGATCTCCATGCAGACCGCAAGTACATGCTGCTTCGCACAGTGCCGGACACACTCTTCCGGTAAATTCCGGGAAGTTATTTGTCTTTTTCAGACGGCTATACGCCTGTTTCCAGTTGCCGGTATACACAAGATCGTTCCATTCCGGCACCAGATTATGAAGAGGACATCCGCTCGTCATCCCCATTAAGGTCATACCCGACTGACAGAACGGTACGCCGCATTCCATACATCTGGCTGCCTGCTCCTGCTGATGATCTCTCGATAACGGGGTATGAAATTCATTAAAATTCTTAATTCTCTCATGAGGCTTCTCTGCTTTGGAAACCTCTCTGTCATATTCTAAAAATCCAGTTGGTTTTCCCATTATAATGTACCTCCTAAGGCTTCATATTCTTTCGGAATAATCTTTTTAAACTTTGGAATATATGCTTCAAAGTGTGCCAAGATCTCTTTTCCCTTCGGGGAATCGGTTGCCTTCACATGCTCCTCAAGCAGTGTTTTTAATTCTGCAATATCCTTTTCCTTCTGAAGCTCACCAAAGTTAATCAGTTCCTTATTCAGTCTGGTATATAAATCAAAGTCCTCATCGAGTACATAAGCAATACCACCACTCATTCCGGCTGCGAAGTTCTTGCCGGTTTTACCTAAGACAACCACACGTCCACCGGTCATGTATTCGCATCCATGATCGCCAACACCTTCTACGACGGCACGAGCGCCGGAGTTACGGACACAGAACCTCTCTCCTGCGACACCGTTAATGAATGCCTTGCCACTGGTTGCACCATAAAGTGCAACGTTTCCGATGATGATATTTTCATCTGCTGCAAAATGTGCATCCTTCGGAGGATAAACAATAATTTTACCACCGGAAAGCCCCTTTCCAAGGTAATCGTTACTGTCACCGCAAAGCTCAAGGGTCAGTCCCTTCGGGATAAAGGCGCCAAAGCTCTGTCCACCCGCTCCCTGACATTTTACCACATAACTGTCTTCTGGGAGACTGTTTTTGTATTGTCTGGTAATTTCTGCGCCAAACAGGGTACCAAAGGTACGATTGACGTTGCTGACCTGAACCTCGATGGATTTCTTTTTCCCTTCCTTAAGTGCAGGACCGAGCTTCTTAAGCAGTACCTTTTCATCCAGTGTCTTATCAAGATCAAAGGAATAAATCTGCTTCTTATCAAAGATTGCCTTGGCATGGTCTGTCGCATAAGGATTATCAAGCATGTTGGAAACATCAATGTGCTCTGCCAGTCCCTCTAAGCGCTCCTTTTTCTTAAGAAGATCCGTACGTCCCACAAGCTCATCCACACTGCGGACACCAAGCTTACTCATATATTCACGCAGCTCCTGCGCAATAAATCTCATAAAGTTAATGACATATTCCGGCTTTCCTGCAAAACGCTTGCGGAGCTCCGGATTCTGGGTTGCAATACCCACAGGACAGGTATCCAGATTGCAGACACGCATCATGACGCATCCCATGGTAACAAGCGGCGCGGTTGCAAAGCCGAACTCTTCCGCACCAAGGATGGCTGCGATCGCAACATCACGTCCGCTCATGAGCTTTCCGTCTGTCTCGATACGAACCTTGTTGCGAAGTCCGTTCATGATTAAGGTCTGGTGGGTTTCCGCAAGACCAAGCTCCCAAGGAAGGCCGGCATTATGAATGGAGGTCTTCGGCGCAGCACCCGTACCACCGTCATAACCGGAAATCAGGATGACCTGGGCACCGGCCTTGGCAACACCTGCTGCGACCGTGCCAACTCCTGCTTCTGATACCAGTTTCACCGAAATTCCTGCATTCTTATTCGCATTCTTTAAATCATAAATCAACTGTGCCAAATCTTCAATAGAATAAATATCGTGATGAGGCGGCGGGGAAATCAGGCTTACCCCCGGGGTGGAATGTCTGGTCTGTGCAATCCACGGATATACCTTTTTGCCCGGAAGATGTCCACCTTCACCGGGCTTTGCGCCCTGTGCCATCTTGATCTGGATTTCTTTGGCACTTACCAGATACTCACTGGTTACACCGAATCGTCCGGATGCCACCTGCTTAATTGCGGAACACTTATTTAATCCATCCTTGCCAATCGTCAGACGGTCAATGCTCTCACCACCTTCACCGGAATTGGATTTTCCATGAAGGGTATTCATGGCAATGGCCAGTGTCTCATGTGCTTCCTTGGAAATGGAACCATAGGACATCGCACCGGTTTTAAAACGGGTTACGATGGAATCCACATCCTCGACTTCATCGATCGGCACAGGCTCTGCCGCATAATTGAAATCAAGCAGTCCTCGTAAGTTCCGTACATTGTCCTCTTCATTGACAAGGGAGGTGTACTGTTTAAATAAGGAATAATCTCCTCTCTTCGTAGATTCCTGAAGAAGATGAATCGTCTGCGGATTGTACAGATGTTCTTCTGCTCCGGAACGCATCTTATGTCTTCCCGGGCTGTCCAGAGTCAGGTCATTTTCAAGTCCTAACGGATCGAAGGCTTCGGTATGCAGCTCTTCTACCTGCTTCTGGATATCCTTCAGAGTAAGGCCGCCCACACGGCAGACGGTATTCGTAAAGTACTTATTAATCACAGAAGCATCAATACCGATGGCTTCAAAGTTCTTGGAGCCTTCATAGGACTGGATCGTGGAAATACCCATCTTGGACGCAATCTTGACAATACCATGTAACACTGCGGAATTATAATCATCCACGGCTGCATAGTAATCCTTGTTGAGCATGTTGTTTTCGATCAGTTCCTTTACGGTATCGAGCGCCAGATACGGGTTGATTGCACACGCACCGTAGCCTAACAGGGTTGCAAAATGATGCACCTCTCTTGGCTCGCCGGACTCTAAGATCATGGCAACGCTCGTTCTCTTCTTCGTTGCAACAAGGTATTGCTGCAGGGCAGAAACTGCAAGCAGGGAAGGAATTGCCATGTGGTTTTCGTCCACACCGCGGTCTGACAGGATCAGAATATTGGCACCCTCTTTGTAAGCACGATCCACCTCGATGAACAGATGGTCGATCGCCTTTTCCAGACTCATGCTCTTATAGTAAATAATCGGAACCACTTCCACATGGAAGCCTTCCTCCTTCATATTTTTAATCTTAAGAAGGTCGGTATTGGTCAAAATCGGGTTATTGACACGCAATACCTTACAGTTGCCTGCCTTTTCCTCTAACAGGTTACCATCCTCACCAATAAATACGGTGGTGGAAGTGACGATTTCCTCACGGATCGCGTCAATCGGCGGATTGGTTACCTGTGCAAAAAGCTGTTTAAAATAATGGAACAGCGGCTGATGATGCCTAGAAAGCACGGCTAGTGGGGTATCAATACCCATGGCGGCAATGGATTCCTGTCCGTTTCTTGCCATCTGTAAAATACTGTTGCGGTAATCCTCGTAGGTATAGCCAAATGCCTTCTGCAGGCGCTGACGCTCTTCATAGGTATATTCCGGTACCTTTTCATTCGGAATATGCAGATTCTTTAATTCCACCAGATTGCTGTCAAGCCATTCTCCGTAAGGCTGTCTGGAAGCATAACGCTCCTTTAAGGCATCATCATCAACCATTTCACCCTTTACGGTATCGACAAGCAGCATCTTACCGGGACGAAGACGATCTTTTCTTAAAATATGCTCCGGAGCAACCGGCAGCACACCGACCTCGGAAGAAAGGATGAGCTGATGATCATCCGTAATATAATAACGGGAAGGACGCAGTCCATTACGGTCAAGCACCGCTCCCATAATATCTCCATCACTGAACAGAATGGACGCCGGGCCATCCCACGGCTCCATCATCGTTGCATAATAATTATAGAAATCCCTCTTTTTCTGGGACATGGTACGGTTATTGACCCATGGCTCCGGAATCGTAATCATCACGGCCAGCGGCAGCGGCATACCACTCATCACCAGAAATTCCAGTGTATTATCGAGCATTGCGGAATCAGAACCGGAAGAATTAATCACAGGAAGTACCTTATATAATTCTCCCTTCAGGTATTCCGATTCCATCGTTTCTTCTCTTGCGAGCATCTTGTCCGCATTACCGCGGATGGTGTTGATCTCTCCATTATGTACGATGAACCGGTTCGGATGAGCTCTTTCCCAGCTTGGATTCGTATTGGTCGAGAATCTGGAATGCACCAGTGCGATTGCGGAACAATAATCCTCGCTCTGCAGATCCGGATAAAAGGTACGAAGCTGTTTTACCAAGAACATTCCTTTATAAGCAATCGTTCGGGAGGAAAGCGTTACTACATAGGTATTCTCTGTACTTTGTTCAAAAATTCTTCTTATAATATACAGCTTTCGGTCAAAATCAATGCCCTTATCTGTTTCTGCCGGTTTCTTGACAAATCCCTGCATAATGTATGGCATACAGTCAATGGCTCTCTGTCCGAGCACATCCGGTACGGTCGGAACCACACGCCATCCTAGGAATTCGAGTCCTTCCTTTTCTACGATGATTTCAAACATCTTCTTACTTTGGTTTCTTTTTAATTCATCCTGTGGGAAAAAGAACATTCCCACACCATACTCCCGTTCCTTCGGAAGTACAATTCCGGCTTCCTTACAGGCCTTTACAAAGAACTTATGGCTGACCTGCAGTAAAATACCGACACCGTCACCTGTTTTACCCTCAGCATCCTTACCTGCACGGTGCTCCAGATTCTCTACGATGCTCAATGCGTCGGAGACTGTTTTGTGCGTTTTTCTTCCTTTCATATCTACAATTGCACCAATACCGCAGTTGTCATGCTCAAATGAAGACTGGTACAAAGCAGGCTGTGGAAGCTCCCTCTTCGTGTCAAACATAATTGTTCTCCTTTCGTTTCACCCTTATATTATATCTACTTCTGTCCCACTCACTAAATTCATGCTTCGCTTTCGCTTGCATTCATTAAGTGTTCCGGACTGGTTCGCACTAAGTTCAAGCATCCCTGCGGAGCTTTTTGCTTTATAGAAATTCCGGTGGAATTTCCTATAAAGTAAAAAAGGAGTCCGCAGAGGGCACTTGTCCCTCAACAGACTCCTTTGTCTTATCATGTATACAATAATGCAATTTTATCTAACCGCCATTTTAAACGGTTTCTACAACGATGTCAATAGAAATTTGATATTTTTCTCAATTCTGCGTTTCTTCCTAATTAATGTGGTTTTCCGTATGCCATTTATCAAAAAAAATCTTGCAATTTTTTCAAAAAACCTATTGACAACCAAAAAATTTAGGTCTACAATCCGAACTATCATAAGCAAAGGCGCTATGAGGTTAATCCTTGTGGCGTCTTTTTTTATGTGGAAATTGTTTTCCTTAAAGCGCTGCACAAGATGCGCACTTGTGCAGCCACCCTCAAAACGAATTTTGTTTTGAGTCATCACAACAATTTTAAAAGGAGGCCATTTATGAGAAGTAATGTACCAGAAATTTTCGGAAGCATGGTATTCAACGATGCCATAATGAGAGACAAACTTCCTAAAGACATTTACAAATCCTTAAAAAAGACCATCGAGGATGGCAAAGATTTAGATATTACTGTAGCCAATGTGGTTGCCATTGCCATGAAGGACTGGGCAATCGAAAAAGGAGCTACCCATTATACACACTGGTTTCAGCCGATGACCGGAATCACTGCTGAAAAGCATGACAGCTTCATTTCTCCACAGAATGACGGACGTGTCATCATGGAGTTCTCCGGCAAAGAGCTGATCAAAGGCGAACCGGATGCATCCAGCTTCCCTTCCGGCGGCTTACGTGCCACCTTTGAAGCAAGAGGCTATACCGCATGGGATCCTACCTCTTACGCTTTCGTAAAGGACGGAGTGCTTTGTATTCCTACTGCGTTCTGCTCCTACGGCGGTGAAGCACTTGATAAGAAGACTCCTCTTCTCCGCTCCATGGAAGCCCTTGGCGAACAGGCCGTCCGTGTATTACGTCTCTTCGGTAACACCGATGCAAAGCGTGTCATCACAACGGTTGGTCCCGAGCAGGAATACTTCCTTGTAGATAAGGACTTATACGAACAGAGAAAAGACCTTGTTTACTGCGGACGTACCTTATTTGGTGCGATGGCACCGAAGGGTCAGGAAATGGAGGATCACTACTTTGGAGCGATCAAACCAAGAATTTCCGCTTTCATGAAAGAATTAAATGAAGAATTATGGAAGCTTGGTATTTTAGCTAAGACGGAACATAACGAAGTATCACCTGCACAGCATGAGCTGGCACCGATCTTCTCTACGACAAATATTGCAACCGATCACAACCAGATCACCATGGAAATCATGAAGAATGTGGCTAAGAAACATAATCTTATCTGCCTGCTCCATGAAAAACCATTCAAGGGTGTCAACGGAAGTGGTAAGCACAACAACTGGTCTTTAACAACTGACACTGGTGTCAACCTGTTAGAGCCTGGTAAATCTCCTTATGAAAATGCTCAATTCCTCTTATTCTTATCTGCAGTCATCAAGGCAGTAGATGAATATCAGGATCTGATGAGAGTTTCCGTTGCATCTGCTGAAAACGATCATCGTCTTGGCGCTAACGAGGCACCTCCGGCAATCATTTCCATGTTCCTTGGTGATGATCTGGAAGCTATACTGGATGCCATTGAAAGCGGCAAGCCTTATAACGGAAGCGGTATTGAAAAGATGGAAATCGGTGTTCACGTACTTCCTTCCTTCCCGAAGGATACCACAGACCGTAACCGTACTTCACCTTTTGCCTTTACCGGCAACAAGTTCGAGTTCCGAAGCCTTGGTTCTTCCCAGTCGATCTCCGGACCGAACATCATTCTCAATACCATTGTTGCAGAGGAATTAAAGCAGTTTGCGGATGAACTTGAGGGTGCTGAGGACTTTACCGATAAGCTCAATGAATTGATTAAGAAGACGATTAAGGAGCATAAGAGAATCATCTTTAATGGTGACGGATATTCGGATGAATGGAAAGCAGAGGCCAAAAAGAGAGGTCTTCTGAACCTGAAGACTACCGTAGATGCCCTTCCTACCTTCCTTGCACCGAAGAATGTAGAGCTCTTTACCAAGCATAAAATTTTTACCGAAAAGGAAATGGAATCCAGATATGAAATCTTACTGGAAACCTACAGCAAGGTCATCAACATCGAAGGTCTTACCATGGTTGACATGGCAAAGAAACAGATTCTGCCTGCTGTAAACTCCTATATCGGAGACCTCGCTGCTACAGCAAAGAAAAAGCTGTCGGTTACCGAAGGTTTATCCTGCAAGATGGAAAAAGATCTGCTTGAGAAGCTTTCAGTACTGGAAGATTCCGCTTATGACAAAGCAAACAAACTGGCTGCTCTCCTTGAAGAAGGCGGAAAGATTTCCGATGGTCTTGCCCAAGCAACCTTCTATAAGGATCAGATCCTTCCTGCTATGGAAGAATTAAGAAGCGACTGTGATGCACTCGAAGTAGATACTGCCGAAAGTGCTTGGCCGTTCCCGCAGTATGGTGATCTGCTGTTCCATATCTAATTAATAAAATAAAATAATTACAGACACAATGGCGTGTATACTTTCTTAAGTGTGCACGCCAATTTTACTTTTATAAGTAAAATAGATCATGTGTTAAAAAGGAGGAGATGTATTATGACAGAAGAAATTTTAAGTGCCGTAAACAGTGAAGTTTTCAGCGTCTGGTTTCTGATTGGCGCAGCGTTGGTATTCTGGATGCAGGCTGGTTTTGCAATGGTGGAGGCTGGTTTTACCAGAGCCAAGAATACCGGTAACATCATCATGAAGAACCTGATGGATTTTTGTATTGGTACTGTTGTATTTATTTTAATTGGTTTCAGCCTCTTGCTTGGTGAAGATCTGGTTGGTCTCATCGGTAAGCCCGGATTTGATATTTTCACCAGTTACGCAGACTTTGACTGGTCCAACTTCGTATTCAACCTGGTATTCTGTGCAACGACTGCTACGATCGTTTCCGGTGCCATGGCAGAAAGAACCAAATTTTTATCCTATTGTATTTACTCCGCAGTTATTTCTGCATCGATCTACCCCATTGAAGCACACTGGATCTGGGGCGGCGGCTGGTTAGCCCAGTTAGGCTTCCATGATTTTGCAGGTTCCTGTGCCATTCATATGGTTGGTGGTATCTCCGCATTAATCGGTGCTGCTCTCTTAGGTCCCCGTATTGGTAAGTTTACCAAAGATGAAAGCGGCAAGATTGTTAAAGTAAATGCTTTCCCCGGTCACAACATTACGATCGGCGCACTTGGTGTATTTATCCTCTGGCTTGGCTGGTATGGATTCAACGGTGCTGCAGCTACAAGTGTAGATCAGCTCGGATCCATTTTCGTAACAACGACCATTGCTCCTGCAATTGCTACGGTTGTATGTATGATCTTTACCTGGATTAAATATGGTAAGCCCGATATTTCCATGTGTTTAAATGCATCTCTTGCAGGTCTTGTTGCAATTACTGCAGGATGTGATGTAACCGATGCTTTCGGCGCTATTATCATCGGTGCTGTATCTGGTTTATTAGTAGTATTTGGCGTCTGGTTTCTTGATTACAAGCTTCGTGTAGATGATCCGGTTGGTGCCGTAGCAGTTCACTGCTTAAATGGTATCTGGGGTACTCTGGCAGTCGGTTTATTCGCAACTACCACTGCTCCCGGAAACGACACCTATAACGGTTTATTCTACGGTGGTGGTTTCCATCTGTTTGGTTTACAATTCCTTGGCTTCATCACTGTTGCAGCCTGGACCGCTGTTACCATTACGATCGCATTCTTAATTATTAAAGCAACCATCGGCTTAAGAGTTACCGAGGAAGAAGAAATTATTGGTCTGGATCCTACCGAACATGGTCTTGCATCCGCTTATTCCGGATTCAGTATCATGGATATTTCCAATACCATGACCATGGAAGCCAACTCAAATACAAGCCTCGGCTCCGACTCCTACGAGAATGCTTCCGAAGCTGTAAAGAATGCTTCTGTGAAGGTTGTTACCGCTCCTGTTTCGCTTGATACAGGTATTCATAAAGTAGTAATCATTGCAAAGCTTTCCAGATATGATTACTTAAAGAAAGCCATGAACGACTTGGGTGTTACCGGAATGACCGTTACACAGGTTATGGGTTGCGGTATCCAGAAGGGTGCCGGTGAAATGTACCGAGGCGTTGAAATGGATGCAACTTTACTTCCTAAGGTTAAGGTCGAAGTTGTTGTCAGCAAGATTCCTGTTGAGGATGTCATTGAAGCTGCTAAGAAGGCTCTGTACACCGGACATATCGGTGACGGTAAGATCTTCGTATACAACGTAGACAAGGTTGTAAAGATTCGTACCGGTGAGGAAGATTACGATGCACTTCAAGATGTTGAGTAGTCTCTTTACATAGCTCCTATAAAATGTTGTTGTGGAAAAGGCCGCTGCCTCCGTAACGGAGCAGCGGTCTTTTACTGTACTGCCATAAAATTTACACACTTCACATGACAAACTCTCTCATTTCCAGTAAAGCTGTAGTTTCTTCTCTGCCTCTTCCCTAGTCAGTTCACAGTTTTCGCATAACTCGTCAATTGTCTGATCCCTGGTATCGCCATGCTTCCTGCAAAGAGAAATAATGGTCTGGATGGTTCTCTCCTTTCCAATCTGCTCTCCTATTTCTTTTCCAATTTCACGCTCATCTCTGCGGATCAGTTCCATTTCACGTTCTTCATCATATTCGAAAATACTCATCTTGACCACCTCTGCTCTTTGCTTTAACAAAAAATCCTTCAGTATCTCATGCTTGATACAGTATTCGATTGCCGTTTCCACCGCCTGTTCCAGTGGCATATCCGCACTGTTGTACCGGACCTGCTCTACATACTGAGTATACTGCTTTAATACCGGACACTTCTCTTTTAAATCTTCATTCATACTGGGATTGATATTCAGTATCGTTACCTTTAATTCCAGTTCCGGATCATCCGTTGGTACTTCAAATGCTTCCGACAATTTTAAAATACGTTTCTCCGGTTTAGTCTCTACCACCCAACATAATAGTTCAGCCTTGCCATTCATAAGTTGTCGTTTTCTTCATAATCAATTAAATATATATTTATTACCGACAACTTATTTCATGTCGGGCGTCTGCCCTATAGAAATGATTATCCCATCTGCCCTTTGTGAGCAAGCTCCCACGGTCATATTAGATAATCATTTCTGCATGGCTGAACTATTAACCAAAATGCGGCGTTGGTAACTTAATTAATTTGGAACTGTATAAGGACTGGTCTTTCACATAAACCTGTAACAACTCTGCTACATAAAACAGATCTCTTAACGGCATATTCAGATTGTAAGTAGACTGATGTTCATACAGGTTCACTTCATTCATAATTAAAAACGAAATGTCATTCTGCATTCCCATATAGATTGCATTGTCTAACATATTAAATGTAA
>CAVJLN010000052.1:0-19215 GCA_963650485.1 Bacteroidaceae bacterium
CTTTTCATCTCTCATACCCAGTACTTCTATCTTCACTGGGTGCAGCAGCTTTATTTTATCTGCCATACCCAGTACTACTATTTTTGACACATATCCCTGACAGTTTCAAGTTCAGTTTCAATTTCAATTATTTCTCTGCGCGGATCAGGTTCTTATAGAACTGAACAGCGCCAGGCAGACAGTTATACTCAATATTCTCATTCAGACCATGCATCCCCTTCATCTGCTCCGGTCCATAGACTACCGGTGCAAAGCGGATACAGTTGTCACACACCGGGCTGTAGAACTGTGCATCGGTTGCCCCGGTCATTACATAGGGACTGGAGGGCAGCCCCGGAAATGTCTGTGCAATCACCTGCTCCATCAGCTGATAGCCCTCACCGTGAATATCCACGGGCTTTGTATAGTCATTGGAATGAATGATCTCTGTTTCCAAACCGTATTGAGAAGCCAGTTTCTGAATAATTTCAAGGCTTTCCTTCTCTCCCTGATGAGGGATAAATCGCATATTGGCTCCGAGGGTTGCTTCCTGTGGAAGCACATTATATGCATCGGAGCCGGACTGCATGGTAAATGCAATGGTTGTCTGCAGCATGGCTCCTGCCTGTGCACTGATCTTCGGAAGTGCTGCTTTTAAGAGCGGCTTAAACAGCCACAGGTTTCCAAGCACCAGTTTTAACCCAAAGGACGCATACGGTGCCAGAGAAGAAAACATGGCAGAAACCTCCGGAAGCATCTTCTTCCGGAAAGGCGAATGCTTCTCCACCTCGGTCACAAAAGCGGAAAGACGTGCAATCGGCGTTCCTTTAGACGGTGCGCTGGCATGTCCTCCGTTACTTCTGGCGGTAAATTTCACATCTGCTTTACCCTTTTCAAATACACCCACCATTGCAAAATTCCCATGAATTCCTCCGATGGGTTCCGTAATGATTGCTCCACCCTCGTCACACAGAAGGAACAACCGGATTCCTCTTCGCTGCAGCTCCTTTACGAGCTTCGGAGCTCCGTCCCCTGCCCATTCTTCGGTACAGGAGGACGCCAGATACACATCGGTCGGCGGTACAAATCCTTCTGCAAGCAGTTCCTCCACCGCTTCAAAAAAGGACATCACCGTACACTTCGTATCTGCAGTACCCCGTCCCCATACCTTGCCATCTGCAATATCTCCGGAAAAAGGAGCATGAATCCACTCTCCCTCTGCCGGCACGACATCCTGATGACTCATCAGAAGAATCGGCTTTTCAGAAGATTTTCCCTTCCAGTAATACAACAGATTTCCATCTATTTCGGTTTTTTGAAGTTCTTTATGTACCAATGGGAAAAGCTCCTCCAAAACCTTATGAAATCCAAGATACTTCTCCACTTCCGCTACTCCGGCATGGGAAGTCGTGTCGTACTGTACCATCCTGGAAAGCTTTTCGGCAAGTCGAAGTGCTTCTTTCCCGTCTGCCTTTGCCTGATAATCGGAAGTTTTGTTCGGCATCAGAAGCGTCCGGATTACTGCAATCAACAATAACAAAATGATGAGCAGAAGTATTCCTATTAAAATCCATCCTACATATTTCATAATTCTCTTTCCTTCTTTCTTCGTAACTGTTCCTTCCTTTCACAGTTACCTTTCCTGCTTTATCAATAAATGAGTGTAACGATTCAAAATTCGTAACCTAAAGCTGATCAGAATCATATCCTTACTCTGTCTGGTCTTTCCTTCCCTTCTTAAAGAAAAGCCAAGCCACCAGAATGGCAACTGCGCCGGACGGAATAATCATAAAGCTGGTCGATGCAATGAGTCCCGGTACAAAGATGAACAGTGCGCTCATCAGCACAAGCGGGAATACGGCAATGTGCATATTCTTGCGGTAATATTTGTATGCCATTGCCCCAAACAATGCCGGAACTACATTTTCAAATGCAGGCTGCAGTACTTCGCTCTGCAAAACCGGCTGCAGCGGAACCATCAAAAGAACGCCGACTGCCAGAACCAGAATTGTAACCAGCGAGGAAGTTGCAATGGAAATCGTAGAAATGATTTCGTTTTCGGGCGTTCCTGTCTTCGCACCCACCATATCACGTGCATTGACCGCACACGGAATCTTCATATTAATTAAGTTTCCTGTAATAAACGCAAGGTATCCGCCACCGGAACCCAGCATCGGTGTATAGATCAGAAACTCTGCCACACTGCTCACCAGCCATACCAGCCCTACGGATAAAAAGGCTCTCGCCACAGCCTTAAGATCGGGATAGGCTCCTAAAATTTTTCCTATCAGGAACGGCGCACCAACCAGCATTACCAACGTAACAGCACTGACTACCCTTCCGATTACATGCGTGCGTTTCCGGTATTCTTCCCACGTATTTGTTTTATTTTCTTCCATAATTTTCGTGTCCCTTCTTAATTTTACTGACTTCTATGGCTTTGCTATTGTTACTATTTACTCTTATTGCTATCTGCTTCATAGCTGCTACTTTTATCACCATCTGCTTCGATAACCATATATCTCTATCCTGTCTGCCCAGCCATATACTTCTCGTATTTACTATCCACTTTTATAAATATTTGTTTCTGTTGCTGTCTGTTTCTATGGCTGTTTACTTTTCGGCTTCCCACATTCCATTTCCAAAGCATAACCGTAAAATTCAGACTCAGATCAGTCCGACAATCACAGCAGCAGCCATACCGGCAATCATACTTCCTGCAATGGAAAAGCTATCTACCCAGCCAAGCTTTTTCTTTTCGGACAGGAATACGAAGATTCCCATTACCAGCGCAGAAACCACCATAACCACAAGCGGAATGATGTCACCGTTAAAGGTAAACAGACCGTTTTCGGAAATAAAGCCTCCAATATAACGGCCAATGTAGGTACTTACAAGCCCGATAAACATTGCGGTCATTGCCAGATCCGCAAAACCGGCAGATCCGGATTTACCGGAAGAAGAATTCTTCGTGAGCTTCTGTGTATACTTCTTATTTAAAAAGATGGATAAGACCATGCCCCACATAATACAAATACTCATCAGCAAAGCAATGGTAGAAAATGACGTTGCTGTCATTTCAGATGCGGAAAGTGTTGTCATTCCCACCTGTTCCGCTGCTGCCTGCGCTACCTGTGTCTCATAATGAAGCGCTCCGATGACGGAAAGGCGAAGCCACGGCCACGGTGTTCCAAGACTTCCGGAAAGTGCAATGACTCCCAGTAAAATTCCGATACTCGGCAGTACAGAGAATGTCGCACTCGAAATAATGGTCCGTTTCATTTTCGTTTCATCCATTCCCAGTGCCTTGCCTGCCCGATAAGCCCTGACCAGAAAAACCACACAGACAACTGCTACAAATGCTATGATGCCGCCACATATGAGATATATGGGCGCACTGTTCAACTGATTTAAAATTGTCATAAACTTACACTCCTCTACTTTCTTCGAATAAATCTATCATAACTATTCAGAACCCTCTTTGCTGAATTTGTAAAACTGCAGTTATTGTAAACAGGCAGTCCGAATATTTCTGATACCTGCCCAATTGTGTACGTTGAAATCACTCATCCTACAGTGCAAGAATATCCAGCACCAGCTCATTTACTTCTTCGTCTGTCGTGGACCAGCTTGTGCAGAAGCGTACCACGCTGCGGCCATCCGGCAGCACCCCATCCGGCTCAAAAATATATTTCTGTGAAAGCTTCTCTTCCTGCTCCTTCGTCAAAATTACAAACTGCTGGTTCGTATAGCTGCCCATGTATTCCGGAATCTCTTTCTTATGAAAGGCTTCCTTAATCCGCATTGCCTGCTCATCTGCCTTTCTCGTAATCGAGAAATAAGTTCCGTCCTTCATGAGCGTGTAGAACTGCAGTCCAAGCAGCCAGCCCTTCGCAAGAACTGCACCATTCTGTTTCATATAGGTCTTAAAGTGGCGCTTCAACTCTTCATTCACCAGAATGACGGCTTCTCCAAACATCGCGCCGCACTTGGTTCCTCCAATATAAAACACATCCGTCAACTCTGCCAGATCCTTTAAGGTCACATCATTCACTGATGCGCCCAGTCCATATCCCATTCTCGCGCCGTCCACGAACAGGTACATTCCATATTCCTTACATACCCGGTGAAGTTCCTGCAACTCCTTTAAAGAATAAAGCGTACCATACTCGGTAGGAAAAGAGATATAAACAAGCTTCGGCTCGGTCAGATATTCCGCTTCCCCATGGTCCACGTAGGAAGAAGCACATTCCCGTACCTGCTGCGCCGTGATCTTGCCTTCCATCGACGGAAGTTCGATAATCTTATGTCCGGTGTTTTCAATGGAACCGGCTTCATGACAGTTGATATGTCCTGTTTTCGGGCAAACGACACTCTGAATCGAATTCAACGCTGCGGCACATACCACGAAGTTCGCCTGTGTTGCCCCCGGGAAAAAGTATACAGCCGGATCTTCCCTGCCAATCAACTTCTTAATCTCTTCAGCTGCTTTCGCACACCATCCATCTGCTCCGTACCCCGGATAGTTGTTCGCCTGATCGGCTTTCATTGTTTCATAAATGCTCTCATGTGCAGCATGGTTGTAATCATTATTAAATCGTATCATTCATGTCTCCTCTCTGTTAACCCAGGGGGCTATGTTCCTTTCCCCATTAACTCTGCTCTATGCCATCACGATTTTTATCATATATCTTACTCTTATTCTATAAACACTTACACCTTATCATATATTGATGCATAAATAAAGGTAATATGAATGGTAACAGAAAAAGACCTGACACATCTCCAATGACTGCTCCAATAATTCCTACTACCATGTCTTTTTCCACTTCAATAATAATGCTGAATTTGTAATAACCAAAACGCTGCCCGCGTTATGTACCAGTGCTCCCACAACCGGATTCAGGATACCGGTGATGGCAAGTATAATTGCCAGAAAATTAAGTCCCATCGAAAAGCTCATGTTGATTTTGATGGTTGTCATCATTCGTTTCGAAAGCGCAACCAGATGTGGCAGCTCCTTCACTTCATCATCCACCAGTGCAATGTCTGCCGCATCCACCGCAATATCACTTCCGATGCCTCCCATGGCAATTCCCACATCTGCGGCTTTCAGTGCCGGGGCATCGTTGATTCCGTCCCCGATCATGCAGACAGCCTCTTTCTTTTCCTGATAGCTGCTGATCCATTTTAACTTATCCTCCGGCAGGCAGTTTGCATGAACCTCTTTGATGTGAAGCTGTCCTGCAATCGTATTCGCTGCATTTTCATGATCTCCGGTCAAAAGCACCGGCTGTACATGAAGCGCCGTCAACGCATCCATCATTGCCGTGCTTTCCTTCCGAAGCGTATCCGAAAGGGCCAGGAATCCGACAAATCTGCCATCTACTGCAACATAAATGATGGTACAGCCCTTCTCCAGATGTTCCTGAATCTGCATCTGCAAATTGTCTTCCTTCCGGTCTTTATCATCCGGAAGTTCAATTTCATGCTCCTGCATCATCTTATCATTTCCGGCAAGCACCTTCTGCCCTTCCACAAGAGCCGAAACGCCACGCCCCGGAAGCATCCGAAAGCCTTCGACTTTTAATAAAGACTGCTCCTTCCCTTTTTCCTGACGGTAACACTGTGTAACTGCTTTTCCCAAAGGATGCTCGGACATCTGTTCCGCCGATGCGCAGATCCGGTAAAGCCGGTCGCCTTCATCCTCGAGCATAAGGCTCACCACCCGGATTACCTTCGGCGTTCCGTATGTCAATGTTCCTGTTTTATCTAATGTGATTCTGCTGACCCTGGCAAGCCGCTCCAGTGCATCGCCTTCCCGTACAAGAAAACCATGCTTCGTTGCATTTCCGATCGCTGCCATAATGGCCGTCGGTGTGGCAAGCACCAGCGCACAGGGACAGAATACAACCAGAATCGTAACCGCTCGGATAATTTCACCGGAAATCAGCCAGGTAAGCGCTGCTGCCGTAAGAGCAATGATTACCACCCAGGTTGCCCACCGGTCTGCGATTCCGACAATCTTTGCTTTTCCGGCATCCGCAGACTGCACCAGACGGATCATTCTCTGAATCGAACTGTCCTCACCAACTCTGGTTGCCTTCATCTCAAACACACCAAACTGATTCACCGTTCCACTCGACACCTCATCCCCTACCGTCTTATCAACCGGAAGGGATTCCCCTGTCATCACTGCCTGATTCACCGAAGTCTGACCGGTCGTAATGACACCATCGACCGGAATGGTTTCTCCCGGAAGCACACGGAGCAGATCACCGATCTGTACCTTTTCGGCAGGAACCACCTTCTGTGCACCGCTCACAAGTACCCGTGCAGTCTGCGGTGTCAGATGCACCAGCTTCTCAATTCCGGCACGCGCCTTCGCTACTGTCAGATCCTCCAGCAGTGCCCCTAACTGCATGATAAATGCTACTTCACCCGCCGCAAAATCTTCATGAATACAAATGGAAGCAATCAGCGCCATGGATACCAGAACATCTGCTTTAATATCAAATGCGGTCACCAGTCCGATCACCGCTTCCAGAATAATCGGGATACCACAAAGAATAATTGCTACCCATGCCAGGTCAAAGGGAAGCGGCACGATCTTCAACAAACTTAAGATCAATGCAATTCCTGAAATCACCAGCAGCGTGATTTCTTTCTTCGTTCCACCCCAGTCCAAAAACTCCTCTAATTTTTCCATTATCTGCTTCATATACATAAACCTCCTTATTTATACCTATAGGGGTATTGGTTATTTCATGTCTATAATACCCATAGGGGTATAAGTTGTCAAGAGATACGGCGAAACTGTTACTTTTGTTTGCTCCGGTTTTCATCTGTATGGCAACAAGAAAGAGTACGCATCCATAGCAGAGCGTTTTTACTTCATAGGACGCCATTTCCTATGAAATAAAAAACAGATACTGCCTTACACAATATCTGTCTTTATATGAATTATGGCTCTGAATAGTTAGCCCATATTAGAGAACCGTTCTACGGCTTTTGTGAAGCTTTCAATCGTCTTATCCGCATCCCCATGCTCGATGCCATCTCTCACGCAATGCCTGATATGACCTTCCAGAACTACCTTACCACAGCCATGAAGTGCAGATTTCGCAGCATTGATCTGTGCCAGCACATCCTCACAGGGCACATCCTCATCCACCATCCGGTCAATGGCCTGTACCTGCCCAATGATCTTTTTTAATCTTCGGTGTAAGTTTTCCGCGTCCATACACTGTCTCATATCCATTCCTCCATACTGTTACGGGTATATGTACATTATAAAGGTTAAATGGAAAATGTCAAACGGAAAGGATGCAGCACTATCCTCTTCCTTACCTGCAGCTAAGTAAGATCTGCTTTACAGCAGAAACGTCCAGCTTAACATATGCCCTTGAGGAAATTCCGCTTGTCCTTACTGCTTCTGATGCCATTTCATCAAATTGATCCTCCGGTACTCCTGCCTCAGAAAGAGTTGCCGGCATGCCAAGTGACTGATTAAACTCTCTGACCTTTTGGATCCCAAGCTCTGCCGCTATTTGGTTATCAGTCTCTTCTACGCCGAATACTTCTCTTGCAAATCTTGCAAAGCGGGGTGCTGTTTTGTCCGACAGTACATACTTCATCCATGCCGGTGTCAGTATCGCCAGTCCTACTCCGTGTGTGATGTCATAATAAGCACTGATTACATGCTCAATCGGATGAACACTCCATGCGCCACCCTTTCCGACTGTAAGCAGATGATTCAGCGCCACGGTGGATGCCCACATCAGATTGGAACGTGCCTCGTAATTTTCCGGTTCATCCATGGCCTTTCGAGCATATTTTACTACAGTTTTCATTACTGCTTCACTGAGCACATCCGTGATATATGCCTCATCATTTGGCTGGAAGTACTGCTCCATTACGTGGGACAGTATATCAACTGACCCGGCTGCGGTCTGTTTCGAAGGCAATGTGTATAAATACGTCGGATCACAGATCGATAACACGGGATATAAAAGAGGATGGTTGATCTCGAGCTTCTCATGTGTCTGCTCATTGCTGATTACCGCTCCGGAATTCATTTCCGAACCGGTCGCACATATGGTGAGAACTACCGCAACGGGTATGGCCTTTTTCACAAGGCTTCTGTCCTTAACCAGATCCCAGGGTGCCCCGTCATAGCATGCTGCTGCCGCAATATGCTTGGAGGCATCGATTGTGCTCCCACCTCCGACAGCCAGTATAACCTGTATTCCTTTTTCTTTACAGATGGCAGCTCCCTTTTCCACGGAGGTCAGCTTCGGATTCGGCTCTATTCCCGGAAGCTCTGACACTTCAAAGTCTGCAAGAAGCTCCCTGATCTTATCATAAAGGCCACTCCTTTTGATGCTTCCGCCACCATAAACAAGCAGAACCTTCTTTCCATATTTTGCTAATTCTGCAGGCAGGCACTGCACCTGATCCTTACCAAATCTGATATCTGTTGGTATATGAAATGTAAAATGATTCATGCTGTTCTCCTTCTTTATCTACTTCTTTATCTACTTCTTTATCTACTTAGATCTGTCATCTCCGGCAGGTTATCCACATCAGACAGCTGTTCTATAGAAATGACTGATTTCTAAATCTTCGCTTTATACCGGTCATAGTGTAATGCCCCAAGATCCACATCTGTCTTTCCTGTCACAATAAGCTTTGCTAGCTGCTCTCCTGCTGCCGGTGCAATTCCAAAGCCGTGGCCGTTAAAGGCACATGCCACATATAATCCCGGAATTTCATCCACTGTTCCAAGAGACGGTACTCCATCCGAAGAAGCATCCATCCAGCCTGCCCAGGTACGCACGATCTTCGCATTGGCAAGATCCGGGAAGTATTTCATAATTCCGCGGCAGATACAGGGCGCTGTTTTGGAGGAATTTACCGGTGTTCCATTATCCTTATTGTATCTTTCTAAGCCTGAGGATCCTCCGAATACAAACGAACCATGCTTTGTCTGATGCCCGTAAAAGTCTGCCTCCGCAGTACCGAGCATCTGGTCAAACATATGAGGCTGCGCCTCTGTTACAAGACATTCCAACAGCGAGTTTGTCATCGGAATATCAATTCCGACTGTTGTAAGGATCTCTCTTGAGTCAAGACCGGCTGCAACAAGCACGTTCTCACCTTCATATACATTATTGGGAGTAATTACCTGTCGTATTTTCCCTTTTATCACCCGAAGCTCTGTTACGGGGTCTCCTGTTATAAATGTCACACCGAGCCTTCTTGCCATTTTATAATAGCCCAGTGTCGTCGTGAGCGGATTGGCATGTCCATCGGTAGGACACCAGCTGGCACAGATTACCTCATCCGACAGATACGGGTTAATCGCCCTGACCTCATCTCCATCAATCATCCGGACATCCAGTCCGACATTTCTTGCATTATCTGCAAGCCTTGTAAGAATCTCCCTGTGCTTTTCTGTCTTACCTAGCCGTAGGTTTCCATCCTGATGATATTCACAGTCTACCTCCAGTTCCTCCGATAATGTCGGCCACAGATTTTTAATTCCATACATAACAAGGGGAAGCTCCCTGACATCTCTTCCCGATTGTCTTACCCCTCCGCCATTTCGTGATGAACCACCGTTTCCGATATGGTCAGAGCCCTCTAGGACGATTACGTCAATTCCCATTTTTGCCAGATAATACGCCGTGGCACATCCAATGATGCCACCACCGATAATTACGACCTCAGCTTTTGTCTTCATACTATCCGTCCTCCCTTTCGTCCGCTGCTTCATTTGCAAATATCTTCATTTCAATTGGACGCATCGGCACCCTGCTTGTTGCCGGTTCAAGCTCTGCCGGAGAAACGCCAAGCTCTCTTGCCACAATTCCCTTGACCAGCCTGCTGCAGGTCTGTCCCTGACAAAGTCCCATACCTGTTCTTAAGTATCTTCTGATCTCTGTGAGTGTCCACATTCCATCGTGTACAGCCTTCCGGATTTCTCCCTTTGTGATCTCCTCGCAGCGGCAGATTAACATATCATCATCCGGTCCCGGAACAAAGGGACCAATATCTCTTGATCGATCATTTACTGAATTCATCATACACTCCTCCTAAACTGCCTTAAAAAATCTTGCCTTCATCGCATATTCCTTAGGCACTCTCATCGTTAAAAGGCTGGTCTTATCAAATGCTTTAAGACTCTTCACGGAAACCACCTCAGCATCGCATATGACCTTTCCGTCTCTTCCAAGTCCTTTACCCTTAGTACCCTCCTCCGGTAATGGTAAGAATTCATAGGGAAGCGTCACCGTTGCCGTGCCGTCTCCACAATCCTCCTCCACAAGGAAGATTGCCTGACCGGAGCAGCTCGCCACACACATTCCACAATTGATGCAGTCCGCCCCTTCCACTGCGATGGGAAGAGAGGTAATGTTTGATCCAATCGAGATACACCCTTTCTTACAGGCATCCTGACACGGATTACAGGGAATATTCTGCGTACACTCTATAACCGGATGTGCTCCTGACCTGTGCGTTACTCCCGGAAACCGGTCTATTTCATCATCTGCGACATAGCCGTGCAGCAATAAATTCTGGGAAATCGCAATTCCTTCCTCGGTCTGTTCAATCACCTTTCCCCTGTTCTTTGGCGCAAACATTCCCTGCCTGAGTCCGTCAAGCGCATGGTCAAGTGCCGCAAGCTCTGTATCCAGTTCCTTCTTTTCTATATATCCCAGATATTCCGCAGCTGCAACTCCAGCCATACGTCCTTCGATCATTGCTGAAGAGGCCTCCTCGATTCCGGATACATCTCCTGCAACAAATACTCCCGGAAGGGAGGTTCTGCCATACTCATCACAGATGGGTACCTGACCTCCGCGTTTGGGATTGTCCTCCATCTTACAGCCTGCCATCTTCAAAAGCTGTGACATGGGTGAAAGTCCGACTGCAAGACAAATGGTATCTACATCAAAATGCTTTTCCGTTCCGGGAATAAACTGAAAGCTGCTGTCTACCTCCGCAATGGTAACTCCGGTCACGCATTCCACTCCCTCTGCCTTTACAATCGTATGGGATAAATAAAACGGTACTCCGGTACGTGCCACCTTTGCCGCATGCACACCATAACCACCTACTCTTGGTGCGGCATCAACAAGTGCCACGACTTCACATCCACACTGTTCAAGCTGGAAGGAAACGACAAGTCCTACATTTCCGGAGCCAAGCATTAAAACCTTTTTCCCCGGAAGAACACCATGAAGATTCATCATTGTCTGCGCTGCCCCCGCCCCGATAACTCCCGGTAAGGTCCAGCCCGGAAAGGTGACCATATTTTCAGCGGCACCGGTTGCAATAATGATTGCATTTCCCTTAAAATGCTCTATCTCACCGCCTCTTTTGACAACAACCTCCTTATCCTGATACAAACCAATTACCGTCGCATTCAGTACAACTTCGACTCCCGCTTCATCTGCCTCATCCAGAAGCTGCTGCCCGATTACGAATCCTCTGACCTTGGCACGATGTTCCTTCGAACCGAAAAACTTATGTATCTGCTTAAACAGCTGTCCTCCCGGCTTTTCATTTTCGTCAAAAATGACAACCTTAAGTCCTCTCTTTGCAGCCTCGATCCCTGCCGACAATCCGGAAGGTCCGGCTCCTACTATGATTAAATCATATCTCTTCATGTTAATCTCCTTCCCCAGTCCTTTCGATTACTGCTCCTCAAACGGCTGATCCGATACACCGTATTGGGTTCGTACATCCATGCCCGCTGCAAGCGGTGTAATACAGGTTCTGATATTAGGCTCACCGTTCACAACCATGACACAGTCCGTACATCTTCCTATCGCACAGAAAATTCCTCTTGGCTTATGTTCTTTCTGGGTATATCGGTGCACCATCACACCTGCTGCCTTTAATGCTGCGGCGATTGGTTCGCCCTCATAGCCTTCGATCTCTTTCCCATCAAATGTAAACTTCACTAATTCACCCTTTTCCTGAACTCCGAGGATTGGGTGCTCCTTTATTCTCTCTGACATAATAGACCTCCTTCCGCAACTCTTACGCTAAATCCGGCTTTTCCCAAAGTCTCAGTTTCTGCCCAAGGTGAAGCTCCATGGCTTTTTCATAACAATGCTTTCCCCATGCCACGTCCTCAACCGGCATTCCTCCAACCGAGAAAATCACTACCTGCTCATTGGATACCCTGCCCTTCCGTTTACCGGAAATGATATCTCCCAGATCATACATATCGCTTTTTTGTATCAGTCCATCATGGATCATATCGGTAAATTTGGATCCGATGATATTGTTTGCTCCAAAGGACGGATAAGGAAATTCCTCGGCCCAGGCTTCATATAAAGCAGTATTATCCACAACCAGCCTGCACTTATCGGTATTCGCCATATATTCTGCATCCAGCTCAAAGCAGCTGACTCCGATGATCAGCGCTCCCGGTTTTATCCATTCACCCCTGACAAGCGGATACGTACTCGGATCGGTATTTCCTGAATTTGCAAAGGATATGACATCCGTATCCCTTACCAGCTCTTCCACTGTATCTACTGCGCGTATCACCGGAATATCGGGATATTTTACTTTTGCATATTCCACAAATGCATTCAGGGATTTCTGTCCTCTTCCTTTTACCTTGATTTCCCTGATGTCAGGGCACTCGGCTAAGATGGCAGCGAGTGATGTTTTTCCCATAACTCCCGGTCCGCAGATTCCGCAGACTGCTGCATGCTCCGGTGCCAGATACCGTGCCCCTACCCCCGGTATTGCACCGGTTCGCATTGCACTCAGGATATTGGCAGACATCAGTGCAATGGGTGCACCTGTGTCCTTATCGTTTAACATTACGGTAAGAATGGAACGTGGAAGTCCTTTGGTCTTATTCTTGCTGTTGCTTCCATACCATTTCATTCCTGCCAGATCAAAGGGTCCTCCGATATAAGCCGGCATTGCCATGAATCTTCTGTCATCTCCTTCATCAAGCGGCATATTCGGAAAAGGAGATTCCTTCGGAAAGGATACCTGGCTGCCATGGGAGTTATGATTTTCACCACCCATCACATAATCTCCCACATTCAGGCACTTGATTACCTCCTCCATGGCATTGATACATGCCGGCATGTCTTTTACACCCGCCTTTATCATGTCTTCCTCTGACAAAAAAACAAAATCTATTGTTGGGTATGCCATATCTGATTCCTCCTATCGTGATCTGATTTTTCTAAAATAAAGAGTTCGCTTACGAACTCTTCGCGCGCGAGCGGTGTTGCAAAGCAACTAATTTCTTATAAAGTAAAACAACGGAACTGATGTAATGCTTCAGCTCCGTTGCTTTTGATGTACTTACTTTACTTCAAAAATCACACCTGTTCAATTACCACGATTCGCCAATTTTCTACTACTTTCAGGTTATATCTAATTCTTTTGGATTATAAATCCATACTACTATTTGTATCTAACCGCCGGCAACTACTTCATATATGGTGCATCCCACAAATTAAGCGAGGTACCCAGCCCTTTGGAAAGTGCTTTCTGATAGCAGTCATACCCCCAAGACAAGTCCTCCAGCGCCATGCCTCCTATCGAGCACATCACAATCTCATCCTTATCCTTTCTGCCCTCAGACTTACCATTCACTATATCGCTTAAGTTTATTACCTGTTCTCTGGCTATGTCTCCTGTCTCTACCAGATGTACAAAATGGATGCCCATTATTACCCACTCTCGTTTATTTCCAAACTCATCTACCGGTCCTCTGGCTATAAAGTTACTCAGATATTTTTGGTACATTCCATAGTTATCTACTACCATTGTGGTTTTCTTGAAATCATCATACTGACGATAAAGGAAGGAACCCATGCTGAATACTGTTGCTCCTTTTTTGAACCATTCCAGCTTAAATTCTTCCATGTTTTCTTTGGTCACTGACATGGCTTCTGACACCACGTCTGCGTCCCGGCAGGCTTCTTCCAGGCTGTCACAGATTACGATTTCTTCTACCTGTGGATATTTTTCCTCGATAAATTCTTTCATTGCCTCTGCTGTCTTTGATTTGGATGAGCTTCCTCTGATTTTGATTTTCTTTATATTAGGAAGGACTTCCATATAACACATGAGTGCGCATTTATTTATTACGCCCGGTCCAAGCAGGGACAGCACCTCTGAGTCCTTGTTTGCCAGATAGGTTGCCGCCATGGCAGGCATTGCTCCCGTTCTCATGGCTGAGAGTAGGTTTGCTGACATTATGGCTTTTGGTGCTCCTGTATCTACATCTGACAGTGTAACCATGAGGATTGACCTCGGCAGTCCGAGAGCAGAGTTATGGCTGTTGGAGCCATAGTATTTCTGTCCTGCTATGTGAAATCTGCCTCCCAGATAGGCTGGCATCGCCATGAATCTTCTGTCCGGTCCATCATCAAGAGGGAAGCCTTCTATGTCAGATTTCTGCGGGAAATTCATCTGCAAGCCATGTTCATCTGCCTTTGGACCTCCCAGCAGAAAATCCTTTTTCCCAAATAGAGACAAAGTGTCCCGCATTGTCTCTATACATTTTGCGGCATCAAGTACGCCGGCCTCTATCATGTCTTTTTCATTTAGATATAGAAAATCTATTTTCGGATAATCCATTTTTCCCTTCCTCATATAATCTATATTATTTTCAAGTTCAGAGCTCCTCACTAAACTATGAGAAGCAATTATCCACAAAAGCAGCTTGTAACTTAAATTGAAATATCAAACTAATGTACCTTTGTTGCAACTATCTATTTTTTGAGTTTCGTCCACATTTCATCATAGATTGCCAGTGTATCAGTATCCAGATAGCTGACAAATTCGCCGCTTGAAATCACTTCTGCCGGTACATTCTTTGCTTCATTATTCACATAATCTTCTCCCATGAGCTCAAGTGCAGCCTTGTTCGGACACAGATACGGGAAATCCTCAATATTCATCTTTGCCGCTTCTGCTGACAGCATGTAATTAATAAATTCCATTGCTCCGTCATAGTTTTTCGCACCCTTGGGAATTGCCCAGTTATCCAAGAACACATAGGCTCCTTCTGCAGGATAAACAATCTGGATATCCGGATTTTCATCCATGGCAAGGGCAGCCTCTGCCGACCATACCATTCCTACGGTACAGTCACCGGAAATCAGTGCTGATTTCGGTGAGTCCGAATCATATAGTTTAACATTGTCCTTAAGTGTCAGTAATTTTTCTTCCACCTGTGCAAGGGTATCCGGATCAGTCTCATTCATGGACAGACCCATGGAACGCTCTGTCATGCCGATCACTGCTCTGTAATCATCCAGAACAACCAGCTGCCCCTTAAGGGACTCATCAAACAGATCCGCATAGGATGTGATTTCCTTATCTACCTTTGATGTGTTTACTGCAATACAAGCTACGCCGCCTTCATACGGAACACTGTATACATTACCCGGATCATAGCTTTCATCCAGATATGCATCATCAATATTGGACAGATTGGTAAGCTTCTCCTTATCAAGAGCCTCAAGCTTGTCCTGCGCAATCAGATATTCGACCGCATAATCGGATGGCTGAATGATATCATAGGTACCCTCTGACTCTGATTTCAGCTTTGCAAGCAGATCCTCGTTTGAGGAATAGGTCGATACATTAACCTTAATTCCGGTTTCTTTTTCAAAGGCACTGATTGCCGAATCGGAAACATATTCCGTCCATACGAACACATTAATCGAACCGTTCTTTGCTTCCGTTCCGGAGCTCCCGCAGCCTGTCAGCATGGAAAGCACCATTGCTCCTGTCATGATGAAACCTAATAATTTTCTTTTCATAATCTTTCCCTCCTTGTATTAAAACTATTATGACTGTTCAGCCTTGTCCCTTCATAAGCTGCCGAATGATACAGATCGGCTATCAAATTTACCTTTTTCAGCAGCTTATTTCTTCAAGGCTGAGCGGTTATGTTTCAATAAATCTCCCTGCGTTACGAAAACAAATACAATTGTTCCGACAAGGATCAGCGTTGACAATGCATTGACATCCGGTGCGACACCACTTTTTACACTCTCCATGACCTTAAGCGGATAAGTTTTGGTCTGACCATATACGAAGTAGCTGATGATTACATCATCTATGGATAAGGTAAATGCCAGCAGCGCTCCTCCTAAAATTCCCGGAGCAAGTACCGGAAGCGTAACTTCAAAAAAAGTCACCAGCCGATTGGCTCCCAGATCCATACTGGCCTCCTCGATGGAGCTGTCATACCCTGCAAGCCTTGCCCTGACATTGAATATGACAAACGGGATACAGAATGTCACATGTGCAAGAATCAGTGTAAGCATTCCCCTTGGTATATTTACTTTGGCAAATATTGTCAGAAGTGAAATACCAAGCACGATCTCCGGAATTACGACCGGTATGTACAAAAGTCCATCGATCATTGATTTTCCTTTGAATTTATAGCGGTACATCCCTATTGCCCCGAGAGTTCCTATGATTGTGGCAAGTAAGGTACTTACTACTGCAATGATCATGGTATTTCCAAATGCTTCCAGCAAAGATGTGTTGTCCCAAAGCTTCACGTACCAGTCAAGGGTAAAGCCCTTCCAGCTCATATACGGCTTTGTGGTGGTTGCATTAAATGAATTCACTACAATCACGGATATGGGCAGAAATAAAAATAAATATACCAGTGTACAGAACGTGATGCTCAATCTTTTATTTCTTTTTTCCTTCTTCTTTTTCTTCATCCGGCACCTCCTACACACCAAGTGCATCCATATCTCCACCCAGCTTCTGGTAGAGCTTGACCAGAATAAGTGTCACTACAATTAAAATAATGGATAACGCTGCTCCCAACGGCCAGTTATTTCCACTCTGGAATTGTCTTTCGATCAGGTTTCCGATCACATCCGAATTTCCGCCTCCCAGAATATCTGACACGAAGAAATATCCAAGACACGGGATAAATACCATCAGACTTCCCGAAAAAATACCACCCGATGTAAGTGGAAGTATGACCTCAAAAAATGTACTGACAGGTCTTGCACCCAGATCAGAGGAAGCCTCGAGTAAGGAGCCATCCAGTTTTTCTATTGCGGTATACAACGGCAAAATCATAAACGGTATCAGACAATACACCATACCAAGAATCGTTGTTCCCTGCTTGTATAAGAAATCAACCGGTTCACTCACAAGGTGCAGCTTCATCAGCAGACCATTCAGCCAGCCACTGCTTCCGAGTAAATTTCGCCAGCCATATATCCGGATCAGGGAATTGGTCCAGAACGGAATAATCACCAGCATATATAAAATCTTTTTCTTTCTGCTCCTCGTGCGCGCTATGATGTAGGAAAACGGGTATCCGACAAGGATACAGATCACCGTTGTTACAAGCGCTATCCCCATGGACTGTGCATAGATTCTTAAATAATCCGTATTGGCAAGTCTTACATAATTCTGTAAGGTAAGCTGGAAGGTCACATTATAAAATTCGTCAATTGAGCAAAAGCTCATCACAGCAACATAGATAAGGGGAACCGCAATAAGCAGCACCATAATAAGTGTAACCGGGCCAACGGTAATCAGCGCCGGCAGGGTATTTGATCTGAATTCGTGCTTCGTTTTCTTTTTCATAAAGCACCTCCTAAGCCAATCGGATATTATTCAATTCTTCAAATATGTAATGGCTTTCATTATGAATCAATACGGCATCTCCTACGTTCCAATAAGGGAAGCACCTGCTTCCTATTTCCGGCAGCTCCTGTCCTGCAAGACGTTCAATCTTCAGTTCATTGCCATTGGGAAGGGCTACGATGCATTTCAGTATGGAGCCTACATAGATATAATCCTTTACCTGTGCTGTTAACTCAAAGCCCTCTACCGGCTCCATGGCAAATTTCATTTTTTCCGGTCTTACCGAAATCGTAGCATACTCCAATAAAGAAAAGTCCTCCGGGCATTTCACGGATACCGCCCCATTCTCCAATGTCAGTGTGGCAATGCCGTTTTCTATTTTGGTAATACAGCCATCATAGATGTTTGTCTCGCCTATGAAGGTCGCTACAAACTTTGTTGCAGGATGTTCATAAATCTCTGCCGGTGTTGCCAGCTGGTCAATGATACCGTCATGCATTACCGCGATTCTGTCGCTCATGGTCAGCGCTTCTTCCTGATCATGGGTAACATATATGAAGGTGATATTCAGCTTCTTCTGCAATCTTTTTAATTCAAGCTGCATCTGTTTTCTAAGCTTTAGATCCAATGCTCCAAGCGGTTCATCCAGTAAAAGCACCCTCGGTCTGTTGATCAGGGCTCTCGCAATGGCAACTCTCTGCTTTTGTCCTC
Organism: Bacteroidaceae bacterium; assembly: GCA_963650485.1. Lineage (GTDB taxonomy): Bacteria > Bacillota > Clostridia > Lachnospirales > Lachnospiraceae > Suilimivivens. Next base: position 18,316 of record CAVJLN010000052.1, read on the forward strand.
CGGACATCTGCGCCGGATACCTTTTTTCAAATCCAGTAAGCTGAACCATCTCCATCATTTCATAGACACGTTCCTTAATCTCTGCCTTCGGCACCTTCTTCATTTTTAATCCATATGCAATGTTGTCATATATGGTTTTATGTGGAAAAAGTGCATAGGATTGGAATACCGTATTGACGTTTCTCTCAAATGGCTCCTTATCCTCAACTCTCTCACCTTCCACCATAATGATTCCCGTTGTAGGCTCTTCGAAACCGCCGATCATTCTCAGTGTTGTCGTTTTTCCACAGCCTGAGGAACCCAGCAGTGTCAGGAATTCTCCCTCTTCTATGGAGAGATTCAGATCCTTTACCACATGATTGGTTCCATATATTTTGTTTACACCTTCTATTTCAACAATTTTTCCCATGGAATCACCTCTCCATCTCTTAAAGTGCTTTTGTCCCTCTCTCACCTGTCCGGATCCGGACTACATCTTCAATGTCCCTGATAAAGATCTTTCCATCCCCGACATGTCCTGTCGCACAGGTCTCACGCATCTTCTCAATAATCGTTTCTACATCTTTGTCCTCTATGACGACCTCTACTTTTACCTTCGGAAGTAAATTAATTGTCGTCTTAAATCCCCTGATTTCATTCACCGTCTCCTCAGTATCAGAAGATATTCCTTTCTGTGTTCCACAGCCCATGACCGTGGACAAGGTCATTCCTCCGCAGTTTATGTCATCCAAAATCTTCTTTACATCCTCAAGCTTCTCCGGTCTGATTAATATTACTAATTCTTTCATACTTCGTTCCTCCTTTACTTTTATATATACTAAGTTCAAGCTTCGCCTTTGGCTTGCTTTCACTAAGTCTGCTCTACTTGTCCCTCTCACTAAACTCGTGCTGCGCCTTTGG
>CAVJLN010000053.1:0-18680 GCA_963650485.1 Bacteroidaceae bacterium
CTTTTATTTGCTACTTTTTACTACTTGTTGCCACTTTAGTATATCATCACTAAAAATTTAATACAATATGTAAAGTAGCAAGAAAGGGCAAAAAGTATGAAAGATAAAGCATATAAAATTAAAGTGTCTGTCTCACTGGATGAAGATATTATTGAAACAATAAAAGACCTTGCCGAACAGGATGACCGAAATTTCAGTTCCTATATCAACAAGGTATTAAAAGAGCATATTCAAAATTTATCTGTGGGTAAAAAATAGGTCTGCTACAACGCCCTCACAGAAAATGGGGGATGCATATTATTCATTTCTCATACATTTTATTCACTCTGATCGCATAATCATTTCAGCAATTCAATGTACTTATACACAGTTGTTCGGCTCATTTCACACAATCTACTCAATTCAGTTACATTCATTTCACCTTTGGGCAATAACAAATGCTGGATAAAGCGTACTTGCTATTGTAAACTCGTTTCTTGCGATTGACTCCGCTGTAACCAGCTGTCAACAAAGCCTCTTTCTTGGTGGTAAGATAGTCTTTTTGCTGACTGGAATGCTCTGAGTGACCAGAAAAAGGCTCTTTTATTGGCTTACTTAGACGGTCTTACAGCTACATAAAATACCTGTTACAAAAAGACACATCCTTCTTCGTATAAAGCGGATGTGTCTGTGTTTATTATATAATTTTACTGTTCTGATTTTCTTTTCCACTTCATTAGAAAACAACTGCCTCTAACGACTAGCCAGCGCCTGTTCAATATCTTCCTTCATATCAAGCACGGCTGCACGGGAAGCATCTGCAAAGTTCTCTGCGCCAAAGCATGCATATTTTTCCTGCTGGTAAGCAGCGATAATCCCACGGGAGGAATTGACAATCGCACCAAGTCCGTCTTCGTTAAAGAAATGAACAAGATCAGCGCCCTTGCCGCCCTGTGCACCGTAACCGGGTACCAGGATATAGCTCTTCGGCATGATTTTACGAAGCACTTTTCCCATCTCCGGATAGGTTGCACCAACCACGGCTCCGACATAGCTGTAGGTGTCACCCATATGGGTTTCTCCCCATTTTGCCACCTGTTCACCTACCACTTCATAGAGCGGACGGTTTCCGGCATCTGCAATCTGACGATCCTGAAATTCTCCACTGCTCGGATTGGAGGTCTTCACCAGTACGAAAATTCCCTTCTTCTCTTCCTTGCAGACCTTGATAAACGGATTGACACCATCGGATCCAAGATACGGGTTCACGGTTACGAAATCTTCGTCAAATCCATAATAAGACCTGCTTCCGACCTGCACCCTGCCAAGATGTCCAACCGCATAGGCTTCTGAGGTGGAGCCGATGTCCCCACGCTTGATATCGCCGATGACAATAAGTCCCTTTTCCTTACAGTACTGTACGGTTTTATAGAATGCGGAAAGTCCCGGAAGTCCGAACTGTTCATACATGGCAATCTGCGGTTTCACTGCCGGAACAAGATCATAAATTGCATCCACAATTGCTTTATTATACTTCCAGATTGCTTCTGCTGCTCCCTCCAGTGTCTCTCCGAATTCCGCAAACGCTTTTTCCCTGATATGCTCCGGAATAAATTTCATCATCGGATCCAAGCCAACCACAATCGGTGCTCCGGTTTTTTTAATCTGTGCTACCAGCTTGTTAATCATCGCTTCTCTCTCCTTTATCATATTGTCTCAAGAAAAATGCCGACATTTTGTAGTCGGCATTTTCAATTACCTTGAAAAATCAATCCACTTGCTCTTATGTCCTTATAACAATCTAAACAAGGACTTCCCTGCAGCTATCCGCAAACTGTTTGATCCTGGATGCATTTACATATTTCTTAACCTGATCCCCATGTGCGACAACAAGGGTCGGTGCCTGCATCACGCCATATTTAGCTGCCAGTTCCATATTCTCTTCGGCATCAATCAGAAGATAATTGATACCCTTTAAATATTCCTTCGCCAGCTTGCAGTTCGGACAGGTTTTCGTAGTAAATAAATAAATGATGCTTTCGGGCTCTTCCACTGTTACAGATGCTTTAGGCTTATCATAATCAGACAGAGTTACCATCGTCACAATCGGCTTCTTTAATGTCGAATGTGCTACGTCATACTCTTTACGGTTCGCATATTCCTGAAGCTTACCATCGTTCCAGTTCTGCACCGGACGGTAATACCCGGTAATACGGCTGTATACTTCTGTCACCTTACCGCAGTGAGGACAAATCTTCTGCTCTCCTGCCAGATAACCGTGTTCCTTACAAATGGAATAGGTCGGTGACAAGGTATAATAAGGAAGCTTATAGTTCTCTGCTATCGTGCGGATGAGATCCGCTGCCGCTCTCCAGTCCGGAAGCTTTTCTCCAAGGAATGCATGAAATACCGTTCCGGAAGTATAAAGTGTCTGCAATTCGTCCTGAATATCCAGTGCGTCAAAAATATCGGTGGTATAATCAACCGGCAGATGGGAGGAATTCGTATAATACGGGGTGTCTCCCGGCTTTCCTGCGGTCTTGATGGCAGGCCATCTCTTACGGTCATGCTTGGCCAGACGATAGGTCGTACTCTCTGCCGGAGTTGCCTCAAGGTTATACAGATCTCCGTACTGCTCCTGATAATCGGAGAGACGGTTTCTCATATGATTCAGAACTTCCTTGGTAAATTCCTGTGTCCGCTTATCGGTCATGTCCGCACGAAGCCAGTTGGCATTCAAACCAACTTCATTCATACCGATCAGACCGATCGTTGAAAAATGATTCTCAAAGGTTCCCAGATACCGCTTTGTATAAGGATACAGTCCTTCGTTCAAAAGCTTCGTGATGACTTCTCTCTTGATCTTTAGAGATCTTGCCGCTATATCCATCATCTTATTGAGGCGCTTATAAAAGTCATCCTTCGTTGCAGACAGATAGGCAATTCGCGGCATATTAATGGTTACCACACCGACAGAGCCTGTACTTTCGCCGGATCCGAAGAAACCGCCGGTCTTCTTACGAAGCTCTCTTAAATCCAGACGCAGTCTGCAGCACATGGAACGTACATCACTCGGCTCCATGTCGGAATTAATATAATTAGAAAAATACGGTGTACCGTATTTGGATGTCATTTCAAATAATAACCGGTTGTTCTCGGTATCGGACCAGTCAAAATCTCTGGTAATGGAATAGGTGGGAATGGGATACTGGAAGCCTCTGCCATTGGCGTCTCCTTCGATCATCGTCTCGATAAAGGCCTTGTTAATCATATCCATTTCCTTCTTGCAGTCCTTGTAGCAGAAGTCCATCTCCTTACCGCCAACAATTGCCGGAAGCTCTGCAAGGTCTGACGGAACCGTCCAGTCCAGTGTAATATTGCTGAACGGAGCCTGCGTTCCCCAGCGGCTCGGTGTATTCACACCATAAATAAATGCTTCAATACACTTCTTTACTTCTTTATAAGAAAGGTTGTCTACCTTGACAAACGGAGCAAGATAGGTATCAAAGGAAGAAAATGCCTGTGCTCCGGCCCATTCATTCTGCATAATGCCGAGGAAATTCACCATCTGGTTGCAGAGCACGGAAAGGTGTGCTGCAGGGGCGGAGGTAATCTTTCCTGTAATACCGCCCAAGCCTTCTGTAATAAGCTGTTTTAAGGACCAGCCGGCACAATATCCGGTAAGCATGGACAGGTCATGAATGTGAATGTCCGCATTACGATGTGCATCCGCAATCTCCTGATCATAAATTTCAGACAGCCAGTAATTCGCTGTAACAGCTCCGGAATTGCTTAAGATTAATCCTCCTACGGAATAGGTCACTGTTGAGTTTTCCTTCACACGCCAGTCTTCAATTTTCACATAACTGTTGACTACATCTTTGTAATCCAGAATGGTCGAAGTCATGGTACGCATCTTTTCACGCTGTTTACGGTAAAGAATGAATGCCTTGGCAGCCTCTGCATAGCCTGCCTGCTCCAAAACCTTCTCCACGCTGTCCTGAATATCCTCAACATGAATCCCGTCATCCTTCACTTTGCCCTGAAAATCTGCGGTAACACGAAGTGCAAGAAGATCTACCACATCATTATTGTACTGCACATCGGTCGCATTAAATGCTTTCATAATAGCATCGCTGATCTTCGTTAATGTGAAATCTGTAACTTCGCCTTCTCTTTTGATTACCTGAAACACTGTAAGTCCCCCTTCTTTGAAAAAACATGAGGCTCATCATCAAGCCTCATTGATTTAAAGTTTAACATTGCCCTAAAGGAAAGTCAATATAAAAGCACAAGATATTGTGTTTACATAACATTGTAAACATAAATCTTGTGCTGATTATACAATAATATTTTTTATTTTTATTTAATCTGACCATTGACTGCCGGCTCATATCCGGTGTATGTCTCCGACATCCCCAGCTAGCCAAAGCATAAGTCAGCGTGTTTTGAGGAAAAGATATTCTCTCTGTGCCGTCTCATCATCCGGGTAGGATTTCAGGTAGCTTTCCATCAAAACGGATGCTTTTTTATACTCATGGAGATGCTCATAGGCAATGATTTCATTCATCTTAAGTGTCTGCAGCATTCCGTTATCTTCAATCTGCATCGCTGTCTGAAAGGCCTGCAGTGCGCCTTCATTATCCTCCATGTTCAGTTTACATAATCCAAGCTGGTTCCAGACCTGTGCCGCATCGGGATTATTTTCGAGATACGTGTTATATACACTGATAGCATAGTTATTGTCTCCCAGTGTTTCATAGGTCTTTCCGAGGAATAAAACGGCCTCGTATCCCTTCTCATCCCGTGCCTTTTCCAGATAAGTACGGGCATTCTCATAGTCCTCGAGATAGTAACTGATCCGTCCCTTTTCGTAATTGGTCATCTTCTTTGTGTCATTCTCCATGGCTGTCTGAAGATAAGCTGTTCCGATCTCCTTATAACCATGCTCGTTCAGAATACAGTAAATATCAATGATCCGGTCATAATCCGAAGGATCGACTGCAATCGCCGCATCAAAGCTCTGCTGCGCTTCTTCGATCTCATCTTTCTCTGTATAGGCCGCGCCACGGAAATAAAGCGCATCTCTCTCATCCTTCTTCATGGCAATAATGGCATCGTATACCGCTATGGCATCGTCATAGTTTCCCTGCTTATAATAAGCTGTTGCCAGATAATAGTTAATGTCATAGTCCATATTCTCAATCAGACCATTGCTGTGATTGAGGGAGGCAAGAAATGCTTCCACCGCTTCCGGGTACATGGTCTTTCCTAAATAGGCAATTCCCTCTCCCCGATACAGAAGCCGTTCATTCTCTCCTGCTTCCTTTGCTGCTTCAAAGCAGGTGAGTGCCGTATCATAGTCCAATGACTTAATGGCTTCCATTCCTGCCGTTATATTCTCAGATTTTGCCGCTCCGCAGCCGGTAAGTGCCAGAAGCAGTATCGAGGCTGCCAGTAACGGATACATTCGTTTCTTTAACATGACTTGCGAAGTCCCTTCGGATAGTGATTTTTAAGGCTTCCTCCTGCTGCTTTTCCAAAGCCCAGGCTGTAGCCCTCCACGGTAACCAGGCACCAGCCTTTCCGGTTTTCTGCCGGGAAGGTATAGCCTTCTATATATTTTATCGCATCTTCCACCGACAAATCAATGGTATCTTTGACATCTTTGCTCTTTAAGGAAAGAGCCAGTGCATGTGAGGGTTCAAAACGATCCTTTTTGCAGGTTCCAAGATGCAGCCCCGGACGCAGTACCTTAAGTCCATGCAGATCCGGTGTCCCTTCCGGAACAAGATACAACTGATCTCCAAAGGTAAGATAGGAAGCTCCCTCCTTTCCTTCCCGCCAGGATGGGTTAAGCGTCTGTGCTTCAAACTGTTCAAATGCGGCTATGGCTTCGGTCATCTGGTTTGATCCGGAATGGTTCTTTTTATTTTTTCTTTTTTTTGTTTTTCTCTGGTCATTGCCCTGCAAACGGGAAGAGCTCTGCATCACGGAAGAACCTTCTCCCAGGTTTGAACCGAAAGCCCGATTCATTTCCCGGTCATTTTCTTTAAGGCAGGCAGTTCCCTCTTTCTGCAAAAGAGCAGCAAAGTGTCCCTCTCCCTGTACCTTATGCGGCCATAGACGGACGGTGTTCTGAAGTTCTTTGCGGAATCTCTCTTTCGTGTCATATGCGGTATTCTTCTCTGACTGTCCCTGATTCTGCAGCAGCTTCATCAATGGTTCCGACATGGCAAGCCCTGCTTCCATACCTCCGACAAGTGGAACCGGAAGCAGCTTCATATCGGGATGCTTCGCAAGAAAATGTGCGATCATCTCTTCGTCCTCTTCCGGTGCAAAGGTACAGGTCGAATAAACCAGAATTCCACCACCCATCAGCATGGTATAGGCACACTCTAAAATCTCCTCCTGCCGCTGTGCACACAGCCTCACATTCTCTAAAGACCACTGTTCCACCGCCTCTTCATTCTTGCGGAACATCCCTTCTCCGGAACAGGGCGCATCCACCAGAATCCGGTGAAAATAGGATGGGAAACGTTCTGCCAGCACCTTGGGATCATGGTTTAGAACAATGTCATTCACAATCCCCATGCGTTCAATATTCTCAGACAGAATCTTTGCCCTTGCCGGATGGATTTCGTTGCTGAACAGAATTCCTCTTCCCGCCATGGTTGCTGCCATCTGGGTACTCTTCCCTCCGGGGGCCGCACACAGATCGAGAATCCGCTCTCCGCAGAACCGGAAGTTATCTGCGTTCTTTTCCTCCCTTTGTCCCTCTGTGCCATTTCCGATTCCGATCTTCGCATCATCTGCGGAGCTTACAAAATTCGGTTCTGCCCTCTTGCAGATTGCTGCCGGTGCCATCGCGCTGGCTTCCTGAATATAGTACACTCCGGCCTCATGAAAAGGATGCTTCCCGGGCTGCAGGGAATCTTCATAGTAAAAGCCATTCTCCTCCCAGGCAACCTGCTCCTTTAATAGCTCTCTTTCTTTAAATACGGAAGTCTGATCATACTGCTCCTTCGTTCCTTTTAACGGATTGATCCGCAGGGAATATGCATGGTCATTTCCAAAGCAGGCAGCAAAATCCTCGTATTCTTCTTTCAGCATTTCTTTCATCCGGTTCGTAAATTGTTCAGGAAGCATTTCGAATTACCTCTGTTTCATATTATTCTATGTTTTTACTCAAAAATAATCCACTGGATCATTTTCTCATATGCATGGCAACAAAAAACAGCTACCCGGATCACACACCCGGACAGCTATTATTTTAATGGAATACCAAAACTTTTACAACCGGAACTGCTTTAATTTTCTTCCGAATAATTCGTAACCAATCATTACTTCGCCACATCGTAATTGCTTGTAAGAACTATTTCCTCAGACAGCGTCTTCTGATTAACCTCTTTTTCCGAACGGATCTCTTCGACCCATACGGTCTTACTCTCTCCAGGAAGCAGATCAAAATAATTATCGGACAGGATCACATCCGTATCCGTAAATTCAATTCCGACTCTCCTTGCGAACTGCTGTGCATTCATTTCTTCCTTATTTTTCTTTCCATTTTTATCCTGGCAGGCTTCCAGCCAGACACAGTGCACCCCAACCGACACGGTTATTGGGATAAGCACTTTCACTCCGTAATGTGCGGGCACCTCTGCGAAGATAGGCCTTTACCTTCTCTCCATACAAGAAAGGATCATTTCCTCTCACAATCCCCCATTCCATAAGAAGTGCCGCGCTTCCCGAAACAAAAGGTGTCGCAAAGGACGTTCCCGACACAATAACCGGAAGATTTCCGGAACTTAACGTTGCAATATTTACTCCCGGTGCTACAAGATCCGGTTTTATGTTAACCGATGTGGGTGGCATATTCTCTCCTCTTCCCGAAAAATCCGCATAAGCTTCGGTATAGGTATCGTAAGCCCCAACGGTAATCACTCTGGCTGCTGTGGAAGGTATGGTCAGCGTCTTTTCCGACGTTGGCCGGAAAAAACGGGTTTCCGTGCTGAGTACAGAACTGCTTGGCAGATAAAAATCATACCCTCCACCTTCCACCTGTATCGGCTCTATTGCAAAGGTCCAGATTCCAAAGTTGACATAACTTCCAATCGGTAAAAAATCAAAATAAATTTCCTGCCTGACAGAATATGGAGTAGGTTCTCCATGATAAATTAAAAGCTCTGTATCCTCCATCCGGTAGCGCATCGCACCGCCCAAAGCAGAATTCAGCTGTATGATCTGCCCTCCGGGAGACTGTAGGGTAATCCGAAAGGTGTCCGTATACTCCTTCCATAGCTGCACACTGAATGACATCTGATACTCACCAACCGCCAGTTCGATCCGTGGCATGTTACCCTGTTCATCTCTGTTAAATGTTCCTGCTGCATGCCCTCCGGCCGCCCCTTCATTGCCGCTCCCTACACAGATCACACCTCTTCCGATCTCCGCAATATGATCAAGAAACCTCTCTACAAGCGACGTACCATCATGAACTCCGTAAGTATTCCCGAAGCTCAGGTTAATCACAAGAGGCATGGAAAGCTGCAAGGCCGTCCGCACAGCAAAGGTAAGCCCTCTCATCAATTCTGTAGTCTTAGGGAAGGCATTCGGTCTGCTGCTCCCCATCTTCACTATCAACAGCTCTGCTTCCGGTGCCACCCCCTGTAACCTGCCATCCATAAAATTCCCGGAGCCTGCCGCAATTGTCGCAACCCCAGTTCCATGTCCGGAAACATCCACACTCGGTACGATCCGTAACGGCTCCTCACTCTGCAATGCCGCATCAATCCGTTCTTTCGAAAACAGGACTCCCTGTGCAAAGCCCTCCGGAGGTAAACTTTGCATAAATTCTTCATTATCATGCGAAAGAAGTGCATCCACCTCTTTCGGGTTTAATGTCTGATCCCATAAATAACGGATTCTTGTTTTCCCGCCTCTTTCCTGAAATTCCGGACTTTGATAATCAATTCCGGAATCCAGTATGGCCATCAATACCCCTTTTCCAGACAGAAATGGATCTCTCACCGTAACCTCCTGTATACAGGAGGCCTGCTTTCCGGCCAGTACCGAGAAGTACAATCGTTTTGGTTTTTCAATATACTCTACCTCTGGCAGTTCGGCAAACGATTCCATCAGAGATTCCGGCAGTGTTACGATTGCATAGCCTGCAATCAGTTCCTCAACCTGAATCGGACCTCCGTTAAGTGGCTGCAGACTTCCGTTGTGTTTCACGATCAGCTCCCATCGTTCCTCCTGTTCCAGATATCCCACATCCAATTGCCGGGATTTTTCCCTTTCTTCCCTAGTCGCCTCTAATGACAAATTTAATACATCTTCCAGTTTCTGATTCTGCATCGACATCCTTTTCCCTCACATTCATTTACTACCTCTGTAATAGATCATCCGCAACAGTTCCGCCTTGCCCATTCATAAGTTGCCGCCTTCTAAAAATTGTCTGATAAATATACATATTCTCCGGCAACTTATTTCATGTCGGGCATCCGCCCTATAGAAATGATTGAACTGTTACCATATATACGCAAGAAACGAATTGAATATCTCGGGCAGATCCGATAAAATGGAATTCATAGTAACCATAAAATATAACCAAGGAAGCACGATGATGATTAACAATTCCGAAGATGTACAAAAGCAGACCGACCAACGAATCCACTTTTCCGGTGAAACCGAATATCCGGTTCATGTTACCTATGTGGATCTGAACCGCTCCTATATGAACCGGATTGGCTGGAACTGGCATCCGGAAATTGAAGTTTTTCTGGTGGAAGAAGGATCTGCCATTATTTATTACGATGACAGTCAGATTTCTCTGGAGGTCGGACAGGGTGTTATTATCAACCAGAACGTCATGCATTCCATTCTTTCTGTTTCTCCGTCCCTGAGCTGCAAACTGTTTTCCTATGCCTTCCATCCATCCTTCCTGTTCGGTTATGGAGATACTCTGTTTACCAGTAAATATGTAACTCCTCTGCTTCATCATGCAGGCCTGCGGGCACTTCGTCTGGATTCTTCTGATGAAGGACTTGCCCACATTCTGTCCCTTTCTTACCGGATCGTTCAATTAAACAAGGATCAGGAATGGGGCTATGAACTGGCAACCAAATCCTGTATCTGCGAACTTTGGTGTGAACTGTTGAAAAAGTTTCCTTTCACTCCACATGAAACAGGACATACCGCAGTACTTACCTCTGATGAAGTCCGTACCAAGGAAATTATGAAATATATTGAAACCCATTATGCTGACCGCATCACACTGGATGATCTTGCAGCCCAGGTGCACATCAGCAAAAGCGAGTGCTGCCGTTGTGTCAAACGCTGCCTGCATATGACTCCGATCGAATATCTGATGAAATACCGCATTTATATGGCAGCCTTCCTGATCCAGAATAATGACCCGGCTGCTGCTTCCATTTCCAACTTGGCCTTTCAGGTTGGCTTTAATAATGCCAGTTATTTCAACAAAGTGTTCCGGCAGTACCTGCAGTGTACCCCCGGAGAATTTCGTAAGAAGATTCGCCAAAACCCGGATTTCCAGCCTCTCCATGCTGACTTTTTACACGAAAATCTCTCCTGATCATCGGTTACAGAGTTCCCCGGTCTGCTCATCTGCCTTTTGATAGCAGGCTGCAATCTCCTGCTGCAGCAAAGCCATCTTCTGTATTTTCTTTCCCAGATACTCTACCTCAGAAGCTACCTGATTTAACTGAAGCGTCACCAGATTCCTTCCCTGCATGTAAAAGGGCATTTCCTTTTCGTAGCTCCGGATCTGCTCTCCCAGCTTTAAGGCCTCTTCTGCTGCCATAGATAATCCCTCACTCTTGGAAGCAAGTGCTGCATAATCCACCTCAACACAGACCCTGTCTGGTATTTCTTCCGTATAAGAATCCTCCCATAAGGTCCTTTCAAGGAAATTAAGTCCCCCTACGGTTTTGGTTGTCGCATCCGTGATCGCCGGAATACCCGCAAATAAAAAATGTTTTACATCCGCTAAAGTTGTCTTCTCACCATTCAGACCAAGCGAATCTCCACCTGCTGCTTCAATTCCCTGCATCACAACATTGGCTGCTCCTGCCCGTTCTTCCTCCGGCAGCTTCATAATTTCTTTGGAAAGCTCTGCTGCATACTTTCCAAGTGAGCCCTGCTTTAAGACCTCTTCATTCCTTCTTCCTGTAAATTGTGTCACCCATTTTCCGGTTGTCCGATCCAGCACAAGAGAGGCAAACATATAAGTAATATCATGATATCCGGCGAAATTTCCTTTCTGTACCGGAGTCCTGATATATGTCACATGATCCTTAGGAATGATTTGATTTCCGAGAGGACTCACATAATCATTTTCTCCATGAATTCCATATAACTTCTGTATTCTCTCCTGATATTCTGCTTCACTGTATTTACGCTTAAAACGCGCATCCGCTTTTTCAGACATTCCCTGCCCGTCCACGGAATAACAGCGGTCAATCAGATTTCCAAATTCTGTTTCCATAGTTACAAACTGTGCTTTATTCCCACCTTTGGAATGCCCGGTTACAATTATCCTCTGGTCCTCTGTAAGCTGCGCCTTTCTTGCCACGGTATCAAAATAATCAACCGCCCGCTGTTGCTGCATTGTAATTTCCTTCGTCATGCCCAGTCCGTTATCCGGCCATTCGCCATCTCCTGTACCCCGATAGGCAACAAAGATACGGTCATTCTTCTCATCCAGAAACGCACATGCCTTCGTTCCCTGATCAAACTCAAGTGTACTGCTCGCATAACAAACCTTAAGATTACCAATCTGCTCATCCTGCACTGCCTGTTCCAGAATCTGATACTCATTCTGATAGGCGCCTCCTGCTCCATACTCCGGGATACCGGAAAGCTTCTCGATCACCGTTTTTAATTCCACCGGTTCCTTAGAAGTTTCCTGATATCCCAGATACATGTAGGTATCCAGAATCATACTGATCTCTTCTTCTGTATACTTTCCATCCATGCTCTGCTCCTAGTTAATGATATTGGATTCCAGGCTGCTTCCCTGTTCCATGTTGCCGCTTTCTGCTCTCTGATAATGACCTGCCATTTCCGTCAGATCCTGGGAATGCTCCGTAATCATCCGGTAAAGCTTATCCATATCCGTCTGCAGCGTTTTAAAACGGGATGCAAATGTCCCCGATGCCTCTCCCTGCCAGATTCCCTGCAGCGAATCTACCAGGTTCATCATTTCCCCTGTCAGATTCTTTACCTGTGTTCCTGTTGTTGCAAATGTACCGGATGACTGAATCAGTTTTTCCGGTGTAACCTTTAAAATACCTTCCATATGCTGTATCCTCCCAATTTTTATTTCTATTTGTAATTATTCAGAGCCATGCAAAATCTTATAAATATGATCGGAATGCTTGCATTCCAGAGCATATTTGTCAGATTTTATATGGCGAATGCAGTTCTGAATAATTACTTCTATTTAATAGCTGCGTGATGATGCAATTTCTGCATTTCTTGCTTCCGCCTCTTCATATCTGGCGGCAATTTCAAGCATGACCTCAACATATCGTTCTATCAGCTTCTCAAACAGAAGCATCTGATCCTTATCCCTTGCAAATGCATGGTGAAAGGCTTCTCTGGCCTGTCCTTCCCACATACTGCACAATTCCTGTTCCTGAGCATCCAGTTCATTGCACTTTGTCCGGAACTGTCCATTTAACCCCCGTAAGTTTTCTGCCTTATTTCTTAACTCTCTTGAAGTAATCTGGAAAAATGCCATAATATCCCTCCCTAATACGTTCTTAGATTTCCAATTGTTTCATTACATTTTTCAGCACAATACATAGCCTTTGCATAGACCTCTATCATACGTGCCACCTTTTTTAATTCATCCGCTTCGTCAGATAACTTTGTACATAACTTCACCTCCCTTTCCATGAAAAGGTCTGCGCTTTCTCCCATCCAGCACGTCTTCGTATCCAGAAGAAGCTGGCGCATCTTTTCATCTGCCAATAATCGGATCTGATCTGCGGTTGCCTGCATCTGATCCGCTAATCCCTGCAGCTGGTTAAACTGAACCTCAATCCACTCCTGCAGCATCCACATTTCCCCTTTCTGCCCGTTCGTAATATTCCGCAATCTGAAAAAGGCGCTCTGCAAACCACTTCGTTCTTTCAAACGGCCGCTCTGCTGCTTCCAGTTCCTCTTCTGCAATTACGCAGAGCCGTTCCATCCCCTTTGTCTCAAATTTCGTGCCAAGAGCCATAAAGCGTTCCACCGTTTCCTGATACTGCGCAAGAGCCTGCTCACATTCTTTACTGAGTACCGCCGCTTCCTCCCGCAGAGATTCCGAACGAACCTTCACCATTCCCTCCATACTTCTACCCTTCCTGTGCGTTCACAATGTTGTTTTGCTCTACAGCTGCAAGTAATATCCCCATCCTCTCTGCCCTGTCCAGAATTTCCTGCATGGCTACCACATGTTCCGTATCCATCCGAAGCCATTCCTGAAAGGTATTGACCCAGGTGGTTCCTGCTTCTCCTTCCCAATGCTCCTGAAGCATGGCTGCTCTTTCTTCCATCCACTTAAGGGAATCCTTCACTTTCATCATCTGCTGCCGCATTTCTATAATTTCTTTTTTCAGCATACTGCTGTTCAGCATTACATGTCCGTTCACAACAACCTTGTCCTTTCTATCCGGATTGCTACGGTTTACTCGTACCTCATTCCACCATCAAACCTGCCACCGGCAGAATCTTATCCTGAAATTATTTCTGATTCAGATCAAAACAAAAGGCTCTCCGGCAAGAACTCCCTGACGAACCAGACTTTGTTCCGGATCCATCACCCGCCCCAGATCAAGTGCATACAGATAGTAACTTTTTTCTTCAAAAGGAACTTGCTCCTTACGCGCAATCAGTTCCAAGCTCTGCCTGACAATTTCCCCTGCCGGCATCTCTCCATTCCATTCAAAATCATAGGTTTCCTTCAGCATTGGTACATAAAGATCAACCAATATCATACTTTTATGCCTCCCGTTCCTGATACGGAATGAGAAGCTGCACACTTCCCCCTCCCGATCCCTTTTTCAAAAATCCATTTCCGGGAGGCTCTGACCGGTTCAACAGGGAAAAGTTCAATCCCTCAAACTCCAAGGCCCTCTGCAAGGATGCATTGCCTCCCAAATGAACGCCCCACTGATAAGAAGCAATAGACTTAAAACAAGGTGTTGCATACACTTCCAGATCACGCTGTGGGTGATAGGCTCCGATCACTACTACATTCTCTCTCCGTTTTCCAACCAGTTCTTCCCACTGCTGCGTCTTCTCTTTCTCTTCTCCACAATAGGAATAAATCTGCCTCGTAAATGCGGCCAGATGCGGAATCACCAGCATAATCCGGCTCTCCTGCTGCTCCTTCTTTCGTTCCCTTTGCAATTCTTCTTCCAGTTCCGACACCTCCCGGCAGCAGACCACCCCGGGATCCCTGATCAACCCGTTGTACTCCCCTTCGGAATCTAAAAGCAGAATTTTCCAGTCTGTAACACTTCTTGCACTGAATAACAGATTATCAATCAGGCTGCTCTTTCCGGTCTGATCCGCACCGGATATGAGAAAACCAGATATCTTTTGAAGATCAAGGATTTCTGTTACTCCCGTTTCCTTGTTATATCCAAGTGGTACCCAGTTACCTGTTCTATCATACTTCCGGCTCTTGCGATAAACCGTAAGAAACTGTGTCAGCTCCGGATATTCCGGTATCCGCACAATCCGATCATAAAAGGGGGAGCCTTCCTGATAAACTGCGCCCTCCTTTTGAAAGGACAGCGTCTGAAACTCCAGAACTCTCTTTCCCTCCTTGCATAGCCCTCTTCCTGCAACACCCATTTTCGGAATCGGGACTCCCTGATACTGACGCAGCACATCCCCATACTGAAAGGGATCACTTAACTCAAGTGCCAGTGTTGTCTTAATCTTATTCCAGAGCCTTAACTGAAAATCTGCCACCCCATTTCCGGTCAGGATAAGAAATACCCCAAGACTGATCCCCTCTGCCGCCATGGAAAGCAGAAATTCCTCCTCGGCTTCTCCCAAATATCTTCGTAAGGTTCCAATACCGTCAATCATACCGTACAGGATCGGAAGTTTTCCCGGATTCTTTCGTATAAAAGTCTTATAATTTTCTCCGTTCAATACCCGTTTTCTTTCGCTCCAAAGCCTGCGCATCTGAGAAAAGAATACCGGAAGCTCCTTCGGTGTCTGCACCAAGGCAAGACAATGCGGCTGTTCCTCATACACAAGAAATCCTGGCTGTTCCACAACCAGCAGAAAATATTCTGCTTCCATTGGCGTATGATTCCTTGCTATCTGTTCCAAAATAAGCCGGATCAAATGAGACTTTCCGGTTGCCGGCCCTCCACAGATTCCCAGATGCCCCTGTTTTTGCGGTTCATAATACAATATCTTCTGGCATTGATTCTCCGGATCATCATACTTTCCTATGTAAAATACCTGGCTGTCGCTGATTTCGTTCCCGGACTCTGTCTTCTCCTGTTCCAGAATTTCTTCCAGATCAATTACCTCCTCCAGTTCCGGAAGCCACAAAAATTCAGCCCTCTCATATCCATTCTGTCCTGCCACTCGGTTTACATAATTCACAATATATTCCATAAGTGAGCCGGTTACATGGTTTCCCTTCTCTTTGGGCAGTATGCTTCTCCTTCCGGATTCCGAAAGAAGCACCACCTCGTCTTCTTTCTGTTCTCCCGGCTGGTATCTGCCACCGCAATAGCCTGTCTGGAACATCTGATACAATTCATCATTTCCAATCTGAAGATAGCATTGCCCGGGAGACGTCAGATAAGCAGCATCCGGCTTATGAAGCATATCCATACTGTCCTGTTTATCCTGTACACGAAGACAAAGATGAAAACGTGCATTGCTCCAGATCTTATCATCCACGGTTCCCGCCGGCTTCTGGGTTGCCAGAATCAGATGCACCCCAAGACTCCTTCCAACCTGTGCAAGCGAAATTACCTCCTGCATGAATTCCGGTTCTTCTTTCTTTAATTCTGCAAATTCGTCAATCACGATAAGCAGATGCGGCAGTGCAGATGAGGCCTTTCCTTCACGATAAAGCTGCATATAAGCATCAATATGATTCACCTCATACTGGGAAAAAATCCGCTGTCTCCGTTTATTCTCGCTGCTGATTGCCAGCATGGCTCTACGGATCTGCCCACCGGACAGATTGGATATCACTCCTGCACAATGCGGAAAATTTCTGACCGCATTTCCGGTTCCACCACCCTTATAATCTATCACAAAGAAGTTCACATCCTGCGGACTGAATTGGATCACCAGGGAAAGCAGGTAAGTTTGAAGCAATTCGCTCTTACCGGATCCCGTCGTTCCCGCAATCAGGCCATGTGGTCCATGAAATTTTTCGTGCACATCCAGATATACCAACGCGCCCTGCATTCCTTTCCCGATCGCCACCTTAAGACGCTTTTCCGGTCTTGCTTCCTGCCAGCGCACCTCACAGTGTAGATCTTCGATCCGCTGGCAATCAAAGAGTTCCAGAAAATCCACATTCTTAGGAATTCCTTTGTTCTTCTCCTTTCCTGTCCTTTCACATAACGCAAAATTTCTACTATATGAAGAAGTTTCCTTAAAGTCAACGATATCGTATCTTACAGGAACAGTAATCCGTTTATCCTTTTCGTACAGCTGCAGTTCCTGACGATCCTTCTTCCAGATCATCCGGCTCCGATATTCCTTAGGAAGATCCTGCTCTTTCCCCGCAATTCCAACCACCATAACCCGGTTCGTCTTCCCCTCCTGCAAAAGACTTTGCAGCACTTCTCCGAGAATCAGTAATGGATGAAATAGAAAAATCAGAAAAAAAACACTCTCTTTCTGGGCAGAAAGTTCTCTGGTAAGGTCCGGAAGAATTTCGGCTGCTGTTTCTTTATCACCGGCCAGGTATCTGGTTTCTCCGTTTTCTGACCAGATATGTGGTATCCATTTCATGCTGTGATAAACATTCATCTGCCACGGTATGGATGGATCAAAGAAACACGCCACACGCATTTCCTCCGGTGAATGATGAAGCACCTGCTGCCAGAAAACCTGTAACACTCCATCGTGCAGGTGTTCCTCCTCTCCCACCACGCCAAGCCAGAAATTCTTCCGAAAGTCCACACCAACCGGAACTGCTTCCAGATATTGAAACCTCTTCCATAAGACTTCTGCTTCCTCTTCCAGCAAATCCTTTACGAAAACTTTCCTTCCCTCCGGAAGCTTCAATCTTACAGGGAAATCCTGTCTTCCGGTTCCAAGACGTATAAACCAGAAATCCAGATCAGCTTCATACCGATTCCAGTTCAGGAGCAGAAGCCTGTGCTCTGCATAATACTCCGTAACCGCCGGGTATCTTCGATGCCAAAGCTCAACTTCCTTCTGTGCAATTTCCTGTAGCTCTGTTTCCAGTTTTTTCAGATATTCCCGGTACTGGATGATTCTTTCACGGTTACTTCTTCGCTCCTCCTGACGACCTGCCAGCCGGTTTGTAATTCCCCAGAATACCCCGAGTAACGAACTGCATACTCCTGCTGCCAGCGTCACATACCGATATCCATTCCCTGCCCCATTCGTAACTCTGCTGCTAAGCAGACTCATCATCAGAATAGGGAACACCATGGTAATCATTGGCCCTATGGACAAGAGCCATGGAGTTTGCGAGGTCTCTTTTTTCTGTGGTGGACTTAAAATTTCTCTTTCCTGTTCTTCCGGTAAACAGACCTGCTCCGGAATCCTCTGTATGGAACGTGACACCGTTGCCGCTCCGGCTTTGCGCTGTAGCTCCTTTCCGGAAAAACCCCAGTCAAGCACCCGGCATTCGCCGTCCTGTGGAACATAAATGAGATATGGCGGCAGGAATTGCAGGGAAAGACCGTATAGCTGCAGGGAATCTCCCTTCTCAAGAATGATACTCTCCTGTGCTCTTCTTCCGTTATGATATACTCCTCCACCGCCAAGATTATGAAGAACGACATTTTCGCCCTCCTTAACCACTACGGCATGTCTGCCCCTGACCTGGGAATGAAACTGGTAACAGATTCTGTTTTCATAATCACTCCCCACAGTCACCGGAGCTTCTGCTTCCAGACGGATTCTCCCTGTGGAAGGCAATGTATGTACAGGCCCCCGCCTGCTGATCAACACCTTTTCTACGACCTCAGAATCTGTTAACAGCAATGAATCCGACAACATGGGATGGGCATTCACCAGGAATCTTCCCTGCTGGTAACTCACACAGATTTTCTGTCCCTGCAGATACAAGGAAAACTCTGTATCTCCCATACAGGTAACATGCTTTACGACAGACTCTGAGTCGGAAAAGGCGCAAAAGAAAAAATGTTCTGTGTAAATCGTTTTCTTCAAATAGCACCTCTTTTATTCTTTCGTGAAAATATTGGATGTCATAAAAACTAATAAAAGATGAAAGGATATGTTAATCGATCAACAATGAATTCATAAGTTATTATGTAAGATAACAGATTTGATATCTGATGTCAAGATGTTTTTGGTTAATTTCAACAATTATTTTATGATGATAATTTATTTATTTGGTTATTATCACAACACATTATTTCTCTCACTAAACTCATGCTGCGCCCTGGCTTGCATTCCTTAAGTGTTCCGGACTG
>CAVJLN010000054.1:0-18032 GCA_963650485.1 Bacteroidaceae bacterium
CATTCTTTGATGCGCTCTGGGATGCAGAAGAAAGTGAGGACTAAATGGCTAGAAATGTGCCCTATATAATTGTTATGACGGTGTAGGGGCGTAAAATTCATTTTACAGTAGTATGTTCCGCATATCCTTTCATATCTATGGTACAATAGATATGAAACAAACTACCTTTCAAAGAAAGAGAAAGGATACTAGTATGACAGTTGATAGAAAAGTAAGTAGTATTGAAGCTAGTTTTAAAATGGAAAGCATGCCTTTTGATGCAGAATGTCGAAGAAGAGTAAAAGATGTACTTGCCAAGAAAGTGTCTGCAACTGATGCTATTGCAGAGTTAAATAGGAAGTACCGAGTATCCGTACAAACAAATGAAAGATCAAGAGTAAGATTATTTCTATGATGATGAACAGGATGCCAAGTATGCTATCTAGGCACCAACATTTTAAAGAATAAGCTGAATATTAGGGATTTTGACGAACAGCATTTATTTGATGAATGGCCAATGAGCGTATTATATCATGCGCTTTAAGGAAACGAGTTGAGGACAATATGGATTTTGGATTACTTATCTTAGTTATTGCGCTTTTTGCTCTATTCATATGGCAAAAAAAGAATACGGACAAAGCAATTACTACAATACAAGAATTACAACAAAAAAATAGCGAAGAGATATCAACTAAATTAGATGAGATGTCTGAGAACTTCTCAAAGGATGTAAGTAATGTTTCAGAGTCTGTAAATTAACTCAAAGAGACAGTTGATGTGACTAGTTCTGAAATGAACAGTTCGTTACAAGAGGCGAAAGAGAATACGTCAGTCTTGAGAGAAGAGTTAACTACTAAGTTTGAATCTGTTGATCTGAAAATAAAAAGTCTAACAGACGAACTTGCTTCTGTAAAAGAGGAGAATGCGAAGCTAAAAAAGGATTTAGAGTTTTTCACTAAGATAGATGAAGATGCAAATATTTTAAATGTGGATCCTGATGTTAAACAATTCTATTTGAGTCAAATTAATTAATGAGGTATCGTGCTAAATGACTTAATTTATTAAGCGTTATGGATATGAAGTGGGCAATGCCACTATGCATAAATACATGAATAAAGAATTGAATTTATGTGCTGTAATTATGCACTCCAAGCCAGGTTACAAGGCTGGCAAAAAGAATAAAAACTTTGTGCACATTTTTTACGTAAGGACGATTTTATGGACACAAGAACCAGTATGATTATTGCAAAAGGGAAGCCGATTTCTATGGAGGTTTTGCATTGCAATTTTAGTGAGGAAACGCAAAAATGGGATGTGACGTTCCGAAATGGCAAAGTATTTCACTATAATTGCCAGAATCTGATCTGGCTGAAGAATCCGATCAGTCTTGATCCACGGAATTACGAGATAGGATATGGAGGCCGCAGACAGCATCAGTGTTCGTTCGGAAGAGAATGTGGCTATCTTGGACAAGCAATATGAAAAGATTGACTTTCTGAGCGAGACAATGGCTGCAGCAGTGTATCTATGCCCAGACAGTTATACGGTTGGCACAGGGGTGGATGCTTCTGCGCCAATCTTTCCATTTGGATGCAATGAGAGTCAGTTTAAGGCTGTCAGTAATGCGCTTTCCAATCGGCTCAGTGTCATTGAGGGACCTCCCGGTACCGGGAAAACTCAGACAATTCTGAACATCATTGCCAATCTGGTCCTGCAGGGAAAAACGGTTCAGGTAGTCAGCAATAATAACTCCGCGGTCGAAAATGTCATTGAAAAGATGGCATCTCCAAAGTACGGGGTTGATTTCATAGCGGCGCTATTGGGCCGCCATGAGCGCAAGCAGGAGTTTGTTGATGCTCAAAGTGGTAAATATCCCGATCTTTCTTCCTGGAAAGATGAAGAGTTAAATTTGCCGGAATTCTTTGAAGAGGTACAAAAGCGGTCGATTCGTCTTCAGGATATTTTCAGCGACAGAAACTGGTTGGCGGAGCTGAAACATGAGCGTTATGATATACAGTTGGAGCAAACGAATTACCAGGAGCTGAAGAGTGAAACTGATGTTACTATTTTTAACAAGGATATCACATCCGAACAGTTGATGGAGTTTTGGCAGGAATATCAGGATTTGGTTGAGACCAGCAAGAAAAGAAGTGGTTTAGAGCAGATGCAGTTCTGGATTTATTGCCTTAAGCGTTTCTTCTCTCATGGAGTTCACGTTAAACGACTCATGAAGGAAAATCCGGCTGCGGTACTGCAGCAGTTGCATATTCTATATTATGATAAGCGGCTGGAAGAAGTTGATGCCGAGATAGCTACTTTGGAGGACAAACTGGATAAAGTAGACGCGGATACTTTGATGGCAGAGTTTACGGACATGTCATTGAAATGCTTTCGAGCAAAACTGGCTGCACGTTATGCTTATAAGGCTCCGCGCAAGAAGTTCTCATCGGATGAGCTTTGAAAGCAACCATCCAAATTTTTGGATGAGTATCCGGTAGTCCTCAGTACGACCTATACCTCACGAAGTAGTCTCGGGAAGAATGCACAATTTGATTATGTAATCATGGATGAATCTTCCCAGGCAGATGTGGCAACGGGTACCCTTGCGCTTTCCTGCGCAAAAAATGCAGTTATTGTAGGTGATACGAAGCAGCTTCCGAATGTTGTCACAGAACAGCAGAAGAGTCAGCTTATAGATATTTTTACAAGGCATGATATTCCAGAGGCCTATGAATTTACTACACATAGTTTCCTGGGCTCCATTTGCGAATTGTTGGGCGACAGAATTTCGAAAGTTACACTCTGTGAGCATTACCGCTGCCATCCGCAGATCATAGAGTTCTGTAATCAGAAGTTTTACCATGGCGATTTGCTGATTATGACAGAACAGGATGGAGGAAATGCCCTTGAGCTTGTCACAACGGTGATGGGAGAACATAGACGCGGGCATATCAATCAGCGGCAGGCAGATGTTATCAAAAGCGAAATATTGCCTCATTTGCATTGCGCTAGGAATAAAATTGGCATTATTGCCCCGTATAGGGATCAGGTGCAACTTCTTAGGCAGCAGATCCAGGAACCGGAGATTGATATTGCTACGGTTCATAAATTCCAGGGGCGTGAAAAAGACATTATCATACTCTCAACAGTGGATGATACCGTTACCGAGTTTTCTGATGATCCGAATCTGTTGAATGTTGCCGTATCCAGGGCGAAAAAGAAATTGATTGTTGTGGCATCGGAGGAGGAGCAGGCAGAGGGTAGTAATGTGGGCGATTTGATTGGTTATATTCGCTATAACAACTGTGATGTCCGACACAGCGAAATCAGCTCGGTGTTTGATTATCTGTACGGGGCATATACGGCTAAAAGGTTGGAGTTTCTGTCCAAACATGAGAAGATATCACAATACGATTCTGAAAATCTGATGTATGCTTTGATTCGGGAGGAGCTGGACAGGCAAAATGATGCAGCGTTAGGCGTTGTCTGCCATATGCCGCTTAATGTTTTACTATTGGATCTATCAAGGCTTAACGCTAGAGAATGTGATTTTGTGAACAGCGGGCTGTCACATCTTGATTTTCTGATTTATAACAGAGTGAGTAAGAAGCCACTGCTGGCCATTGAGGTGGATGGATTTCATTATCACAAGGAAGGCACTGAGCAGGCAGGACGGGATGAAATTAAAAATCACATTTTGGAAGTTTATTATATGCCGCTGCTTCGTTTTGCTACAAACGGCAGCGGTGAACGACAGCAGCTTGCTGGAAAGATTGCCGAAATCTTGCGACAAAAAACACCGGTTGAAGGAATCAACCGGTGAAGATCGACAATGCATTTTACTATTATGAATCTGCTGAGTGAAGGAGCAATCACTTTGGCAGATATATCAGATTTTAGCGAAGATCAGCAGATTATATATTGTTTGGAAAAGTGAAAAATAATGACGGGCTAACACAGGAGTAGAGGGAGGCAATAAGAATAATGAAAAAAGTGTTTGAATAAAAAAGTACAAAATCGAAAAAATAAGTTGATAATTTTCAAAATTCTGCGTAAAATAAAGATACCAAGAGAAATCTCTTCCTAGCGATAGGACACGAAGCATAAGGTGTTTGCTTCCGTTGCACTGGCAACGTAAAAACTTTGCAGTTACTCTTAAGCATAGAGGATAATCAAGCCGTGCAGGTGAGAAGCCTGTGATTTGGTGGCAAAGCACCATAACGAAACCAGTTTTATAGTTTTGATTTATTGAGAAACCTTTGATGAAAAGGTTTCTCTTTTACGTTAAGGAGAATTATGAAGTATAAATTACAGAATACAAGAATACTGACTCCTACAGAATTATTAACAATATTGTGCAAAAGTGCAGCATTGTATTCAGAGTATGCAGATACTACTTTATTGTTCGTTTTTAGAGAGAAAAAGGCGGATGCATATGACTATTATGAAGTAAGATATGGGAAAAATAATTTTATGCATTTAGCAGGAATAAAAAGTGAAACATTAAGTGCAGTTGAGTTTTATGAGGCTTGTGAGAAACGAATAATAAAAAGGGAAGATTGTAATCCACGAAGAGATGCAAATACAATGTATGCAAAAGTGGCAGTTATGGAACAGATGTTGGATTTGCGAAATAGTAAGTGTTATAAGATCGGTGCTAAGGATCTAGTAACGAGAGATAATGATTTTGAAATGGCTACAGGTAATGCAAGTGGAGTAGTTGGATATGACTCAAGAATAAAGAAAAAAGGAACGCAAATTGTGGATGAGAGCAAGGCTTCGATTCCAACGACATTGCTGAATAATCCTATCACAGATTATTGTACAAGACCTCAGAAAATAATGTTTATTTTGCAGAAGTATGATGGAGAAAGTACATATAACAAATTATTTTATGAAATAAAGAAAGAACTGTTTCAAGCTGAGAAAGAGTTTTTCTCAGATGAATTGAAAAAATTAATTGCTATATAATATATCAATATATTAGGACATAATATCACTTTTGGACATTATGTCCAGAAGTTGATAAAGAGTAAGTTAGAGCTAGAAGCTTTAGTTTTTTATGGTAAAATTAAGAGGAATCATTCATGCGAAGGCAGTGTGGATGAACCTTTTTCTATGTTAAGGATGTGAGATTATGATAAAGATAATTAAAGGTGACATTACTAAGGTTACTGACATGGATGCAATTGTAAATGCAGCAAACAGCTCATTGCTTGGTGGCGGTGGAGTGGATGGGGCCATTCACAGAGCTGCAGGCCCAGAACTTTTGGCAGAATGCAGAACGCTTCATGGTTGTGAAACTGGGGACGCAAAGATAACAGGAGCTTATAATCTCCCATGTAAATATATAATTCATACAGTAGGCCCAATATGGAATGGTGGATCCAGGGAGGAAGCTGATCTTCTGGCTAACTGTTATTACAATTCCATGAAGCTTGCTGCAGAGAAAGGAATCAAGAGCATTGCGTTCCCTTCTATTTCAACTGGTGTTTATCATTTCCCAGTAGATCTGGCAGCAAAGATTGCAGTAGGAACAGTAAAGAGGTTCCTAGATGCTAATCCAGGAACCGTGGAGCTTGTAGAATGGGTGCTGTTTGATGACAGAACATATTCATATTATAAGAAGGAAATATAAGGCATTTGGAGGTACTGATGAAGCTTAAAAATGTACTTCTAGTAGTGAAGGATATTGAGCAGTCGAAACACTTCTATCATGATTTGTTTGGACTGCAGATTATAAGAGATTTTGGAGAGAATGTTATTCTTTCGGATGGTTTAGTATTACAGGAACAAAGGAGCTGGGAACAATTGATTGATTCGAATACAGTAACTGGCAATGCATCTGAGCTATTCTTTGAGGAGAATGACTTGGATGCTTTTTTAAATTCTCTAGGTAAGTACAAAAATACGATAATAGGAGATGTTAGGATCAATTCCTGGGGCAAGCGAGTTGTTATGCTCAAGGATCCGGATGGACATATGATTGAAGTGGCGGAGGCATAGAATGCAGACTTGGTATTATGAAGTAGTCTCAATTGATGGAGATTACGCAAATTTAAAGAGAACTGATATTGAAAGTGATGATCTTAAGCTAGTTGCAAGAGCCTTGCTTCCTGCTGAGATTTATGAAGGCTGTAAGCTGAAGTATGAGCTGATGCAGTATTTCATCGAGGAATAGATGTGACTAAGGAAGAATGGTATGTCCAGCTTTTTGAAATTGGTGCAAATTTTGCAAAGGAAAATAGTAGATAGACTATGTGGAAAATAAAGCATATATTTGATGGAGACTATGGCTGCGAGGCTTTAGCTCCAGGCGAGAAGCCAAGGGTATCAGTAACCTTAGTCAACGAAAATGGTGAAGAGAAAATTAAGTCAGTAGAAGATGACTGGCTCACAGAAAATGGCCTTGATGTAGGCTCGGAATGGCCAGATAAGGAGAGTAATTAGAATGGGATATTTAATTTCAGAAACAACAAGGGAAGAAAGAGAGCAGATAGTAAAGGATTCTCTTGGAAATATTGAGGCAAATTGTGATGGCTGCATGGCTGGTCTTGCAGAGATGTACCAGGACTATATTGATGGCAAGAAGGAACTTAGGGATATCAATATGGAATTCAACGCCCGCTATGTAAAAGATGATGATATGGATGGCAGAGATTCAAGCTGCTCGATGAATTAAACTATGAGTGACTACGATAGCAAAGTTATAAGGAAATACCTGAAAATCCGAGGATCAGTGCAGGGAGTAGGCTTATGATGATTATATAGTTGGAAAGAGTCTTTCACTGAAGTCTCGGAAGATTATAAATGATGGAGAAATTACTCTTTTCAGAAAGGATGATAGAAGATGAGACTGGCTTTGATTCAGATGTCAAATGAAGGTAGTGTAAGTGAGAATCTTTCAAAAAGTATTCAAGCAATCGAGACAGCAAAAGAGCATGGAGCAGATCTGGTACTTTTCCCTGAAGTTCAGTTGACGGAATTTTTTCCACAATACGAAGGGCTTGATGTGACTGGATATCGATTAAATGCAGAATCTAAAGAAGTGAAGCAGATTTGTGATGCCTGCAAGAAATGTCATATATGGGCAGTGCCTAATATCTATCTTGAAGAGGGTGGAAAAGCTTATGATGCCAGTATATTGATTGATAAAGAAGGAAAAATTGTTGGAACTCAGAAAATGGTTCATGTGGCTCAGGCTAAGCAGTTTTATGAGCAGGACTATTATACACCTTCGGACGAGGGATTTCAGATTTTTGATACTCCATTTGGAAAGATAGGTATCGTCGTCTGCTTCGACAGACATTACCCAGAGAGCATCCGTACGGAAGCACTCATGGGCGCAGAGCTTATCTTGATTCCTACAGTAAATACAAAAGCTGAGCCTTCTGAGATGTTTGAGTGGGAAATCCGTGTCCAGGCATTTCAGAACAGTGTGGCAATTGCAATGTGTAACCGTGTAGGAATTGAAGGTGAGATGGAATTTTCAGGGGAATCTATACTGACGGATGCCAATGGTAATCTGGTAATCAAAGCAGATGATCAGGAACAGATACTGTATGCAGATATTGAATTAAAAGAGTCATCCCGGATAAGAGATAGTCGAACATACACAAATCTTAGAAGAACCGAATACTATAAGTGATAAAAGATTTAGGAGGAAATCGTAGAACACAGAAATAGCTGTGGCGTGAATGGGTGTAAGTAAATGGTTAAGAAAATAATGCGAGATCCAATGTTTCTGGCGCAGAAATCAGAGCTGGCGACAGAGGCAGATAGGCAGGTAGTAACAGATCTGTTAGATACACTAAGAGCAAATTTAGATCATTGTGTTGGCATGGCGGCTAACATGATAGGCGTAAAGAAAAATATTATTGTAATTGCTGCGGGCCCGGTTCAGTTTGCTATGATAAATGCAGTAATCACAAAGAAATCAGGTGCTTTTCATACAGAGGAAGGATGTCTTTCCTTGGATGGAGTAAGATCGTGCACCAGATATAAAGAGATAGAAGTTGATTATCTTGATCAGAATTTTAAGAAACAGCATGGAAAGTATTCAGGCTGGACAGCTCAGATTATTCAGCATGAGCTGGATCATGTGGCAGGAATTGTAATTTAATTCTGTCGCTCAAAATAATGGCGGCCTTGAGAATATGATTAACTGGGAAGGCAAGGACCAAGATACTCTTGCACTCATTAAGTACATTGCTGATGAAGATAAGCTTGAGAAGATTCTTGAGAATCCCCAGGTAATCAAAACTCCGGTTGTCAGAAATGGAAAGCAATCTACGATTGGATATCAGCCGGATGTTTGGAAGGGCTGGAACTAATGAGTTTAGACAGATTCATAAAATGTCATAACATGGACTATGAGACGGCATTATCTGAAATCAAGGCGGGGAGAAAGATAAACGGACTTTAGAGATTCTCAGATGCGATAACTAAGGGTAAACCAAAATTTGAATGAAAAACTAAACGCAAGATAAGGTATGCCTGATTTATAAAAGTTCTTAAAAAGGGCACTTAAGAAGCTTTATAAGGTGTATAATTACAGAAAAACTGTTGGATATACGCTATTTTTGAGCATGGCAAACAGGCAGCGGTTGATTTATTTGAAAATTTAAATGCAACCTCTACCTAAGGGAGTTATAGATAGCTGCCTGACCTTAAGACTGTTGTTACTTACGCTTAAGTAATGCCGGTTTCAAACAGACTTCGTCGAGTGGAATTGGTTGAAGTCCGAGAGTGTCCAACAGTTTTTTGTATTCATCCTTTTGTAACATAAGGTCAAATGGGGGTTGATTTTCAAACATCTCACGAGTCACACTGTTTATGTGCTCTGTGATTAAATGTACAGATTCATCATTTAAAATAGAAAACTTTGTTCCCTTGGGAAGTACTTGGCGAATTAGTACATGATTCTTTTCTATGCGTCCCTTTTGCCAAGAGGCTTGGGGATCACAGTAAAAGATTCTTGTTCGGCGAGCTCCGTTTTCAGTAAATTCAAGGTTGTGTACACCTTTAAATTCTGTTCCGTTGTCTGTCAGAATGACAGGGAAAAGTTTTCTGAATAAATCGATACCGAGCAATAGGGTAAGCTTATCAAATACAGTGTTTACGCTTGCTTGCGACTTATCTGGTAAAAGAAATATCAACATAAAGTTGGTTTTCCTGA
The DNA here is from genome assembly GCA_963650485.1 of Bacteroidaceae bacterium. Classification (GTDB taxonomy): domain Bacteria; phylum Bacillota; class Clostridia; order Lachnospirales; family Lachnospiraceae; genus Suilimivivens. The sequence continues at coordinate 9,158 of CAVJLN010000054.1, forward strand.
ATAACATCGTAAGAAGAACATTTCCGCTACCACGGGCGCCTATAACTGTATCCATTTCGACAATCGAAAGTTTTGGATTTTGCTCCATATAAGAGGTGAAGTCGGTATAGGTTCTGCCCTGACGGCATTTATAATCCGTTTTCATAAGTATTTCATGAGTACGATTTTGTCTTTGGCGATAACGAACTTTCTTAGGTAAGTCAATGTTTCTGACATGAAAAGCATTTTGATCTATGTAGTTATATATAGTTTTTTCTGATAGACCAATCTCATCGCCATGTGTTGCAAATATGTGATTTATGGACTGCCCTTTGTTTACTAAAGGCATTAGCAAATCATTTAATTCCATAAGACGTTCAGGGCTGGTTCTTATGCCAGCACGAGAATCGTGTAACTGCTTGGTATATTCAGCATGCGCACGGTGGGCTGTGTAATAAGCATGATTGCGCTTGCACTTTTTCTCATCAGGGCATCCAGTACAAACATAAGGTGGTTTAGATAGTGCTTCGCAATTAAATGAAACAAACTGAGAACATAGTTCATTGCAATTAAATTCAGTGCAATTCTTGCATCTGTGATGGCAGGAATAGATAGATTCCTGATCACAAAGATTCCTGCGGATGCAGGAACGGTAGTTAATGCAAGGATTATCTGAATAACGATATCCGTTAACAAAGCACCGATGATTTTTAACCTCCCTTGAAATCGTTGAGGGAGAACGATGAAGTCTCTTGGCAATATACGAAAAAGGCATATCTTGTGCAAGATATTTTTCGATAATGGCTCTATCAGAAAGAGTTAGATGTTTACTCATATGTCTGCTCCTTTCTGGTCAGACAGCTATAAGTATATTTTAAAGGTTTGTAAAACTAAATGCATGATTGTAAAGGTAAAAGTAGGCAATTTTTTGCGTTAAATTTTTCAATTAAGGAGGGTAAACCAAAAGAGGCTGGGGCTTTTAACGGACATCTAAGATGATAGCTTATGCTTGTAGTTAAAACCGTTAAATGTGAAAGGGGTATCTGCTAATGAAAAAAGAAGAGTTTATGAAAAACTTTGATAAAGCTAAAGGTAAAATCACTGATGTCGGTAAAACAGTAGGTGAAAATATAGTTAAAACTGGAAAGCAAATTAAGGAAAGCGAAGCTGCTGAAAAATTTACTAATGATGCAAAACAGAATGCTGAAAAAGTAAAAAAGGCTGTAAGTGAAGGCGCAAAAGTTGGAGCGGAGAAAGTAAAGAACTCTGTTACAGAAGGGGCAACTGTAGGAGCAAATGCAATAAAAAATGCAGTTGAGGAGCTGTCAGGCCAACCTTATGTAATTGATGGGCATACTGTTGTAAGATTTTCAGGCTTAAAAACACAATTGCTTATTCCAGATGAGTATGAAGAAATTTATGACAAGAAATTAAAAAATGCGATATGCGAAATGTTTGGCATTAAGAAGTTTGAAACTTCTTATATAGCGCAAACAGCTAATTCTTTGAATATTGTGATTTTCTTTAAACAAGATAAGAATCAAGCAATGGATTTTAATGACTTGGATGGCCTGGTTGCAGGAATTCATGAAAGCTTAGCCGAAAATCAGGGATTGATAGAGGCTAAAAATGGAAAGACAAAAAGAGGTTATGATTATATTTACAGCATAGTTAAAAGCGTTGGTAGTGGAGAAGAGATGCCATTTGGTGTCAGATACTTCGTACGCCTAGATATTAGGTTAAATGGGAAAATCATAGAAGTTTACGGTAACTTCGAAGAACAGGGAACAACCGGAATCCGTGAGAGTATGGCAGCATGTATGGCTTCTAATGCTGGAATATGCAAAATGGGAAGCGATAAATGGAATGAGGATCCATTTGATCCGGATTATAAGAAGGGAAATCGAAAAAATTTAGCTGAGAAGGAAGGTTTAGACGGATTATTTCCTGAAAATCCTTTAACGCAAGCTCACGCATTTTTATTAGCAGTTTTGAATGATGAACTGGTTATTGTAAAAAAAGAGTCTGAAGAAGATACATCATCAGATGAGGAAGAAGATGATTCACTAACAGATGACGAGAAAAAGGCTAAGTCGAATGAGCTTTTAGCGGGTCTGTTTGTGGATGAATGCAGAAGACATAGATTTACAGTTGAGATTGAACCTGCAAAATCTCCTGAATCTGAGGAAAAAGAAAAAGCAGATGGAGATAAAAAGGAAAAAAAGAGTGATAGGGAAAAACTCGACGATACTCTGAGCCGAGTAGTTGATGAGTACAATGCGGCATATACATTAATGAATGATAAAGGAACTACTTTATATATTCAAAGAGAACGTTCTATTGATTTAATAAAGAATGTAGAGAATCTGGTTAATAGTATTGCAAATCATCCCAAAGAATTCGACACTACAATCTCTGAAATTGTAATGATGAGAGAAGAGTTTACAAGCACTTGCGAATATGCAAAGAAGGAACTTGAAGCAGCGCAGAAATCGGCTATCAGTGCTGGAGTAGGAATTGCTGGTGGTGCTGCAGTTGCTGCATTAGCTCCTAGTGCAGCTATGTGGGTGGCAACTACTTTTGGAACGGCCTCAACTGGGACAGCTATATCAGCATTATCTGGAGCTGCAGCACAAAGTGCAGCATTAGCATGGCTTGGCGGAGGTGCATTAACCGCAGGAGGAAGCGGTATGGCAGCTGGAAATGCACTATTAGCATTAGCTGGCCCTGTTGGTTGGGGGATTGCCGGAGCTGCACTTCTTACATCAGTAGTACTGTTTGCCAATAAAAATTTGAAGCTTGATAAGCAGAAAAAAGAAGAGATTGAGGCGGTATTAAAGAATATTGAAAGCATCAAAGAAGTTGACGGTAAAATCAAAGAGATTTTGGATAAAACAACATCACTTTGGGATGCAGTTAATGAGCAGTACGGAAAATGTTTGAATACTTTTGGAAAGGACTTCATGTCTTTGCAGGAAGAGTACCAGATACAGTTAGGAACATTGGTTAATGAAACAAAATCATTAGCAGCATTACTTAGCGAAGGAGTGCAATAAATGCAAGCAAGTGATGTAATAAAAAGTTCTCAGGAGCAAGCAGTTGCTTCTTGGATTAATTATTTAAATCAGTTAAGACTTGATTATCTGACGGCATTTATGCAACAGCAGGATAAAAATTTAGCTGATGCTTTGGCTGATATAGATTCTGCACTTGATGATATCCATTATCTAATGGAATCAAATAGAGGCGGAGTCAATGGAATGCATGGCTTTATAGCTGAAGTCGCAGAGGTAGGAATTGGCAATGCAAGACAGAATGTTATAGGCAATCCGGATAATTATATTTGGGCAAATGATAATGGAGCTGTTGATTTAATAAGAGATGGCGTTGATATTCAGCAGAAGTTTTACCAATCTGGTTTATCGTTGGGAGCTATTACAGCCCATTTAGAAAAATATCCTGATTTTATAAAGAATGGTGGCAAATATCAAATTCCTAAGGATCAATATGAGCAGATAAAATATTTACTCTCTGTTACAAAAGACCAAGCGAATAAAATGCCTACGTCAGATGGTTCATTTTCGCTTAAACAGTGGAAAGCTGTTCATGAATTTTTTGATAATAGCGAAATTAAATTTAAGGATGTTGAACCCTCAAATCTGGATTATAAAGATATTCAGCGAGATAAAATTGAATTTGTATTAAAGGATGAGACTGAAAATTTAAAGGAAACAGATGAACAATTAAGAAATCAGGCCCGAAGCGATTGTATACCTACACTAAAAGAGGGTGTAAAGGTAACAGTTGTATCTGCTGTAATAGAAGGAGGAACTGCTTTTGGATTTGCAGTAGCAAATAAAAAGAAGGAAGGCAAAACTCTTAAAACATATACAGAAGAGGACTGGAAAGATATATTTAAGGCAACTGGTAAAGGCTCTTTTAAGGGTGGTGTAAGAGGCGCAAGTATATATGTGTTAACTAACTATACTGCAACGCCAGCTGCTGTAGCTAGTGCTCTTGTGACAGCATCTTTTGGAGTTGCAGCTCAGACGCACTTATATCGAAATGGTCAATTAAGTGATATTCAATTTATCGAGAATTCCGAAATGTTATGTTTGGATGCTGCTATCAGTGCTTTGTCGTCTTTTATTGGTCAAGTAGCAATTCCAGTGCCTGTATTGGGCGCAGTTATAGGAAATGCTGTAGGAACGACGATGTATCAGATTGTAAAGGAAAGCTTTTCGGATAAGGAACAAGAGCTTGTTAAGGAATATCTTGAAGCAGTTGGAAATCTGGAGGGGTCTTTAGCAAATCAATATGCAGAGTATATTGATAAACTTAATAAAGAGTTAATATGCTATCTGGAAATTATCGAGCAGTTATATTCTTTTGATGTAATGGTCGCTTTTGATGGCTCAATTAGGTTAGCAAAGAACGTGGGTGTTCCGGCAAATGAAATACTGGATTCAAGGGATAAAATACAATCGTTCTTTTGTGATTAAGGCTTAATGGTGCAGCATCCTGCATTTGCACCTGCCTTTATACCACAGGTATAATGACAGCTAAAAAATCGATGTTATTATTCGATACAGAAAGAGATAAGCGGAGCAAAAGTAAGTTCCCTAGAAAGGAAAAAGACATGCCAGCAATAATAGTTGAATTTTATAGTACAATTTAAGTCAGGAGAAAAACAATGATATATATAACAGGAGACTGTCATGCAGATTTCAGCCGTTTAAGTACGGCTATTTTTCCAGAGCAAAGGGAGATGACAAAAGAGGATTATGTCATTATATGCGGCGACTTTGGGGGTGTTTGGACTAAAGATGAAGAAAGTCCCCGAGAGAAATGGGATTTGAACTGGCTGGAGGATAAACCATTTACAACACTTTTTGTGGATGGAAATCACGAGAACTTTGATCGCCTATATTCATATCCAGTAGAAAAATGGCATGGAGGTAAAGTGCATAAGATACGTGATAGCGTGATTCATCTGATGCGTGGACAGGTTTTTGAAATTGAGGATAGGAAGATTTTCACTTTTGGTGGAGCAAGCAGTCATGATGTTCAGGGAGGAATCTTAGAGCCGGAGGATCCGGATTATAAGAAAAAGAAGAAAGAACTTGATAAGGAATGGCTTCCGTACAGAATCAATCATTTTAGCTGGTGGGAGAGAGAACTTCCTACCGAGTCAGAAATGGCTGAGGGATTAATAAATCTGGAAAAGAATAATAACAAAGTAGATTTTATTGTAACGCACTGTTGTGCATCTAGCACACAGGCGTTATACAGCGAGGGAAGATTTACTTCTGATGTGCTGACGGATTATCTAGAAAAAATAAGACAGACTGTAAATTTTAAAAAATGGTTCTTTGGACATTATCATGATAACAAAAACATAAATGCAGATGAGATATTGCTTTATGAACAGATAATCAGGATCTTATAAGTGGTGAAAAATATGCGTGATATAAACAGAATTCAACCATTGGTTCACTACACGTAGAGTCAAAATTATGTTATTATGACTCTATGCGGTATTGGAGTTTAATATTGGAATTGGTGAGTAATCACCAGAAGGAGGCGCGATATGGAACGACCACGTTTCGACATCGTGGCCAGCGGAGAGCGAATGAGAGAGATTCGCAAACAGAGAAATATCTCTGTAAAGCAGGTCATGGAGTACATGGGTTTTGAGTCAACCCAGGCTGTGTATAAATGGGAAGCTGGAAAATGTTACCCACAGGCCGATAACTTAGTAGCCTTAGCAATTTTGTATAATGTAAGCCCAATGGAGCTTTTAGTTGAAGAGGACCTTGTGTCCTCTTCAATTCGTTTATGGGAAGTATTGCAGCTTAAACCACTGGTTGCTCGACGGCGGATTCTTCCGAAGTTATTATAAATATACAATTTAATACAGGCGCTTACAGCAGATTTAATTTTTACAGATCAAATTATGAAGATGAGTATTCCTTTGGATCTTAAGTCCAAAAAGAGGAAAAGCGTCTGGAGAACATAAACTAATAGGCACTCACAGCAGAAATTATCCAGATCAAATTATGAGATGATAACAGCGCTGGATGAAAATCCAGCTTGAAAACGTGCCTAGTGTTAATTGATAAAGGAGGAACCCATGGAAAGAGCATTTTGGTTTGATGGTGAATATATGGACCAGCAGATTGAGGCAGTTGATACAACAGAGTCTCATGCTGTTCGTTTTGCAAAGAATTATAATAACAGAGCTATTACAGAAAATGGTGCAGTTGGTTACAAGACTACTACAAAGGCCCTTCTTGATTTGAATTTCAAGGTTTCTTCTCTTAGATCTAGAGACGAGGAGTATATTGTTCAAGAATTCATAAAGGCATATCATGAATCTCCAAAATATGCAGTGAAATGGATGTTTTTCTTAAGAGATATTTTGGAGGGAATGGGAGAAAGAAGAACTTTTAGAATATGCTTAAGATATTTGGCCCTATCTCAGCCTAAGATGGCTAAGGCAGTACTTGAATATGTTCCTGAATATGGAAGATATGATGATGTGCTTGTATTGTTGGATACACCAGTAGCTGTTGATGTGGCAGCAATGCTTAAAAAGCAGCTAGACAAAGATTTAAAAGCAATGGAGGCAGGAGAGGCTGTATCTTTGTTGGCAAAATGGCTTCCAAGTATTAATACATCTTCTGCAAAAACAAGAGAATATGGAAAGAAACTATGTAAGTATTTCAAGCTATCTCCGAAGGAGTATAGAAAGACTCTGTCAAAGCTTAGAGCATATGGCAATGTAGTTGAAACTAAGATGTCTGAGTCTGCATGGTCAGAGATAAATTATGAGACTGTTCCTGCAAAAGCAAACATGAAGTATGATAAGGCATTCGAAAGACATGATCTTGAAAGAAGATCAGAATATCTTGAAAAGATATTTCTTGGTGAAGGCAAGTTAAATGCCAATGGTTTAATGCCTTATGAAATCGTTCATCGTATAACTAGTAGCGGTGCTTATGGCAAAGGGTTAAAGGGAGACCTTTTATCTGAGCTAATGTGGAAAAAGATAGTTTCTGAAGGTTTCAAAAATGATTGGGGATTTGAGGATGCAATCGTTGTCGCTGACGGGTCTGGAAGTATGTTCACACATGCATCTGGAAGCAGTTCAGTTTTGGCAATTGAGATTTGCAATTCATTGGCAATATATTTTGCAGAGCAGTTGAAGGGAGTTTTTCATAATAAGGCAATTACCTTTAGCGGGCATCCTCAGTTTATTGACCTCAAGGAGAATACGAGCCTTAAGGATAAACTGGAAATCCTGTTTGCTCATGATGAGTGTGCCAATACGAATATTGAAGCAGTTTTTGATTTAATTTTGAATATGGCAAAATGCAAAGGGGTTCCAAGAGAAGAACTTCCTAAGCAGGTACTTGTAATTTCAGATATGGAATTTGACACTGCAACTAGAAGTGGATATTGGGGCAATAGCAATTGGAGACGCGCGGACGATACCTTGTTTGATGATATTTCAAGGAAATATGAAGCCGCTGGCTATAAAATGCCAAGGCTTATTTTCTGGAATGTATGTGGCAGAACCGACACCTTGCCAATGATAAACAATGAAGAAGGTCTTTGCCTTCTTTCCGGTTTCTCACAGAATGCTATGAAGGTTGCGGCAGACAAAACTAAAAAGGACCCATATGATGCACTGATTGCAGCATTGGATTCTCCTAGGTACCAAAAGATTGAGGATTCTATTAAGGATTTGGTGGCATAATAATTAAGAATATCATTTTTACCACGAGTATAATTACTGTTTTAACTTTAAATCACAGCAAAAAGCACTGTTTTGGCCGCTTACCTTAGAAATGAGGTGGGCGGTATTTTTTATGGCTTGGAAGCTAACTCGGTAGAAGCGCCGGACTGAAAATCCGGAGGAATTGGTTCGACTCTAATCTGAGCCACTATGCAAGGATACCAAAAGTGGTGATGGGATCGTTCTTATAAAGCGGGAGCCGGAAGTTCGATTCCCGGTGAGAGCATTAAAAAAGAACCAGCGTAATCATCACGATTATTGCTGGTTCTTAGCTTCTTCCCTCAAATCTAATTGTTGATATTAAATTTCTCGCTTGACTTAACGCGTTATATTCCATAGTGTTGTCTCCTTTCAAAATGCATTGGGATTTTTGAAGGTTCCTTTGTTTTTCTGTTTTTGGATTTCTTTAATCAGATGGAATCCATTCATGTCAACTGAGAAGCCTTTTTCCTCAAGGATTTCTTGGGTTAATTCCGGTGGGAATCCGAAGGTATCATACATGGAATAAGCCATGAGGCCGTTGACACACTGATCCAGGATGAAGTAGTAGACATCATTAATCAGTTCTAGACGGCATGTAATGAATTCTGATTCAGGGATCTCTACATATCTGTCATCGTATTGAAAATGGTAATTGCTGCCTTTTCTAACAACATTTCTAAGCTCTCCATGATATCCTAGTCCGTTATCGGGATTAACAAATCCAATCATCTGATTCTTAAGTAATCCAAAGTTATATTTAATTTTCATAGTGTTTTACCTCTTCTTTCTGATGAGGGAAGAAGTATTGTTTTTAATATACGCTTACAAAAATGAATGTTCAAGTGCAACATATTGCACTTCTTACGTAGTGAGGGCGCTAGATACAGTTGGTGTTTTTAATGTACAGGTCATTTTTTATTACCCCTGTGTGTCACACATTTGGTTAGGTTTCACTGACATCTATTGCGACATACAGGGTAGCTGAAAACTTTAAAGTCGAGTGGGATGAACTTGGAAATGAAATCCCAAAATAGTTTGACATTTTTAGAATATTGACTACCAGGATTATCAACAAAATGTATTGCAATAAGCTATACAAGGTATTACAATAGA
>CAVJLN010000055.1:0-17936 GCA_963650485.1 Bacteroidaceae bacterium
GTAACTATTCAGAACCCCATTCGTAAAACCGTTGCTAACGCAACTCAAGTTTTACTCATGTGGTTACTTCGCCATATAAAATCTGTCAAATATGCTCTGGAATGCAAGCATTCCGATCATATTTATCAGATTTTGCATGGCTCTGAATAGTTACCATAAAATAAAGAGTTCGCAAGCGAACTCTTCGCGCGCGAGCGGTGTTGCAAAGCAACTAATTTCCTCTCCGCGAGCTGCGCATCCCTGCGGAGCTTTTTGCTTTATAGAAATTCCGGCGGAATTTCCTATAAAGTGAGAAAATGATCCAATGGATCATTTGGGGTTACTCAAAAGATAAGCAGGACGATAAGCCGGGTTATGTCGTTGAGTGATCATCTATCTAGGACTACTGTTGCCAATAGCCTCAAGCGACCCACCTGAAGGCTGGTCGGGCAAACCTTGACGCCTTCGTTTTGGTCTTGCTTCGAATGGGGTTTACATGTGCCCCGCCTGTTACCAGGCAGGCGGTAGTCTCTTACGCTGCCATTCCACCCTTACCTCTTGCGAGGCGGTATATTTCTGTTGCACTGGCCTTGGAGTCACCTCCACCGGACGTTATCCGGCATTCTGCCCTGTGAAGCCCGGACTTTCCTCACCCGTATAAATACGGCCGCGATCACCTGTCCTACTTATATTTCCTAATTGTAACTATTCAGAGCCATGCAAAATTGCTTTCTGTGAATGCTCGCATTCAAACAGAATAGCAATTTTATATGGCGAAGTAACTACATGAGTAAAACTACGCTGTGAAACAGCGGTTTTACGAATGGAGTTCTGAATAGTTACTCTTAATTTAGTTATTTGCCATCGATACCACTTCTTTGTAAGCAAGCTTCCAGGAAAGTGTGTCAATAGCAGCTGTATGGCTTGTCAGTTCTCAGACATTGAATAGACTTCCCCCGATAAATTCACGGCAGATGGAATTGTTGGGAACATTTCCGCTGTCAATACCAAGGAAGTATTCGAGGAATTTTAAAAGACGCTTTGCCTCGTAATATTCCGGTTCTCCCTTCTGAATGCCGAATAACAGCGGCTCTGCGTACTGTTTCAGCACTGCAAGTTCATAGATCAGCACGGAGTTAAACATCACATCTGCACTTTCCTGATAAGGGAAAATATATGCTTCCTCACCACGGCGTACGGAAGGCCACATTTCAATCGTCCGCTTCGCACTTGCGCCTCTCGTTCTGGCATCTCTTACCATACGGCGGATCAGTCGTCCATCGGTCGTCGGTATTCTATTATGCTCGTCAATATTAAGACTTGTCAAGGCACTAATGTAAATTTTAAACTTACTGTCGTCGGGAAGCCCTGCCGTGGTCTTGGGATTCAATCCATGGATTCCCTCAATAACAAGTACATCCTCCGTGCCCAGCTGCTTGAAATTACCCTTATATTCACGAAGTCCTGTCTTGAAATTAAAGGAAGGGATCTCAACCCGTTCTCCCTTTAACAGGCGCTGCATATCCTCGTTAAACTGCGCCACATCAATGGCTTCGAGACATTCAAAATTGTAATCTCCGTTTTCATCCCTCGGTGTTTTATCCCGGTTTACGAAATAATCATCCAGGCCGATCGGATGCGGCACCAGTCCATAGGTGCGAAGCTGTATGGATAAGCGATGGGAAAACGTCGTTTTACCGGAGGAGGACGGTCCTGCAATCAGGACGAACTTCACATCTCCGCGCTTCACAATTTCCTCTGCGATCTCACCGATTCTGTGCTCCTGCTGTGCCTCCTGCATGAGAATCATATCATTCATGTTCCCACTGCAGATGGCATTGTTTAAGTCACCAACTGTTTCAATTCCAATGCTTTCTCCCCACTGTGTCGTGGTTTTCAGCTCATGAAACAGCTTTTCTCTCGGTTCAAAGAAATCGATCTTATCCGGCTCGGTTACACCCGGAATCAGCAGTAACAGACCTTCCTCATACTGCATCACATCGTAATATTTCAGATATCCGGTGCTAGGCAGCATATAACCGTAATAATAATCGTAATAACCGTCCAGACAGTAGATATTAACCGAGGATCCCCGCCGGTAACGGAACAGATTCACCTTGTCATACATCTTGTACTTGCGGAACAGCTCTATCGCATCATCAATCGGGTAGGCACGTTTGGTAATCGGACGGTCAGCATCCACCAGCTCCTTCATCCTTTGCTGAACCTTCTGTGCCATTTCGGGGGTGAGCTTTTCTTCCATCTTAATGTTGATGTAGTAGCCCTGCCCAATGGCAAATTCTACCTTTACCTTTGTAATATTCTTGTCATCCAGTACATCATAGACCGATTTAATCAGCGTCATAATGGCAGTGCGGACATAGGTTTTATGTCCGATTACATCCTTTAAGGTCAAAAAGGACAACGTACAGTCTTTATGTACAGGCTTGATCAGTTCCCGGATCTTTCCGTTTTCAAGCGCCAGCGCAATCATGTCATCATACCGCTTCTGATATTCCGATGCAATTTCCTCATATTTCAGTCCTTCCGGATATTCCTTCGTCACCCCGTCAATGGTAATATTTGCCATACCTTTCTTCTCCTTCCATTTCCTGTAATGCAGCCCGGATAAAAAGAAGCTCCTGCTCCAGTATATTCCGTCTTGCGCTGATCCGTTCTCCCTCGTAATCCCTCAAGGCGTTCAGAATTGCAATATTCTTTCGCTCTTCCTTATGTATATACTGTCTTAAAATGGGATGCTTCTGTTCAAGCAGAAGCGGCCCGAATCGATATGCCACTTCCTCATCCCGTGTTCCCGGTATGGAGGGTACTTTCCTGCTTTCCTCTCCCTTCACCACCAGATGAACCTTCATCATGGGATAGTACTTCCCATCCTCAAAAACCATATTCTCTTCTAGGATTTCAAATCCATGATCCGCCAGAAATTTCCGGAATTCACAGATTTCGGACTGCGGTGCGAGAATAATCTCCTTGAAGTCTTCTACCTTTTGATTGGAAAGGATCTCCTGCATGAGGGGGCCTCCCATTCCGGCAATAATAAGGCAGTCTGCCTCACCCTCCCGGTACTGCTTTAAACCGTCGGATAACCGCGTGGTAATTCTGTCCTGTAATCCTGCTTCTTCAATGTGGCGCTGTGCCTGCTGCAGTGGTCCCTTCCCGATATCCATGGCAAGCACGGATGGTACAATTTCCTCTTCTACAAGATAAAGGGATATAAATCCATGATCGCATCCCACATCACATACGCGCATTCCGGGGCTTACCATCTGTGCAATCGCCAGCATTCTTTCCGACAGCCGGATGCTTCCTGTTGTTTTCCCTGACATGATCCTTCTCCCGCTTTCCTTTTGCTCATGTGGCTGCTTCGCCATATATAGTCAACTATGTGCAAAGCAAATTAATCCAGATAGTCCTTCAGCTTCCGGCTTCTGCTCGGATGACGGAGCTTGCGGAGTGCTTTCGCCTCAATCTGACGGATACGCTCTCTGGTTACGTTAAATTCCTTCCCAACCTCCTCAAGAGTTCTGGCACGTCCATCATCCAGACCGAACCGGAGACGGAGTACCTTCTGTTCTCTTTCGGTCAGGGTTCCCAGAACCTCAACAAGCTGCTCCTTTAACAGGGTAAACGCTGCTGCATCAGCCGGAACCGGTACATTATCATCCTGAATAAAGTCACCTAAATGGGAATCCTCCTCTTCACCGATCGGGGTTTCCAGTGAAACCGGCTCTTGGGAGATCTTTAAGATCTCACGGACACGCTCTACCGGAAGATTCATTTCTTCTGCAATCTCCTCCGGAAGCGGCTCTCTTCCAAGCTCCTGTAACAGCTGACGGCTGACACGGATCAGCTTGTTGATCGTCTCCACCATGTGTACCGGAATACGGATGGTTCTTGCCTGATCGGCAATCGCCCGGGTGATTGCCTGGCGGATCCACCAGGTTGCATAGGTAGAGAACTTATATCCCTTGCGGTAATCAAATTTTTCAACGGCCTTAATCAGACCTAAATTTCCTTCCTGGATCAGATCAAGGAATAACATTCCTCTTCCGACATAACGCTTGGCAATGCTGACAACAAGACGTAAGTTCGCCTCAGCCAGACGCTTCTTGGCATCCTCATCTCCCTCTTCCATACGCTGTGCCAGTTCAATTTCCTCCTCGGCACTTAAAAGCGGAACCTTACCGATTTCCTTTAAATACATACGAACCGGATCTTCGATACTGATTCCGTCCGGTACAGACAGGTCGATATTCTCCATATCCACTTCGTCTTCTTCGGACAATATGATCTCTTCGTCGTCAATCACATCATCTTCATCATCACTTGTAATGCGAAGTACATCGACACCGGATTTTTCCAGATGCTCGGTTACTTTCTCGATTTGTTCCTCATTCAATGCAAGATCAGCCAGAAAATCCACAATTTCCTGATATTCCAAGACATTCTTTTTCTTCTTGGCCATAGCAAGAAGCTGCTTTAATTTTTCCTCAAACTTTGCCTGTACATTTTCATCCATTGGTGTTTCCATCCTTCCTTGTTACCTATTACTAAATCTTACTGAATTATATTCTTACGGTCTCAGCAGCAAATGCTTCGACCTGTACTGAATAGTTAACATCTTACCATTATTTATTAGCTTTCATCCAACGAAATATGCGTTTTCTCAAGTTCTTCCAGTGCTTTTTTGCCCTCGATCGCCTTTTTGAGTGCATTTACATCAGCGCCGAGCCTGCTGGAAAAGTATTCATAGCTGTTTCGCTTAAGTGTCACCAGAATATCGTGAAAGGCTTTTTCACGATCCTGCTTCGTTGTAATTTCCTGCAGCTTCGTATTAAATACGCCGGCCACCTCACGCTGCTCCTCCATGTCATTAAACAGGCTGACTATCGCCGCCGGGTTGATTTCTCCTTTGTCAAGATCCGCAAACAACCGCTCTGCCACCTTCCGGTACAGCTCCTCGGTAAAATCCTCCACAGAGATGTACTGCTTTACCTTCCTGTATAGCTGCGGCTCCTCCACAAGCCATGTCAGGAACAGCCTCTGCGGTTTCTTCCGGTTTTCATCCGGCGTGTTCTTCGTCTGGATGCCGGACTTTGGTCGTACCGCGGGCTGTACATTTCCTGTTTTCATTGCGTAAGTCATCACCAGCTTCCGCAGATTTTCATACCCGATCAGGTACTTGTCCGCAACTGCCTGAATGTAGTTATCCCGTTCCACGTCCTCTGAAAACTCACAGAGCTTCTTCGCAATTTCGCGGTGGAACTGCGTCTTGGACTCCGGATCCTTCAGATTATAGTCTCTTTGCAGGATACGCAGTTCAAAGAAAAAGCTGTTCTCCGCCTCGTTAATCCGCTGCTGGAACTTCTCGGCTCCCTCGTTCTTAATGAATTCGTCCGGATCCTTATACGGTTCGAGATTTAAGACCTTACCGGTAAGCTCGACTTCCTTCAAAATTCCGATTGCCCGCAATGCTGCATTCACTCCGGCTCCATCACTGTCATATGCGAGGATCACTTCCCTGGCATACCTTCTTAAAATATTCGCCTGTCCTGCTGTAAATGCGGTTCCAAGGGAAGCTACCGCCTGGGTAAAGCCCGCCTGATGCATGGAAATGACATCCATATAGCCTTCACAGAGAATGATATTATTCGTCCGTGCGGTTCTTGCAAAATTGAGTCCGTACAGATTACGGCTCTTATCAAAAACCGGTGTTTCGGGAGAGTTTAAGTACTTGGGCTTTCCATCTCCCATCACCCGTCCTCCGAAACCGATCACACGATGGTTGATGTCCTGAATCGGAAACATCACACGGTTCCAGAATTTATCATGCATACCATACCGTTCATCAAATCCTGCAAGTCCGGCTTCCTGAAGAATCTGGTCATCATAACCTTTACTCTTTAAATACTTCACAAGATCGTTACTCGTCACATTGGAAAATCCCAAGCCCCAATGCCGGATCGTTTCATCGGACAGCTGACGCTTCTTTAAATATTCCAGTCCGGCCTTCCCACGCTCACTGCGAAGCTGATAAAAAAAGTACGTTGCGGCGAGTTTATTGATCTCTAAAAGTCTGCTTCTCCTATCCTCTTTCCTGCGCATCTCCTCGGTATATTCGACCTCCGGCAGATTCACGCCCGCCCGCTCTGCGAGCATCTTAACCGCCTCTGGGAAGGTGAAATTCTCATACTGCATCACGAAGCTAAACACATTTCCCCCTGCTCCGCAGCCAAAGCAATAATACAGCTGCTTGCCGGGCGATACCGAAAAGGACGGTGATTTTTCATTATGAAAAGGACACAGTCCGAAATAATTGCTTCCCTTTTTTTGTATCTTTACATAGCCGGAAACGACATCCACGATGTCATTTTTCATCCGAACCTCTTCTACTAATTCGTCTGGATAATACATAAATACCTACCTATACATTCGGCCAGGATTTAGGAATATAGATTTCCTCATACTTGGCAATCGCAAAACGATCGGTCATCGAACTGATATAGTCACACACAATCCGCTCCTCCGGCTCGTCCTTATCAAGAAGCTTAATCAGATCCACAGGCAGCAGTTCCAGATGATGCCTGTAATAGCTGTAAAGCGTCTGGATCAGCATTTCTGCCTTTCCCTCCTGACTCTTCGCCTCCGGATTGTGGTAAACTCTTTCAAACATAAATGCCCTGAGGTTCTTCATGGCATCTGCCACCGGCTCTGACATCACAATGGCATTCTTACCAAAGCTGTTGCTGACGATATCATGAATAAAGTGATCCAGCCTCTCTCCTGTCGTATATCCAATGACATTCCCGATCGACTCGGGAACATCACTTTCTTTCAAAATTCCTGCACGGATCGCATCATCCATGTCATGATGAATATAGGCAATCTTATCCGACAGGCGCACAATCTGTCCTTCTAAGGTAAAGGGCATTCCCTTCGTCTGATGGTTCTTAATGCCGTCCCGCACTTCGATCGTCAGATTCAGACCCTGTCCACCCTTTTCCAGAATATCCACACGACGCACACTCTGTTCACTATGGATAAACCCATATGGGCAGACCGCATTCAAGGCCCGCTCCCCGGCATGTCCAAACGGCGTATGTCCCAGGTCATGCCCCAAAGCAATTGCTTCCACCAGATCTTCGTTCATCCGGAGTGCCTTCGCAATCGTACGCGCATTCTGGGATACCTCGAGGGTATGCGTCATACGGGTACGATAGTGATCTCCTTCCGGCGTCAGAAATACCTGTGTCTTATCCTTCAATCTCCGGAAGGACTTGGAATGCAGAATCCTGTCACGGTCACGCTGATAAACCGGACGGATGTCGCACTGCTCTTCCTCCCGAAGCCTCCCCTTCGAATCGCGGCTATGTGCCGCATAGGGGCTTAAATATTCAATTTCCAGCTGTTCCAGATTTTCTCGTATGTTCAATGGTTATGTCCTTTTTCTCCAAATAAACCCACCGTTCACAAGTCTCTACTTCTAATATTCTGCCTCCGGTTCCATTTTCCTTTTTCTTTTTGCATGTTATTTTCCGGTAACCGGCTCCGTTACTTTTCCAGCTCCTCCGGCTACTTCTCAGCTTATTTGTCTATTATTGCTGTTTTGGATATCTAAACTCATTCACTGCACGGAATAGATAAACTCGCCGCACTTCTGGATGGCTTCCACTGCGGTCTTAAACGGTCCCATCTGGAATACATGCCACATATTCTTATAAGTATCTAAAGAAACCGATACTCCGTCCTTACTCATCTTCTTCTGCAGCATGGTGGAATCAGACATCAACACTTCCAGATCTCCCACCTGAATGTAGGTAGGCGGGAATCCGGTGAAATCTGCAAACAACGGGGAAATTTCCGGATTCTGTAAATATTCAACATGAAACAATTCTTCAAACTTTTCTGCCGCCTGCGAAGCTTCTGCCGCTTCTCCGGGATTTTTCTTCGCCTGTGGCACATAATTTCCAATCATTTCATTTAAATAATTCTGATTCAGAACCGGATCCACAGCTGCCTTCGTTTCATGCGTCTTGCCGGATACGGTGAGATCTGTCCAGGGTGACATGAGAACAAAGCCTGCCGGAAGCATACGCTTCTGCTCCTTCAGGCGCAATCCCAGCGCCAGTGCCAGATTTCCTCCTGCGGAATCGCCTGCCACAAAGATATCCTTTGCTCCATAACCCTGTAGCATCAGATAATCCCATGCCGCCTGTGCATCGTCCACCGCTGCCGGATAGGGATGCTCCGGCGCCAGACGGTAATCAAAGCAGAACACATCCATGGAAAGCAGGCTTGCCAGCTTTGTCGTAAGTGTTCTGGCATACAATGGACTCCCGGTACTGTAGCCGCCGCCGTGGCAGTATAGAATAATCTTCCTGCAGGAATGGGGACGTTCTACACGGATCCACTCGGCATACATCGATCCCACAGATGTTTCCGTCACCTCCACCTCACGATGATTTCCAAACAGCGCTCCCATCTGATCCTGGGAGTGACGATGCTTTTCAATATCGGTATTTTCAATCAGACCATGGGCTTTGCGGATCAGGTTAATAAAGCCCTGATTGATGTTCTCTTTCGGGGTTCTTCTCACGGATATGCTCCTCCTCTTTTTTCACAATTATCTGTAACTGTTCCGTACCCTCACAGTTACCTTTATTATTTATATCACATATTCATAAAATGTGGTATACTGATTATTATGCGAAAAATTCAAAACAACGCAGCACAGGCTGCCACCAGCAAACTACATAAACACGAAAAGAAGGTCTGGTACAAGCTGGATCTGTCGGCGATCGTCTATCCGACCCTGCAGCGGAGGGATTTTTCTTCCGTATACCGGTTATCGGTTGTTTTAAAGGAGCCGGTTCAGCCGGATGTCCTGCAGCAGGCGGTCGATATGACACTTCCACGGTTTCCGATCTTCAAAACCGCAATCCACAAGGGATTCTTCTGGCGTTATTTAACACCGAATCACCGCCCCGGTCCTTTTGTGCAGCCGGATATCCGCAACTTCTGTATGCCGATGTCTTTCCGTGCAAACAACCGTTATTTAATGAGGATTTACTATTATGGGAACCGTATTTCCCTGGAAGCGCATCACTCTCTCGGTGACGGTACAGGCGGCATGTTTGTCTTAAATACCATTACTGCGAATTATCTGCGCCTCCTTGGACATGAGATCTCGAACGGCTATTTCGTTAAGGATATTCACGAATCCCCGGATCCGGAGGAATTAGAGGACGCTTATATGCGCTATGCCAATGCCCAGGTCCGTCCTCCCCGTCCGGGTGAAAAGACCTACCGTGTCCGCGGAACGAAGGAACCCTTCTATACCTTTAATGTCATTGAGGGTGCGATGAGTACCTCTGAGGTGCTTGCCGTTGCAAAGAAATACAACGCATCCGTGACGGAATACCTGAATTCCGTTCTGCTTTATGCCCTGCTGCAGAAGCAGCAGCACGAATGGCATATCCGGCTTCATCCGGTGAAAATTGCCATGCCGGTGAATCTGCGTAGATTCTTCCCAACGAAGACGCTGCGGAACTTTATTACGATGGTTTATCCCTCCATAGACCCACGTCTTGGGGACTATACCTTTGAGGAAATCATTACGCAGGTACACCATTACATGCGTTATTATATTAATGAGAAGTTCCTGCGCGGCGATATCACGACGAATGCCAGTACCCAGCGCAATCCGGTCATCCGTGTAGTTCCGTTGTTTATCAAGGACTTCGTGGTCCGACAGTTCTACCGCATCGTACAGGATAAGAACTCTTCTGCCGGTTTAACCAATATGGGAGCCCTGAAGGTTCCGGACGATATGAAACCCTATATTGAGAAATTTGATATCTACATGGGACAGCCCTTTTCCTGTCGAACGAACTGTGCCATTGCCAGCTTCGAGGATACACTCACCATTAACTTCGCGAGCAACATCATCGAAAGTGACGTAGAACGGTACTTTTTCCGTAAGCTTGTGAAAGACGGCATCCATGTAACCATACAGAGTAACCGGGATTAACCGGTTTCCATTTCAGAAAGGAGTCCTGACATTGTCATACTGTGTGAACTGTGGGGTCGAGCTTGACCCTTCGTTAAAGAAATGTCCCTTATGCAATACACCTGTTATTAATCCGAATGAGCTGGAGGGTCTCACCTATGAGCCACCTTTTCCGACCGTGAAAGGACAGGTTGATCCTGTGAAACGCAAGGATCTGTTCCTGTTCACTGTCATGGTGCTGCTTGCAACCTCCTTGAGCTGTCTGGCCTTAAACTGGTTTGTTTATTCCAGGTCGCTCTGGTCCTTATTCATCATTGGCATCTGCCTGGTTTTGCTCGTGTTCCTGCTGCCGGCTTTTATCCGGAACAAGCTCCCGATTTATGTTTCCCTGCTTTTGGACGGAATCTCCATTGGAATTTACCTCTACCTCATTACCTATAATACCCAAAGTAATGAGTGGTTCTTCCAGTTAGCGCTTCCGATTACGGTACTACTTACAATTCTGGCTGAGATTTTCACACTGCTGATTCATACGTTCCGGTTTTCGTTCCTGTCCGCAGCCCTTTATATCTTCGCTGAAATCGCGGTATTCTGCGTGGCACTGGAACTGCTGATCGATCGATTCTGCAGTCGGCCGCTCTCTTTAGGCTGGTCTGCGATCGTACTTACCGTATGCAGTGTCATTGTAATTGCCTTAATCACCATGCTCTCCACGCAGCGGTTACGTGATGCGGTAAGACGGCGGCTGCATTTCTGACGGCAAGCTTCATCAGGCTCGACAACGCCTCGCCAAGTATACTTGTACGGTTCGCATCAGGCTCGCAATAACCTCGCCAGGTGCTCTGCTCAAAAAAGATCCGCCGGATTATTTTCTCATATGCATGACACGTCGAAAAACTGCCGTTCCGGAAGAGAGTTGGAACGGCAGTTTTCAGTGTTTTCGGCTATGGAAATTTTAATTATCGATCAACCCTTATGGCAAATCATGCAGCCTTCGCTGCACTCCCAGGTTCAATTGTACATGGGAATCTTATGTACTACTCTTCTGTATATCTTAAATGCCAGAACAGCAATTAAAGAAATTACACAATACAAGGTGGAAAAAATTCCAACTGCACCACCAACAATAACAATAAGCCATAATCCAATATTCATTTTATTTACTTCCTTTCACAATTAATCTTTATCGCTCAAGCCACCATACCCAGACGCCGGCTGCAACGGCGATGACAATAAACACTGCGGCTGCAATCATTTCACCCATGAATACATCCTCCATTTTCCCGTACGGGCGTACCAAAATAAACCCATAGATGTTCTATGAGCCAGTTTCGCTTTCTGTACGCTTCCACTAATCCGCCTTACCTTCAGCAGATTAGATCAAGCAGTACCTTATAACGCACAGATACGTTTCTTGCCATCTCGATTATGCATATAGGAAATAATAAAGAAGCTGCTGAATGCAGCATGACATTGACGCTGATATTCTCGTAAAAAAGCCAGCCATATACACAGGGAAAGGAGTCCTGCAACCAGTAAAAAAAGCAGGAGTTCCGCAGATTCCAGACGGTTCTTCCGCTCTGTACTTATGTCCATGGTATCTGCTGCCGAACGATATTCCTGACTCAGCTTCCGATAGTGAGCCACAACAGCGGTCGGTTCTGCGGCACGGATGACCGCAGGATTGTCAGGGAAATTGCACGCAACAAACTGGGAATCTACCTTGAGCTTTTCAAAGTACATCCCTGAAAAGAGCATTGCAAACGCAATACACAACGTAATCAATTGTCGCACTCTCTTCTTAAGCATGATCAATTTCCTGTCTGTTCCAAAATATAATGGATTTCATGTAAACTAAAAGACCGGTCAGAAAAAAACACCGACCAGCCTTATTCTAACAAAAGCCACACGTTATTGCAACAGCTTCAACAACAATATTTTCCATCTTTCACCATTTGCAGCCTGCTTTCGTAAAAGATACGTATTCCATCCATAAGAAAGGCCGTGTCCTTCGTTCCTCCGGTTTCATAAGCAGAATGCATGGCAAGCTGGGCTGCCCCCATATCCACGGTATTTAAAGACAGCTTCTCATTAGACAGGTTTCCCAACGTGGATCCGCCTGCAATGTCACTCCGGTTCGTATATTCCTGATACGGAATCTCTGCTTTCTGTAGGAGCTTCTTAAACAGCGCCTCTGCAATTCCATCGGTCGTATACTTCTGATTCGCATTGTATTTAATCAGTACGCCGCCGTTTAAACGAGGTGCATTGGTCGGATCTGCCTTATCGGTATGGTTCGGATGCATGGCATGTCCATTGTCCGCAGACAGCATCATACTGGATGAAATCTGGCGAAGGCTTTCTCCTCTGGTAAGGGAAAGGCTCTCCTGAATTCTCGCAAGAACATCTGTCAGGAACGTAGACTTTGCTCCCTGCTTCGTACCGCTTCCAACCTCTTCATTATCAAAAACAGCAAGGATCTTACTCATTCCGGTATTCTCTGCCTGTAAAAAGGCTTCCTTCGATGTAAAGGCACATTGCAGGTCATCAATCCTTGGACTTGAATAAAATTCCTGTTCTGCTCCCCAGATTCTTCCTTCTTCCCTTAGATAAAGAAAAAGATCATGTCCTAAAATGGCCTCCTCTTCTGTCCCTGCCTCCTTGGCAAGCAGTTCCTTAAGCTTACCCTTAGCCGTTCCTTCTCCAAGCAGCGGCAGCATATCCTTCTGCGCATTGTAGGCATAGCCTTCGTTAATCTGGCGGTTCATATGAATAGCAAGATTCGGGATCAGGCACAAATCCCGATCGAGATTCACCAGCACACTCTCAATACCGTCCCCACGGTTCACCACCACACGTCCTGCGATGGAAAGCGGACGATCCAGCCATGTGGAACAGATCATTCCACCGTACTTTTCCACATTCAGCTTCAGGTAGCGGTCATCCACCGTCATTTCGTAATTGCTCTTCAGCTTAAAGGTAGGGGAATCGCTGTGAGACGCACAGATTAAAAATCCTCCCATAGTATCTTCTGGGATCGTAAAGGCAATCAGAGAGGACTGGTTGCGGGTAACGAAATATCTGCCGCCTTTACGAAGCGTCCAGTTCTCTGCTTCGTTCAGCCGCTCATAACCACCTGTTTCAAGCTCTGCAGCGATGTTGTAAATCACATGATAGCAGCTCGGGCTTCTTTTAATAAAATTAATAAGTTCCTGCGTTTTTTGTATCTCCTTCGTACTAATACGTGTTGTTTCCATGTTATTGCCTCTCCTTCTTCTATCTATTATAGTCCATTCAAAAAAGGATGTACACAAGAGTTTTGTGCACATCCTTCTGTAAAGGGGGAAGTGATTGACAATCTTTATTCTGCTACAACGCCGCCTTCTACAACAAGGCTGTCTTCATAATCAAGACCATAGGTGTCTACCAGTGTTGCTTCATAGTCTGCATGGAAGAAGTTTTCTTCTCCAAGAGCCTTGATTTCATCATTGAGCCAGTTAAGCAGGGTTTCATTTCCCTTGGATACGGCAGGAGCAATGGTGTCCTGGCTTCCCAAGGAAGGAATTCCTACGGTGTAGCCTTCGTTCTGAAGAGCGAACGCAATTACTTCAGTGTTATCATTTACCCATGCGATTCCGTTGCCGTTTTCCAGTGCGTTCTTGGCAGTTGCGTAGGAATCGTACTTCTGAAGGGTCAGATTCGGGTAGTTTTCCATTAAATAAGGCTCAGCCGTTGTACCGGAGATTACGATAATCGGCTGATCATCTGCAACATCATCAAGACTTGTTATGACATTGCTGTCCGGGGAAATAACGCCAAGTGCCACATTCATGTAAGGAAGGGCAAAATCTACTTCCTCGGCACGTTCCTCGGTTACGGTAAAGTTTGCAAGGATAATATCTACCTTGCCGGTCTGTAAATATTCAATACGGTTTGCAGCTTCGGTGGAAACAAAGTTTACTTCTACGCCAAGATCTTCACCGATCCGGTTTGCAAAGTAAATATCATAGCCCTGATATTCTCCGTTTTCATCCACATAGCCAAACGGATTCTTGTCGGAAAATACACCGATGTTGATGGTGCCGCTTTCCTTGATTTCGTCTAAGGTGCGGTATACCTTTTTACCGTTGTCGGCTGTCTGCTCCATTGCAGTATCGCTGTCTGCATCCACAGTAGCTGCTGCATCAGAGCTGCCGCATGCAGTAGCTGCCAGCATTAAGCCTACGGCAAGACCTGTTAAAATAATGTTTTTGATACTCTTTCTCATAATTTTCTCCTCTTTTCTACTCTATTACTGACCGAACCTGTCATCATCTCCGGAAGTATTTTGTGAATACCTTCATATCCGATTCCATTCGGATGATCCGGACAGCTGACTACCTGTTTCATACGATAACAGTTATGATTCATACTGGAATACGCTTAAGAACTTCTTTGCACGGTCGGTTTCCGGATTCGTAAAGAACTTCTCCGGGGTGGCATCCTCCATGATCCTGCCTTCATCGATGAACAGAATACGATCGGCAACCGCTTTGGCAAACTGCATCTCATGAGTCACAATAATCATGGTCCGTCCCTGGGAAGCCAGATCCAGCATAACTGCCAATACCTCATGAACCATTTCCGGGTCAAGGGCTGCGGTTACTTCGTCAAACAGCAGGATTTCCGGGTGCATGCAGAGAGCTCTTACAATTGCCACACGCTGCTTTTGTCCACCGGATAATTGTCTCGGATAGCTGTCTGCCTTTTCCTTCAAGCCTACACGTTCCAAAAGTTCCATTGCTTCTGCACGTACTTCTTCTTTCTTACGCTTCTGTACCTTCACCGGGGAAAGACAGATATTGTCAATCACGGTCAGGTGCGGGAATAATTCATAGCTTTGAAAAACCATTCCGATCTTCTGACGGAGTTCATAAAGCTTCTTATCTTTGATCGAAACCTCATCCTCACCCAATGAAATCCGTCCTCCCTGAATGGGCTCCAAAGCGTTGATACATCGCAGAAGGGTACTTTTTCCGCATCCGCTCGGACCGATCAGTACGACAACCTCGCCCTGATGTACTTCAAGGCTTATATCATCAAGGACTGCATTCTCATCATATTTCTTATGCAAATGCTCGATTCGTAATAATACGTCCCTCTCTGCCATCTACTCCCATTTCCTTTCCATGTATTTTGCTGCAACACTAAGCGGCCAGCATACGATAAAATATAGTAAAAATACGACCAGATAAATGCCAAATGCAGCATTCGGGCTGTTCATACGGTTTGCTTCAATAATCTGCTGTGCTACCTTCAGGATTTCCACAACACCGATCATGAGAATCAGGCTTGTTGTTTTCACCATTCGGGTAATCAGATTAATGGATACCGGAAGAAGCCGGCGTACTGCCTGTGGAAGAATCACGTACAACATAATCTGTGATTTCTTCATGCCAAGCGCTTCCGCACTCTCGTACTGGTGCTTCGGGATTCCATCTAACGCTCCTCTTACCAGATCTCCCATCTCTGCGGTTCCCCACAGGACGAAAACGATAATGGATGCCGTTTCTCCGGGAAGATCCCAGCCAAATGCACGTGTCGTTCCAAAATATACCAGGAACAACAGTACAAGCTGTGGCATAATTCTTATAATTTCCAGATAAATCTGGGTAATGACATGAATTACTTTATTCTTCGAGCGCATCAGGATTCCGAGCAGAATTCCCAGTGGGATACTGATTGCAACCGAAACGAGACTGATCTTTACTGCAACGAGCAGCCCCATCAGAAGCCGCTGCATGTTCTTTCCTTTGAGTAATACCTCAAGCCCCAAATCCACCATGACGGAGCCTCCTTTCTACCCATCTGCCAAGGAGTGATACCGGAAGCAGAATCAGTAAATAGAATACCACAAGCAAAAACAGACATTCTGTGGTTTTATAAAAGACTCCGATGAGATCCTTCGCGGTGAACATCAGATCCATCAGGCTGATTGCACTAAATACGCTCGTTTCCTTTAACAGGAAAATAATATTTGCCATAAAAGCCGGGAAGCTTAAACTCATTGCCTGCGGGAAGATGACATATCCCATTGCCTGATACGGCTTCATACCAAGACTTAAGGCACTTTCCATCTGCACCTTTTCAACCGCATCAAGACCGCTCCGGAAGGATTCTGCCATGTAGCTTCCTCCAAGGAATGCCATACCGGCCACTCCGCAGACCTCTGCATTCGTGGGAATTCCAATCTTCGGAAGTCCGTAATAAATGAAGAAGAGCTGGACCAGAAGCGGTGTATTACGGCTGAGTTCGATGTAAATGGCAACAATTTGTTTGAAAACCGGGATCTTAAAGTACTGGATCATCGCACAGATAAATCCTACGAGGGTCGCCACAGCAATACCCATCCAACCGATGCGTAAAGTCAGCCATGCTGCTTTTTCATATAGCGGTATATACTTGATAATAAAATCCCAATTCATAATTGCTCCCTATAGTCAGGTTTTCTTTATTTCACTGCCGCAAATCCGTTCTCCAGATCTGCCAGAATATCATCAATATGCTCTGTTCCGATGGAAAGGCGGATGGTGTTCTGCTTAATTCCCTGATCGGCAAGCTCTTCATCGGTCAACTGGGAATGTGTGGTAGTTGCCGGATGAATGACTAAGCTCTTCACATCTGCTACGTTAGCAAGAAGAGAGAAGATCTTCAGATTGTCGATAAACTTATGAGCTTCTGCCTGACCACCCTTGATTTCAAAGGTAAAGATTGAAGCTCCGCCGTTCGGGAAGTACTTCTCATAAAGGGCATGATCCGGATGCTCCGGCAGGGAAGGATGATTCACCTTTTCTACCTGCGGATGGTTCTTTAAGAATTCAACAACCTTTCTAGTATTCTCTGCATGACGCTCCAGACGTAAGGACAGCGTCTCAATCCCCTGTAATAACAGGAATGCATTGAACGGAGAAATGGTTGCTCCGGTATCACGAAGAAGGATGGCGCGGATATAGGTTACAAACGCAGCAGGACCAGCTGCTTCCACGAAGGATACTCCGTGATAGCTCGGATTCGGATCTGCGATTGCCGGATATTTCCCGCTTGCCTTCCAGTCAAAAGTGCCCGCATCTACGATAATACCACCTAATGTTGTTCCGTGTCCACCTAAGAATTTCGTTGCGGAATGAACGACGATATCTGCTCCATGCTCAATCGGACGGATCAGGTACGGGGTACCAAAGGTATTATCAATGACAAGAGGAAGTCCATGCTTGTGTGCAATCTCTGCGATCGCATCAATATCCGGAATATCACTGTTCGGATTGCCAAGAGTCTCTAAGTAGATGGCTCTGGTATCCGGCTTAATCGCATCCTCTACTTCTTTTAAGTTATGCGCATCTACGAAAGTTGTTGTAATTCCATAATGAGGAAGGGTGTGCTCTAAAAGATTGTAGCTTCCTCCATAGATGGTCTTCTGTGCAACAATGTGTCCGCCGTCTGCGGCAAGTGCTTCGATCGTATAGGAAATTGCTGCTGCGCCGGATGCAAGTGCCAGTGCTGCGACACCGCCCTCTAAGGCTGCAACTCTCTTTTCCAGAACATCCTGTGTGGAGTTAGTTAAACGTCCGTAAATATTACCGGCATCGGTCAGCCCGAAACGTGCTGCTGCATGTGCGGAATCACGGAATACATAAGAAGTCGTCTGGTAAATCGGTACGGCTCTTGCTCCTGTTGCGATGTCTGCTTCTTCCTGTCCTACGTGTAACTGTAAGGTTTCAAATTTGTAATTGCTCATTGGTGAGTCCTCCATTTTCATTTTTACTTTTATTAAGTGCTCTACTTGTCCCTCTCACTAATCTCAAGCTGCGTCTTCGACTTGCTTTCGTTAAGTGTTCCGGACTGGTTCGCACTAAGTTCAACCTTCGCTTTTAGCTCGGTTTCACTAAGT
>CAVJLN010000056.1:0-17245 GCA_963650485.1 Bacteroidaceae bacterium
AGCAAAACATAAGCTGTGAAACAGCGGTTTTGCGAATGGAGTTCTGAATAGTTACTTATTTTTTAAGAAAATAAAAATAAATGTAACAGTTCAGCCATGCCCATTCATAAGCTGCCGAAGTCCACATATGCTGATCTCTCCTGAGTTCAGTCGTTCCGTACTACCATCCTCGTACCGTACAAGCAGCGCACAGGTATCATCAACCTCTAGAGCAAGTGCTTTCCTGTCTCCGGACGGAGCAAGCACTGTGATCTCTTTCCCTACAACAAGACTGCGTTCCTGATATTTCTTTACATAATCCTTTTTATCAAATTCTGTATAGTAGTTCATAAAATGGTTTAAGAAGCCTGCGGCAAGAAGGTTCTTCCCATCATCCTTCCTTTGGTCAAAAATGGCTCCGGCAATACTTTCAATTTCCTTGGAAAATCCATCCTTCGGAGGGTATACATTAAAACCGATGCCAACAATCACATATTCCACGCTTCCGTTTTCCATGCTGATGGAGGCCTCAGTCAGAATACCGCTGACCTTCCGTCCTTTAATATAAATATCGTTTACCCATTTAATTCCCGGTGTCAGACCGGAAACCTCTTCGATCGCATCACATGCTGCCACGGCTGCCATGGAGGTGAGACAGGTGATCTCATTCGTTGCGATTTCCTTCGGCCGGAGCAGAATACTTAGGTAGATCCCGGTATCTACGGGAGAATAAAAGCTTCGCCCTCTCCTTCCGCGCCCTTCGGTCTGTTCGTTTGCAATCACCACATACCCTTCCGGTATTTCTTCATTTGCCTTGTCACGAAGCAGGCTATTTGTGGAGCTTACCTGCTGAAAAATCTGAATTGCAAGCTTCCTGTTCTGTGGTTCCAGATATTTTTCGATGCCCTGCATGGAAAGAATATCCGTATTCACCGAAAGACGGTAGCCCTTGTTTGTCACAGCATCGATCTCATATCCGTCACTGCGCAGCGCATTGACTGCCTTCCAGACTGCCGCACGGGATACCGATAACTGTGATGCTATCTCTTCTCCCGAAAAATAAGTGCCTTTATTAGCTTCAAATAATGCAAGAATATTTTCCTTTGTGCTCAATGGTATAATCCCTTTCCTTGTACCCAATGAACATCTTTCTGCCACATCTGAGTAAATGCTGATGAAATCAGCGTTTCCCTAATAATAAAACAATTACAACACGAATTACAATACCGGAAGCTGTTTTTCTTGTATTTACTCCTCAAAATCCGGAAGTCTCGGGTTCATGCAGGTCAGCCTGTTGACTCTTGCCCCTTCTGGCTTCGGCACTCTGGAACCATATTTCAAAATAGGGTCATTTGTTTCCTTCATCCAGTTTTCCAGCCTTAAGGAAAGATCCTGATACACCTCTGCATATTTTTCACTCTCTGTCAGGTTTTCTCTCTCATAGGGATCGAGCCAAAGATCAAACAGATATTCCCTGACTCTCTTCTTTTCCAGATATCCGTTTTCCACAAGAAAATCCTTACTGATTGCTTCATCAATATTGGCCGGAACCAGTCCGTTATGATAATCAAACAGACGGATCAGCTTATAACGGTCTGTTCTGATACAGCGCTTCGGCTCATAGGCGGCATGATAGGTCACCTCAGAAAAGATCTCATTTCTGACCTTTTCGGCCTTCTTTTCCATAAAAGGTATCATGCTGTAACCTTCTGTCCAGTCCGGGATGGGTACTCCTGCCAGTTCACATACTGTCGGATAAATATCAAGCTGCGAGACCAGCGCATCCACTGCCTGTCCCTTACGCTGATTTCCCGGATAATCCATAATAAAGGCGACTCCGATTCCTGTATCATACAAGGTACATTTCATTTTAGGAAAAGCAATTCCGTGATCCGTAGTAAAGATCACCAGTGTCTGTTCCCGAAGTCCGGTCTTTTCCAGCGTTTCCATGATTCTCTTAAAGCAGCTGTCAACAACTCTTGCCGACTCACAATAGTCTGCCATATCTCTTCTGTTGGCATCACAATCATAAAGGGGAGCTGGAACTGTCAGATAATCCGGATTCACATCTTTCTGTGCTTTTGGGTATTCTCTGTGGGTATTAAACCAACCCATAGAAAGGAAAAACGGTCTGTTCCCTTCTCTGCCCTGTCTTTCCAGATAAGCGCAGGCCTCCTCTGTATTGGCATAATCCCAGTTCTCCATACTTGCTTCTGTCTGATCCATGTTAAATTCCTGACTGCCTACAATCTCCTGATAGCCAATCATATGATAATCGGGTGCTTCATGCTGAATCCCACATAACGCAGTATGGTATCCGTTTTTTCCAAGATAATTTGCCAGATGGTGTTCATAATGATTGAGCTGCCAGCCTCTGCTTGCCAGACCCTGCATACCATTCTCGTGCGGTGTATAACCTGTCAGAAGTCCTGCACGGCTCGGAGAGCAAGTCGGTCCTGCGCAGTAACAATGCCTGAAAATGGTTGCCTCCTTTGCAAAATTCATCAGTGCCGGTGTGGGGAGCTGGTATCCATACGGGCTTATGTATCTTCCACTGTCATGAGTATGCATATAAATAATATTCATTCTCTTGTCTCCTTAATTGTCCGTATTTTGTAACTATTCAGAGCCATGCAAATTATGGCAATAATGGGGTTCTGAATAGTTACCGTATTTTTTTAATTACCACCATTTAATCAGGTTGGTCACCTTGTTACGCATTTCAATAAACTTTTCTTCCGTTACATTTCTTGGCAGCGGAAGTGGATTGACGAAATCCTCCTTGACCTTTGTCGGCTTATTGGTAAGAACCATGATTCGCTGGCTCATATATACTGCTTCCTCTATATTATGCGTAATAAAAACTATCGTTGTTTTAGTTTCCTGCCAGATACGGATCAGCTCATCCTCCAAACGGAAGCGCAGTTCCAAATCCAGCTGTCCATATGGCTCATCCATCAGCAGAAGATCTGGTTCCACTGCAAATGCGCGGGCAATGGATACTCTCTGTAGCATACTCGCAGAAAGCTGTTCCGGATAATAGTCTGCGAATTTCTCGAGACCAACCATCTCAAGCACTTCTTCCGTTTTTCTGTTCAATTTCTCTTTAGAAAACCTTCTTACCTTCATGCCAAACTGCACATTTTCCTTTACTGTCAGCCATGACATGGTCGAATACTCCTGCATGATATAAGCAATACTGTGCTTATTTAAATCTACTTCTTCTCCATTGATCAATATTTCTCCATCATCAATATCATATAGCTTTACAAGACTATTCAGAAATGTCGTCTTTCCACATCCTGTAGGACCTACAATGCAGAGAAAATCGCCATCATTCACCTGAAAGGAAATATCGTCCAATACCTTCAGCGAACCAAAGCTTTTGGTTAAATGATTTACTTCCACTTTACTCATACTCTTCACCTCATTCTGTGGTTTCCACGTATTTACTAATCTCCTCCCGCAGCTTCAAAAATTCGGGTGAAATATAATTTCTCGGTCTTGGGAGATCAATCGTGAACTCATTTCTTACTATGGTCGGACAGTTACTGAGCAGAATAATCCTGTCAGCTAGATATAGTGCTTCCTCAATATTATTGGTAATAAAAACCACTGTTCTTTTGTCCTGACTCCAGATCCTCTCTACCTCTTCCTGCATTAGATACCTTGTCTGGGCATCCAGATGTCCAAAGGGTTCATCCATCAGCAATACCGAAGGATTATTACAGTATGCCCTTGCAATTCCAACTCTTTGTCTCATACCACCAGACAACTTGATCGGATAGCTCTTTTCAAATCCGCTTAGTCCTACCAGATCAATATAGTGCTTTGCTTTCTCCCTGCGTTGCTTTTTCGAAAGCCCCGCCATCTTTGGGCCAAATCCGACATTTCCTTCTACCGTAAGCCAGGGAAATAATGCTGTTTTCTGATAAACCACACCTCTTTCCGGTGCCGGTCCGTCTACCCTTTTTCCGTTTACAGTAACACTGCCTGCTGTTTCATGATCAAGGCCTGCCATAATATTGACCAGGGTTGTTTTTCCACATTGCCCCGGCCCCAGAATAACCACAAATTCATTTTCTGCTACTTCCAGAGAAATATCCTTGAGAACCTCATTCCTTTTCCCGTTATTTTCAAAGGCCTTGGATACATGCTTACAGCTGATCATTGTTTTTACATCCGTCATCTTCCCTGAATGTTCCATGAGCATAATCCCCTTTCTATTAATCGAAGTAATGATGCCAGCAGCAGACCGACAAGTCCGATTGAAATCATGCCTGCCAGAATCTGTACGGTATTTCCGCTTTCCATTCCTGTCGTGATGATCCATCCGGCACCTTCATTTGCACGGATCATTTCCGCTGCAATTACTGCCATCCAGCTTGAGGAAAGTCCTACCTGCAGTCCTGCAAAAATCTGTGGAACGGATGCCGGAAGTGTAATATAAAGGAAAATCTGTGCAGGCTTTGCCCCCAGCATTCTTGCTGCACCTACCAGAGTCTGATCTACCTGACTTGCTCCTGCGTAGGCATTCAGAATGATACTTACAATGGCGCTGACACAAATAATGAAATACTTGGAGGTTTCACCAATACCAAACCAGAGAATGGCAAGAGGAATCCATGCAAGCCCGGGAATCGGACGCAACAGTTCGAAGATCGGCTTGACGATTGCCTTGCCGGTTTTGGAACAGCCCATCAGGATTCCCAGTGGAATACCAATGATACATGCCAGAAAATATCCTACAAAAACCCTTTTCAGACTGGCCAGAATATGCAGGGGGAGGATCTTTCCACCAATCTTCTGTGTCAATGATTGTCCGATAAAGCCCAGCACCACAAAGGGAGAAGGCATTACCTTCTGCAGACTCGTGAAAGAAACCGCAAGCTGCCAGACGATCAGAAGTCCCACCAAAGAGCAAATGAAATAGGTAATGGTTTCTGTTTTTGAATTCTGAAATTTCTTTTTCACTTGTTCCTTCCTCCTTTGACCAGTTTCTTTTCCAGTGTTTCCAAAATGTAAGTCAGCAGGGCACCGACAAGACCGATCGTGATCATACCTACCATGATATTATCTGCCTTTCCTACCATACGGTTCATCTGGATCATATAGCCAAGTCCTTCTGTAGAGGCCAGCATTTCTGCAGCTACCAGAGCCATCCAGCTTGCTCCGAGAGATACCTTTAAACCTGCGAAAATCATGGGTAGCGCAGAAGGAATCCCTACCTTCAGAAGAGTTTCAAAGTTGCCTGCACCAAAGGTTCTTGCCACCCAGATATGTACCGGGTTGGTCTGTTTGATTCCGGTATAGGCATTGATGATCGCCGGTGTAACAGCCGATACGAAAATAACAGTTGCCTTTGCCTGAATGCCAATACCAAGCCACAGAATCATCAGGGGAATCCAGCCTACCGGTGGGATCGGTCTGATCAGGTCAAATAAAGGCTTTACAATCAGATCCACCCTACGATACCAGCCCATAAGAATGCCAAGGGGTACGCCGATTACAACACCGAGCAGATAGCCAAGAAGAACGACCTTCAGACTGGCGATAAGATGCTTTCCCAATGTTCCGCCATCCGGTGTTGTCACGGTCAGCTTTCTTACAAATGCTGTTGCTACCTTAAGGGGACTTGGAAATGTGCTGGATGGAAATACCTTAAAAACATCTGCTATCAGATACCATATCAGTAAGAAGCAGAAGACGGATGCCGTTGATATCAACGTATATTTTAGTTTATTTTCTTTCATAATGTGCCTTTCCTTACCTGCACTGTTTCAGAAGAACCAGTGCAGGTATCTTTCTTCTTACATTGCTAGTTCAATCCTGCTTTCACAAGAATATCATTTCTGACATTCCCACATACGGTATCCTTCAATTCTTCTTCAAGCTGCCCACTGGAAACATAGAACTCAACCAGGGTGTTTTTAAAATCAGCACCAAACTCCCTTGTCTTCATATCTTCTACACCATAGAAGGGCTTTTCTTCAAGCTGTCTCTTGGAAACCTCCACATCAATATCCTGTCCGTTCTGTTTAAACCAGTCAGACATCAGATTTGCTGCATACTCTACATCCCCGTTTAACTTATCATTCTCTTCTGCTACCAGTTTCACCATGGTCGCCAGTGCATCCTGCTTATTGTCAAACGTGCTTTCACTGACAACGATCTGTGCAGTTGCATCTGCCTTCAGATTTTTCATGGAAGCTACAGATACCCAGCCTTCATCATCTACTGCTGTATAAGTCTGCGGCGAACGGGTTGCCAGAATATCTCCTTCCCCTGTTTTAAATGCCTGATATGCCTGTGCATACTCCATCGGCACAAAGGTGATATCATCCATTGTAAGTCCGAATACATCCAGGTACTTGGTTACTTCAAACTGTGATAAGGTTCCTGCCGGACAAAGAACTGTTTTCCCTTTAACAGAATCCGCACTGCCGATGATATCCGGATATTCAGAATTCGTCACTCCTGCTGCGGCAATATCGCTGTCTGCTCTTGCTACCAGATCAATCGCTACTGTATCGGTACAGATCTCACCGATCATCTTGGAATTGTTGTTTGCCAATGAAAATACTGCTGCCGCTCCAATAAATGAAACATCTAATTCTCCTGCCGCCATAGCCTCGTTCATTGGCGCACCTGTTGAGAAATTCACAAGTTCAATTTCAATTCCATTTTCCTTATCCAATCCGTTATTTACTATGTCAACAACCGGAAGAGCTGTCATTGCTGCCAATACACCTACACGCAGCTTATGATTCTCATCAATTGATGCCGTTTCCTCTTCCATCTGTTGACTACTACCATCTGTAGCACTGCTGCCACACCCCATTAACATCGTTCCTACCATTGTCATAGTTACCAATAATGCTAATACCCTTTTCATAATATACTTCTCCTTTCTGCAATATCTTCCGGTTAATCCGGCTTGATTATGCAATTATATTATCATTTGCGTGCACGTGTGTCAATCGTTTTGTTAAACTTTTTTATTTTTCTTCCATATTCCTTTGTTTTATTGTTCAATCTTTATACTTAGATCTAATATTGCCAATATTTTTATTATGCATAATTATGATGTGCGTGTGTCATTGCGAATTATGGAATTTATTTTTCATATGAATCATATTCTCTTGACAATCGTTTCTCTTACTGTGATAATAGTATATATTATTATGAATAGGAGGTTTTTTCATGCCAATTACCATGCAGGAGCTGGCCGACATGGCAGGTGTTTCTCGCGCAACCGTTGATCGCGCTCTTAATGATAGAGGGCGCGTAAATCAAAAGACCAAAGATCGAATCTGCCAACTCGCTAAAACAATGGGCTATGAACCGGATCTTGCAGCCAAAACTCTTGCCAGCAGGAACAAAATTTTTCGAATTGGCTGCATACTAAATTCCAGAGGAAATACCTTTTTTAACGATGTAGAAAAGGGAATACAGGCTGCCATTAGCGAACTGAACGGATTCAATATTGAAGTCACTACTCGCTCTCCAGAACATCTTAACGTCACATGTCAGCTTCAGGTAATACATGAACTTTATCAGGAGGGCATTCAGGCTCTGATCATTACACCTCTCAATGTTCCCGAAATTGCAGACAAATTAAATGCATTGGTAGCAGAGGGTATTGCTGTAGTTGCTCTTACTGCTGACATTCTTAACGTTAATTACCTTTCCTATGTAGGCTGTAATCATATAAAAAGCGGACAGATCACAGCCAATGTTGCCGGTATCATTGCTCCACCGGAAGCAAAGATCCTATTTGTACTGGGCTCCAAGTCACTCCTTGGGCATAGTCAGCGTCTGGAAGGGTTTCTTCAAGTTCTGAATGAAAGTTTCCCTCATATGCATGTGCTTGATATTATAGAGAATCAGGACGATGATTTTATTTCCTATAATCTGATTCATAATTACATAACGAACCATCCAGCCATTGATCTGATTGTTTTTGCTGCTGGTGGCAGCACCGGAGGTATCCGTGCTATACTGGATTCTTCCTGTAACTGCAAAATCATCTGCTTTGATCTGACATCCCACAATCGACAATATTTAGAAGAAGGAGTTATTTCCTGTGTACTCTGTCAAGAACCTTATATACAGGGTTATCAGGCGATCAAACTTCTTTCCCATTATCTGCTCCTTGGAAAAAGTCCCGATAATGACAGATACTATACCAAAACCGAAATATTGGTCAAAAATTCCCTATGAGGCATTTATTCAGCTACCCGCTGCTCAAATTCCATTGTGCACTCATTCCTGCTCATTTATCATAGTTAATTTCGATCAATAGGTCTTCCTCATCATGGCAGGAAATCCCCACGTCCACATTAACATACATATAGAGGAAAAAAATCACACTGCAGCATTTTACTGCAGTGTGACAGCATCTTTTCCTTTTCATATTTTCATATCGATCAGCAATTAATCTCTTCCAATGCCTTACATATGCTTTCCTTATCCACTCCGCCAAAGCAGGCCAGATTCCGTATCGGCATATAATACAGCATTGCCTTGCCCATTTCCTCCGTTACTGCTCCTTCATTATGATCCGGCACAAGCTTCTTCGTGATCTGGTCTACAAGAGGCTTCATGATCTTCATGGCTCTTTCACTTTCCATGATTTCTCCAAAGGTTGTGTCCAGAGTATAACGAACCGGTATAACCTCCGTGCACTCGATACAGATATTCTTACTGCATCGGATATCTCTGCTGGAGGCTGCAGCCATGACCGTATATTTTCCGGAGGGTGCAACCCAGTTGTGGATTTCTGTATTCCAGTAGGCAAAGGATCTTTTATTAAGGGTTACCGATACCGTTTTCGTTTCTCCAGGCTTCAGTTCCACTTTTTCAAAGGCGCGAAGCTCCTTAACCGGTCGGATCATCCGGCTGTCCTCCGGAGCGCCCACATAGAACTGCACAACTTCCTTTCCGCTCCGGTTGCCGGTATTCGTAATATCCACAGACACCTGCAGGAAATCCGTATCCTTCATTTCTTCTTTATCAAGGCGGAGATCCGAGTATGCAAAGCCCGTGTAAGACAGACCATGTCCAAATGGGAACAGCACCGGCAGCTTCTTTTTATCATAATACCGATAGCCGACAAATACTCCTTCCCGATATTCTACCTTCTGATTTTCACCGCCATAATAAATATAGGATGGATTATCCTCAAGCCGGATCGGGAAGGTTTCCGGAAGCTTGGCACTGGGATTTACCTTTCCATAAAGAATATCTGCCTCGGCTGCGCCGACTGCCTGACCTCCAAGATATGCTTCCATCACGCCCTTTACCTGATCAAGCCATGGCATTTCAACCGGAGATCCATTATGGAGTACGACCACCACGTTTTTCTGAACGGCACAGACCGCATCAATCAGCTTATTCTGGCAGTCCGGCAAATGCATATGCAGCCTGTCATATCCCTCGGACTCAAAGCTGTCCGGCAGCCCTGCAAAGATCACTGCTGCCTCTGCATCTTTTGCAGCATTGACCGCTTCTGACAGCAGGACTTCATCCACCATATCCTGTGCATCATCAAAGCCCTGGACATATGTTACATTTTCATTGTTTTTCAGGCGTTCCCATGCACCTGTCACCCTGCTGCTGTTAATATGCGAGGAGCCGCCTCCCTGATATCGCGGTTTCTCTGCATATTTTCCAATCAGAACAACCTTCTGTGTTTCCTGCAGAGGTAAAATATCCTCATTTTTTAATAGCACAATCGTTTCCTCTGCGATCCTTCTTGCTTCTTCATGATCCTTATCCCGGTCAAAAACAGCATTACAGTCACGATTTTCTTCAAATCGGTACACAATCCGCAGAATACGTTCACAGGCTGTATTCAGAATCTCCTCCTTAAGGCTTCCATTCTTGACAGCTTCTATGATTTCTCTGGTATTATCATAGCCGGAAGCAGGCATTTCCAGATCCAGTCCCGCTTCAAGATCCGGCACCCGGTCATTTACGGCTCCCCAGTCACTCATTACATATCCGTCAAATCCCCACTCTCCCCGCAGTACATCAGTCAGATACGTCTTATTCTGTGCAGCATAAACTCCATTAATCTTATTATAAGAACACATCACTGTCCACGGCTTCTGCTCCTTCACAGCACCTTCAAAGGCCGCCAGATAAATCTCACGCAGAGTCCTTTCATCTACCTCGGAGGAAGATGACATCCTGTAATTTTCCTGATTATTCGCGAGGAAATGCTTCAGACTTGTTCCCACATTTTTGCTCTGCACACCCTTTACCAGTGCACCGGCCATCTGGGAGGCTACCAGAGGATCCTCGGAATAATATTCAAAATTCCGTCCACATAGAGGAGATCTTTTGATGTTCATGGCAGGTCCCAGAATTACACTGATTCCCTCTGCCTGACATTCATTACCAAGCACCTCTCCCATATGCGTGACTAATTCTCTGTTAAAGGAGGCCGCTGTACCGCAGCCAGCCGGAAAGCACACCGCCTTAATGCTTTCATTCAATCCAAGGTGGTCTGCGTTATCTGCATCAGCCTGTTTTCTCAGCCCGTGCGGTCCGTCCGATACCATGGAGGCTGGGATTCCCAGCCTCTCTACAGCATCGGTATGCCAGAAGTCCGCACCTGAACACAAAGATGCTTTTTCCTCCAGTGTCATCTGTGCAATTAATTCTTTCAGTTCTTCATTCTTCATTACGTTCATGTTCCTTCCTGTTTTTACTGTAATGTGGTCATCAGATTCCTTGATCCTTTAACAACTGCATCAGGAATTCCGATGTCTTGCATCCAGATCCTTACGGATTTCTTCGTATTTTTCACCTGTAATTTCATAGAAGTACATCGAAATTAATGATGCAACATAACCCAGGATCGGCATACCGAATCTTAAAAATACAATCATGTTCATAACAGCCTGTGACTGATCCTGATTTGCTACAAATCCTACCAGGCCAAGGAAAAAGCTTGCAATAAATCCGCCGATTGCCATACCAAACTTATTAATAAAGGTCAGGGAAGAGGATAATAATCCATCACCACGTTTTCCATATTTCCACTCTCCGAAATCGGAACACTCAGGCAGCATAGCCCATCCTAAATTGCTGGGAATTTTGGACATAAATCCAAATGCTCCCATCATGCTCATAAGGATTATAACAGGGGCTGTAGGCTTAACCCACATAACCAGCAGCGGAAAGATTGACAACAGGCTTCCAAGCCAGTACAGCCTTTTCTTTCCCATCCATTTGGTCAGGAAAGGAAGAAGCGGAATAGATGCAATTCCTCCAAATAAAATAGCGGATGCTACCGGAGCTACCAGATCGGTTCTGCCAAGCACGTATTTAAAGTAATACATATTAACGGCACTGTAGGTAGCATTTGCCAATACATCTGTA
Source organism: Bacteroidaceae bacterium (assembly GCA_963650485.1). Classification (GTDB taxonomy): domain Bacteria; phylum Bacillota; class Clostridia; order Lachnospirales; family Lachnospiraceae; genus Suilimivivens. The sequence continues at coordinate 11,371 of CAVJLN010000056.1, forward strand.
CCAAATGCAATCATAAGCATCAGCATCGGTTTATTTTTAAGAACAAGCTGCATATTATCTCTGATACTGAATTTCTCTTTCGGTGCAGACATATCGACCTTATCATAGTCCCGTCCTCCCCATGCACATACAAAGAAGGAAAGAGTGGTCAGAATTCCAATGAGAGCACCATAAATTGCCCATCCCTGTTTTCCGCCACCAAATACTTCTACCAGTGGAAGAGCCATAATGGTAATGATAAACTGGGCAACTGTACCCATTCCCTGTTTCCATGTCACAATCACGGTTCTCTGCTGCGGATCCTGTGATAAGACCGGTGTTAAAGCATGATATGGAATGTTTACCACAGTAGATGCCAGCGAGTATGCAATGTATACAATGTATGCATAGACTATCTTCATGGTAGCCGACATTTCCGGTGCGGTAAACAAAAGAAAGATCAGTACTCCGAGTATCGGCGCCCCAAAGATAATCCATGGACGATACTTTCCCATCCTGCTTCTCGTGTTATCACCGATCATTCCCATGATAGGGTCAGTGAATGCATCAATAAATCTGGACACCAGCATCAATGTGGCTACCACATAAGAATCGATACCAAAAATATCGGTGTAAAAGAACGTCAGATAGGACATGACTAAAAAGAACGCCAGATTAGATCCCAATCCGCCAAATGAATATTTTAAAATATCTGAAAATTTAGCTTTTGCATATTTTTGACTCATAATTTTCCCTCCAAATAAGTAATCAGTTCATTCATACCCTTACAAAACCTTTCTCCATCCGGGACAGGTGTCACCGGAGCTTTATAACTCCAATCTTGTATATAATTCCTGTGGAGCTTCATTCATTTTCATGTATTCCCGGATATATCCCTTCATCCGCTCTTCCACTTCTTTATCCTGAAGCAGTGTGTTTTGAGAGGAATCCTGCTGCAAATCAAACAACATCGTACCAAAGGATGTGGTATCACCCATCATATCTTTTTTCTCGATTTTCAAGACCTTACAGCCCTTGGTAAAGGAAAACGGACCGGCAAGCTCAATATCCTGAAGCTCTTCCGGCTGGAACATCTGACGCATATGCGTTGGCATTAACGTATATTCATATACTTTATCCTCCGGATGCTGTGCGGCACGCATATAAACATATCTTCCATCCGTGACATCTACCTGACTTCCGTGATATCCGAATATCGCATATTCCCGGATTGGTGTATCGTTATCCATAACCTGTCCAAGCGGCTTTCCTTCCATATCCTTCGGAATCTCCATTCCGAAATATTCAAGCAGCGTAGGTGCAAGATCGATCGTCTGGACGATAGAATTACGCTTTTCTCCACCAAGCTCTGCACGTCTTGGGTCGTAGATATACAGGGGAATATGCGCAATTTCATTGTAAATCGGCATACTGGTTTTTCCCCACCAGCCATGCTCACCAAGCAAAAAGCCATGATCTGTATTTACAATCAGCATGGTATCCTTCCACAAATCGTATTCATCCATCAGATCAAGCACCTTGCCCAGATATCGGTCACACTTACTCAATAATGCAGCGTAATTGTACCGGACGTGCTCTATCGTATTATCTGATTCCACAGCCCGGGCATATGGCGGCCAGTCTGCTTCCATCGCTGCATCCCCTTCAAAATGGTGCGGATAAAGCTCCTTATCCCTGGGAAGAGTATAAAAAGGCTCATGCGGGTCAAAGGTTTCTATTTGTAAAAACCAGTTGTCTTCTCCGTGATTTTTATGGATAAAGTCCAGTCCATTCGTAAATGTAACGGCCTGGGAGGTTTTCTCCTCCGTATCCATATTTTCACGATTAATCTGATCCTGCGCCATCATTCTGGCATAAAGCGGATACTCCAGCATCACCTTTTTGTTTTCAAATACCGTACCTGCACCAAATACAAACTTATGTCCGATATCTGCCTTCCAGTTATCGCCTTCCTGCCCTCTTGCAATCTCCCACGAAGAATACCGGTTATGATAGGTTGCACCGCCATCCTCCCAGTAGTGCTGATGGTCACTGACTAAATGTGTGTAAATTCCTCCTTTCTTCAAAATTTCCGGCATGGAATCATCAAATGGCTCCATTGGACCCCAGCTTCTGTGAAAGAAATTGATTCTTCCTGTATGTAGCTCCCGGCGCGCCGGCATACAGGGCATACTGCCCACATAGCATTGCTCAAACTGGACACATCTGTCAGCCAGACGCTTGAAGTTCGGTGTCTTCGTCCAGTCGCATCCGTATGATTCCAGCATTTCTCTGTTTAAAGAATCATACATTACCATAATTGCCTTCATAAAATATCCTCCTTGAAAATTTGTAACTATTCAGAGCCATGCAAAATCTGGACAAATAGGAGCGGAATGCTTGCATTTCGGAGCCTATTTGACAGATTTTTGAAAACGTTTTCAATTTCTTCCAAATATAAATTGCTTATTCAGCAATTATATTTTTCTTACCGATCCACGTTCCATATATTCCGGCATAAAGCTTCTCGTCATAATCTTGTCATTGACTCCGTGGTTCATACACTCCAATAATTCTGTAGCTATCGTTTCGCCCAGCATCTGGGACGGAACATAATAACAGTCAATCTTGGGAAGCATCTGTGCGCCTGCATTTTCCACATGCTCGACACTGATAATCGAGATGTCCTCGCCAAGCTTTCTGTCCATACTGGTAAGGATTCCCTGTACCTTCATCAGATTCTTCATATCCTCACAAATCATCGCCGTAACATGAACCTCGTCTAGCATGTATTTCACAATATCTGCCAGAAATTCTATTTCAATATCCGAGGTTACATCTGTTATATTTACTTTTAATCCCTTAAATTTGGTCTCCGCTTTATATTTGAGCTTCTGATTCGTATTGCTTCTGCTCTTTAAAGGAAGAAATGCAATCCTCCGATGTCCCTTCTGATAGAGTCGCATGATTCCATCCATCATGTACTCTTCATAACAGGCATAAACATTGATTCCTTTATCATTAAAGCGCTTACCGATATATCCTACCGGAAAATTCTCTTCGATAATTGCACTAAGTGCACCTTCCAGCCGCCCATCTGACGGAATGGATAAGACAATCAGACCATCGATGATCTTCTGGTTGACATATTCAATAAACTTGGGTTTGGCCTTTGCATTATTCTCATAATGCCTCGATTCATTAATCAGCAGCAGACCATACGTGCTTTCCCGGATGATATTATCAATGCCTCTTAAGCATTCCATCAAATATCCGTTCTCAAACATACTGCCATCAATAAAAGGAGAATATACGCCAATAATCATGGAATTACCGGTGACCAGACCACGCCCGAACTGACTGGGCTGATAATCAAAATATTCCAGTGCCTCACGGACTGCAGCCGCCTTACTTTCCTTGACTCCGGCTGATTTATTGATCACTCTGGAAACCGTCGATATGGATACTCCTGCTCTTTTTGCCACATCATGAATCGATACGCCCATGAAATTTAATTACTCCCATCCGTTTTGAAAGCGTTTTCATTTCTTGATACAACCATAGCATTTAACTTTACCATTTGCAATAGTTATTTTTCACATATTTCAACCTTCATAATTGGTAACTCTTAATAATCCCCCGTCCAATTCCATCACCGTCTGATGTTGTCCGCAATTTTTACCATCCGTTCCAGACATGCATCAAAAAACATCCGATAGCTCTCACAGAAATAGTTCTTATATTCACCACTACGAAGGTCGAGGTCACGATTACGCTGGCAACCGCCTCTGCAGATCGGATAATAGGTGCATTCCCTGCATTCCTTCTTAAGCTTACGGGAACGTTCCACAAAACCGATCTCATTTCTTCGATCATTGATCTCATCAATCCGGTTTACGTTAAAGTTTCCCAGCCGGTATTCATCAAGCATATAAAAATCACACGGATATACACTGCCGTCTGCTTCCACGACATTCTGTATCCCGCAGCAGCCTCTCTGATCACAGGCCTCCGGCTGATATCCCAGCAGAATACCAATATAGTTTTCAAATTGCCGGATATAAGGCTGAGAGCCGTTTCTCCAATCCTCATACCATAAATTAAACAGCTCTGTCAGAAAGCTTCCATATGTCTCCGGGTGAAGGGAATATGCACTCCGGCCATGCTCTTCCTCCAACGGATCAAGACACGCAATGTATTGTTGAAACCTCCAGCCTTTTTCCTTATAAAAAGCATAGATTTCCTTTATATGAGCAGCAACCTTCTGATTGACAACCGTTAAAATATTATAGTCTACCCCATACTGATCCATAAGCTGTGTTGCCCGCAAAACACGGTCATAAGCTGACTCTCCCGATTTGGTATGTCTGTAGCAGTCATGCGTTTCTTTTATTCCATCTATGGAAATACCGATCAGAAAACTGTTTTCTTTAAAAAATTCGCACCATTCCTCATTCAACAGAAGCCCATTTGTCTGCAATGCATTATTGACCTGTATTCCGTTCCTGTTATACTGACGCTGATATTCTATCGCCTTGCGGAAGAAATCTATCCCCCGAAGTGTTGGCTCACCGCCCTGATAAGCATAGCTTACCATCCCCTCAGCCCGAAGCATCGTTTTGCGGATTACGTTTTTCAGAGTCTGTTCTGACATGAATCCATAGGATTCCTGAATTCTTTTCTGCGCCTCATCGCAGTAAAAGCAATAGTCACATGACATATTGCACATTCCTGAGGAGGGCTTCATCAAAACGCTGATTGCAGGCATTTTAAATCCCCTTTCCATAGACTTATTGCCAATTACGGAAATGCTGATTAAATCAGTATTCCCTTAGAGCTGCATGAATTTAATCACATTATATATATTAATCAGTATCATCACAACCATTAATGCTATGAATAATCGATCTACTGTCTTTGCTTCCATTTTTTTATTAACGGCACGTCCGCAAATCCCTCCTGCAATACCGCCGATCGCCATTAATATAAGTATCCCGGCAGAAAATTCCGGTACACTTCCTGTCACGATAGAGGAAAGAAGACTTGCGATCTGGGAAAAAAAGATAATATACAGGGAATTCTCTGCTGCAGCCTTCGTTGTCATGGAAAAAAAGAAAAACAACACGACCAGATTAATGGGGCCTCCTCCAATTCCCAGAAACGAAGATAGTACACCCAGAAAAATCCCGATCAGTACACAGATTACAGAGCTTTCAACCTGACAGGTTTTAATTTTATCTTTATATATGGTGTAGATCAATGTGCCAATCGTAACGATCAAAAGGCATATTGCCTGGACAGCACCAACATGATTCAGGTCGCTGCTTGCCGCCTTCACAAAGGAAAAAAGCTCTTTTCCAAGCAGTCCACCCGCTGCGGCTCCAAGAGCAAGCGGAAAGCCTGTCTTAGGTGACACATTGGAGCTGCCGCTTAATTTATTATGAATCACCGAGTATGTCGTCATGGACAAAACGGTACATCCGGACAGAAAACTGATGGCTGCAACATCAAGTACGCCAAAGGAATCCAGCACCGGCTTAATGATAACACCACCGCCAATGCCGCATATTGCTCCCACTACGGAGGCCAGAAAACATACCGCAAAAAAAACAGCATAGATCATATGGTAACAACTTCCTTCCTTTTGATTTTTATTCGATCTTATTTTATCAGGAAAGTTTTCATACGTCTATTCTTATGTTATTATGGAATACATAAGGATTTTCATAACTATTCTGAATTGTTGCGAATATTGGCAACGATCCTAGTGTGCAGCCAGATTTGCAGACAAGCGAATAGGCTAGTTATTTTGTAAACGTAGTACTAGTTACTCAGGCTCATATAAAAGGAGGCTATCCATGACGCTAAAGCATTTCAAAATTTTTTATGAGGTGTG
>CAVJLN010000057.1:0-16684 GCA_963650485.1 Bacteroidaceae bacterium
TCCATTTCGGCACGGATCCGTGAACAGGATGTCTGTGTGCGGAGAGTGGAGCATCCGGATGCTTATGCTTCATATGCACTCATATGGAAGAAAAATCATACGCCTTCACACGTGGCGGAAGAGTTTATTTCTTTTATTCAATCACTTGGGCAATATGCTTCTTGATGGCATCGAAGCTTTCCTGACTGATGACGTGTTCCATCTGACAGGCATCCTCGGCAGCCACGGCAGGATCCACACCAAGAGCAGTCAGCCATTTCGTCAGACACTGATGACGGTCGTAGATCATCTCGGCGATCTGACGGCCGGATGGAGTCAGGGTGATGAAGCCTTCTTTGGACATTTCAATATGGTTACGTTCCCGCAGGTTCTTCATGGCAACACTGATACTGGATTTCTTGTAACCTAACTCCTCAACAATATCAATAGACCGTACCACAGGTTTCTGCTTGCTTAAAATTAATATCGTTTCCAGATAATCTTCTGATGATTGGTTGTTGTGCATTTGTTCCTCCCGTTCATTTCCCACTTATATGATAACTATTCAGAACCATGCAAAATTGCTTTCTGCAAATGCCTGCATTCAGGCAGAAGAACAATTGCATATAATGAAGTTGCTGCATGAGCAAAACATAAGCTGTGAAACAGCGGTTTTACAAATGTAGTTCTGAATAATTACGTGATTTGATACTTGTTTATCAGTATACACCAACTTTGGATTTCTTGCATCCTTGAATTGAAAAGAAAGTTGATAAATTTTCCTATTTAGTTATTGACAACTAATAAACGTTAGCATATACTAACCATGAAATAAATGAAAATGACTCTCAATTACAAATGAGGAGAAACCGAATCAAAGGAGAAAGAAGGTAATGAGTATGCCACTATCTATGGTAAAAGAAGGCGAAATCAATACAATCTGTAAGGTCGGCGGCAAAGAAGAAACCAGAAAATTTCTTGAGAATCTTGGTTTTGTATCCGGCGGAGAGGTAACAGTAGTATCCCAGATTGACGGTAATATTATTGTTAATGTCAAGGGTTCCCGTGTTGCAATCGGAAGGGATATGGCGAATAAGGTTATGGTGATGTGAGTACCCATTCGATCGTCATGATAGGGATTGAATCACATCATATTATAAAATGTTGCAGAAAGAAGGAAAGAGATGAAAACATTAAAAGAAGTTGCCTGTGGGCAGACAGTCAAAGTGGCAAAATTAAATGGTGAAGGTCCTGTAAAAAGAAGAATTATGGACATGGGAATCACAAAGGGCGTTGAAGTATACGTACGTAAAGTAGCGCCTTTGGGAGATCCGATTGAAGTAACGGTCCGGGGTTATGAGTTATCCCTGCGTAAAGCCGATGCAGAAATGATCGAAGTTCAATAATACAAATAATATAGAGCAAACAGAAAGGAAGTAAAATTATGAAAATTGCATTAGCAGGTAATCCGAACTGTGGAAAGACCACGTTATTTAATGCATTGACAGGCTCTAACCAGTTCGTGGGAAACTGGCCGGGAGTTACCGTAGAGAAAAAGGAAGGAAAGCTGAAAGGCCATAAGGATGTTATCATCATGGATCTTCCGGGTATTTATTCCCTTTCTCCTTATACCTTAGAGGAGGTTGTTGCCAGAAATTATCTGATTGCAGAGCGTCCGGACGCCATCCTGAATATTGTGGATGGTACAAACATAGAACGTAACCTGTATCTGTCCACGCAGTTAATGGAGCTTGGTATTCCGGTTGTTATGGCTGTCAACATGATGGATCTGGTAAACAAGAGTGGTGACAAGATCAATCTTGATAAATTAAAAGAGAAGATGGGCTGTGCGGCCGTTGTTGAAATCTCTGCATTAAAGGGTACCGGTATCCAGAAGGCAGCAGAAGCAGCAGTTGTTGCAGCAAATGTTGGAACTGCTACCAAGGTACATAAGTTCAATACCAAAGTTGAAAATGTACTGGAATCCATCGAAGCAAAACTTGGCAGTGACGTTCCGGAGGAACAGAAGAGATTCTTCGCAATTAAACTGTTAGAGCGTGATGATAAGATCGCACAGCAGATGAAGAAGGTTCCGGATGTATCCGCAGAAATTGCTTCCATCGAAAAGGAAATGGATGATGATACCGAAAGTATTATCACTAACGAAAGATATATTTATATTTCTTCTGTTATTAAAGAGTGTTACACAAAGAAGAGCAAAACGCAGTTGACGGTATCGGATAAGATTGACCGTGTGGTTACCAACCGTATCGCTGCATTACCGATTTTCGCAGTAGTAATGTTCTTAGTATATTATGTATCTGTAACAACCGTTGGTGCGTTCTTAACAGACTGGACCAATGATACTCTGTTTGGTGAATGGATTGTTCCGGGTGCACAGAGCCTGTTTGAAAGCATTGGCTGTGCAGACTGGCTGACAGGACTTATCGTTGACGGTATTATCTCCGGTGTTGGCGCCGTACTTGGATTCGTACCTCAGATGCTGGTACTGTTCCTGTTCTTGGCATTTTTAGAGTCCTGCGGATATATGGCCCGTGTCGCATTCATTATGGACCGTATCTTCCGTAAGTTTGGCCTTTCCGGAAAGAGCTTTATCCCGATGCTGATTGGCTCCGGCTGTGGTGTTCCGGGTGTTATGGCTTCCCGTACCATCGAAAACGACAGAGACCGTAAGATGACGATTATGACCACTACATTTGTTCCCTGTGGAGCAAAGCTTCCGATCATTGCCCTGATCGCAGGTGCATTCTTCGACAATGCAGGCTGGGTTTCATGGAGTGCATACTTCGTAGGTGTTGCAGCAATTATCTGTTCCGGTATTATTTTAAAGAAAACAAAGATGTTCGCAGGCGATCCTGCACCGTTCGTTATGGAGCTTCCTGCATATCACTGGCCTACCGTTGGCAATGTATTAAGAAGTGTATGGGAAAGAGGCTGGTCCTTTATCAAGAAGGCAGGTACCATCATCCTTCTTTCTACCATCATTCTCTGGTTCTTAATGAGCTTTGGATGGACAGACGGTGGCTTTGGAATGTTAGAGGCTGAACAGTTAAATGAAAGTATCCTGGCTAAGATTGGTAGTGCCATTGCATGGATCTTCATTCCGCTCGGATGGACACAGGCCGGCGAAGGCTGGAAGATGGCAGTTGCCGCAGTCAGTGGTCTGATTGCAAAGGAAAACGTTGTAGCAACCTTCGGTCTGCTCTTTGGTTTCTCAGAAGTTGCAGAAGATGGTGCAGAAATCTGGGGAAGTCTGGCACAGGTTATGACACCGATCGCAGCATACGGCTTCCTGGTATTCAACCTTCTGTGTGCTCCTTGTTTCGCAGCTATGGGTGCAATCAAGCGTGAAATGAACAATGCAAAGTGGTTCTGGTTTGCGATCGGATATCAGTGTGGTCTGGCATATGTGGTTTCCCTGTGCATCTATCAGATTGGCACCTTATTTACAACAGGTGCATTTGGACTTGGAACCGTTGTTGCCCTCTTACTTGTAGCCGGATTCATCTATCTGCTGGTTCGCCCTTACAAGGAGAGCACAACCTTAAAGACTTCTGATAAAGAGCTTGCAAAGCTGAAATAAGTATCAGATAATAAAGCAAAGCAATAGTTAAGGAGGATGACTATGGGAACAGCAATCGTACTTCTTGTGTTATGTGCCATTGTTGGTGCAATTATTTACAAGATGGTTAAGGATAAACGAAGTGGGAAATCCTCATGTGGTGGCAACTGTGCCGGATGCGGCATGGCCTGTCATCAGTCAAAAGAGACGAAATAATACTGAGAAGAGGCTGCCTTGTGGCAGCCTCTTTTTATCCGGGTTCTTTGCGGATGAGATGGATTGCATGGTTTACAATTTGAAGAATCTGGGGTATAATACAGAAGCGTGAGTGATTCACGAAATTTATAAGAATTACTGTCTGGACTGTCAGACAATCAGGAGGAATTAACAATGGCATTACTTAAAACCTGGCGTGATATGGCTTATTCAGCTACTGCAAATAAGGGAGATCTGCAGAGACTCTGGGCGGATTATTTTCAGAAAGAAAAGGACATTTATGCACAGCTTTTAAAGAACCCGGATGAAGTGGTTAAGGGAACCGTAAAAGAACTGGCTGAGAAGTACGGTGTGGACATTATGACCATGACCGGATTTTTAGATGGAATTAATGACAGCTTGAAGGAGCAGAACCCCATCGAGGAGATGGAAGAGGACACAGAAGTAAACCTTGGCTTTGACAAGGAACTGCTTTACAGGAACATGGTAGCTGCACAGGCAGAATGGTTATATGAACTTCCGGAATGGGAAGATATTTTCGATGAAGCGACCCGAAAGGAGCTTTACCGCATCCAGAAGCTTTCTACAACTGTTGTAAAGCCGGAGAAGATCTATCCTAACGACCCCTGCCCGTGCGGAAGTGGTAAGAAGTATAAAAAGTGTTGCGGAAAGAAAGCATAAATAAAAGCATAAAATATAAGAAAACTTCAAAAGATACTTTACAAATCCGGTAATTCGGAATAAGATAAAGCATATCAGAAGTGAATGAAGAAGAAAACGTTGAAGAGACGAGTACATTGTGGAAGGTAACAGAGAGAGACATCGGTTAGCCGTGCTGGAAATGTCTTTGCGGGAAGCAATGGAAAACTACCTCAGAGTGACCCCAATCCGGTCCGTATCATCTACGTTACAGATGTTGAGTGGCTTTCGTAAGTCGTTATGGCGCAGAGAGCAAGCAGGGTGGAACCGCGTATGATACGTCCCATGCATTCTAGTAATGCATGGGACTTTTTATGTAGAGCACTTAGCGAAAGCAAGCTGAAAGTGCAGCTTGAGCTTAGTGCGAACGATACCTGTGCACTTAATGAGGACGAGCTGAAAGCGAAGCACGAATTTAGTGCAGCAGGTATATGTAGAATACTTAGCGAAAGCAAGCTGAAAGTGCAGCTTGAGCTTAGTGCAGCAGGTATATGTAGAGCATTTAGTGAAAATAAAGGAGGATCAATCTATGAAAGAAAGAATCGAAAAGGTAAAAGAATTCTTAGCAGACAGCACCACCATATCAAACCGTGAACTGGTTCTTGCCATTGCGGTAGGTGTTTTGGGAGGTATGGTATTCGGCTTACTGACTTCCCCGAGAAAGTTTGTTACGATCGGAAGCCATAACGGAAACAACAGCCCATGTGATAACGGCTTTGACTGGGAAGACATCGAAGACGATGAGGACGAAGAGTAATTTCACAGAGGAAGCGTGAAGCGTTCACTCTATAAGTAAAAAAGAAGTAACTATTCAGAACCCCATTCGTAAAACCGTTGCTAACGCAACGTAGTTTATCTCATGTGGTTACTTCGCCATATAAATCATGGCATATGTCCGCTTGAATGCAAGCATTCATCGTCCATACGGCCATAATTTGCATGGCTTTGAATAGTTACAAAAAGAATATTGGTTAACATAACACAACAACCAGAAAGGATACAAACATGAAAATCACATTAAAAGATGGTTCCGTAAAGGAATATGACAAAGCAATGAGCGTATACGAAATCGCTCAGGATTTAAGTGAAGGACTTGCCAGAGTGGCATGTGCCGGAGAAGTGGATGGAGAGATTGTCGATTTGAGAACCGTTCTTGACAAGGACTGCAATCTGAGCATTCTGACGGCATCGGATCCGGAAGGCTTACGTGTCATCCGTCATACCTGTTCCCATGTTATGGCAGAGGCAGTTAAGAGAGTATTCCCGCAGGCAAAGCTGGCAATCGGACCTGCCATTGATACCGGATATTATTATGATTTTGAACATGAGCCGTTTTCCAGAGAAGACCTTGACAAGATCGAAGCAGAAATGAAGAAGATTATCAAGGAAGGGCATGAATTAAAGAGATTTACTCTTCCGAGAAATGAAGCAATCCAGTTTATGAAGGACAAGGAGGAGCCTTACAAGGTAGAACTGATTGAGGATCTGCCGGAGGATGCAGAGATTTCCTTCTATGATCAGGGAGATTTCGTAGATCTGTGTGCGGGACCGCACTTAATGAGCACGAAGGGCATCAAAGCATTCAAGCTGACCTCCTCTTCTATGGCATACTGGAGAGGCAATGCTGAGAAAGCACGTCTCCAGAGAATTTATGGTACTGCATTCAATAAGAAGGAAGAGCTGAATGCTTATCTGGAACAGTTAGAGGATGCAAAGAAGCGTGACCACAACAGGCTTGGCCGTGAGATGGAGCTGTTTACTACGGTAGATGTAATCGGACAGGGGCTTCCTCTTTTCCCTCCGAAGGGTACTAAGATGATTATGAAGCTTCAGCGCTGGATTGAAGATCTGGAGGATAAGGAATGGGGTTATGTCAGAACCAGAACTCCTTTAATGGCAAAGAGTGATCTTTATAAGATTTCCGGACACTGGGATCATTACAAGGATGGCATGTTCGTTTTAGGAGATGAAGAAAAGGACGATGAAGTGTTTGCACTTCGCCCGATGACCTGTCCCTTCCAATATTATGTATATAAGAACACCCAGAAGTCCTATCGTGATCTGCCTTATCGTATGAGTGAGACTTCTACCTTATTCCGTGCAGAAGATTCCGGCGAAATGCATGGATTGACGAGAGTACGTCAGTTTACCATTACAGAGGCACATAATGTCATCCGTCCGGATCAGGCAGAGGAAGAAATCAGAAACTGCCTCCATCTGACACTTTATATTTTAAAAACCCTTGGATTACAGGATGATGTTACCTTCCGGCTGTCCAAATGGGATCCGAATAATAAGAAGAAATATCTTGGCGATGATGAATATTGGGAAAAGACACAGGATGCATTAAGACAGGTACTGATTGAAGAAAACCTTCCTTTTGTGGAAGCAGAAGGAGAGGCTGCATTCTATGGACCGAAGATTGACACACAGGCTAAGAATGTATATGGCAAGGAAGATACTATGTGTACTGTACAGCTTGACTGTGCGATTGCCGAAAATTTTGATATGTACTATATTGATCAGAACGGTGAAAAGGTACGTCCGTATATCATTCACAGAACCTCTCTTGGCTGTTATGAGAGAACCCTTGCCTGGCTGATTGAGCATTATGCAGGCAAGTTCCCGACCTGGCTTTGCCCGGAACAGGTACGTGTCCTTCCGATTTCTGAAAAGTACGAAGCTTATGCAGAAAAGGTACGCAAGGCACTGGCAGAGGCTGGTGTGGATGTAACAGCAGATAACCGTTCCGAGAAGATCGGCTTCAAGATCCGTGAGGCAAGAATGGACAGACTTCCTTACATGCTGATCGTCGGACAGCAGGAAGAGGCAGACGGAACTGTGTCCATAAGAAGCCGTTTTGCAGGAGATGAGGGCGTGAAGCCATTGCAGGAATTCATCGACCAGATCTGCGAAGAAATCCGTACCAAGGAAATTCGCAAGGAAGAAGTTGTTGAAGGTTAATGTTCACACAGCAGCCAGACACTTGCTGTCAGGCTGCGTAAGAACATGATTTGAACGGAGCACTTAGCGAGGTGCTTTCGAGCTAAGTGCGAACCATACAAGTTCACTTGACGAACCGAGGTATGAGGGATCAGTAACTATTGAAGAAAACGCAAAAGCGTAATGGCTGATATAGATTGACGTCCTATACAAAAAAATGTACAATAAAAATTGTATCAATCATTGCACGAAAAGATTTTTGGGGGATGAAATGAGAGAACAATTATTGTATGACAGTAAAAAGAGGACTCCGAAGCTTAAGAAGGATCAGCGTGGTTTTACATTGGTCGAGATGATTGTGGTTATGGTGATCCTGACGGTGCTGGCAGCGATCCTGATTCCGGGACTTCTTGGGTGGATTGATGAAGCCAAGGGTAAGCAGTTTGTCCTTTCTGCCAGAAGTGTATATATGTCTGCACAGGCGATTGAATCCGAGAAATATGCAGCCTGGGACGGAACCGTGGCTGGTGCAAATCACAATTTGAGCGAGCAGGATAAGGCCCGGATTTTAAAGATGGCGGATGCACAGGAAGCTACGATCGAGAGCATTGAGTTTGAGAGTAATACCCTTGGTGGGAATGGTGCGTCTTCCAATCACAGCTACTACACCATCGTTGGAATTACGGTTCGGTTTGATACGGCAACGGTAACGCTTTCCGATGGAATGTGGACGGTAGTACAATAATAAGAAATGATAGTTAGCGGTGTTTAAGGTGGCAGGGCAGAAATGCCTGTGCCGGAACACCGCTAAAGTTTTATGAGAGGTTAGATTTATGGCGAAGTACCAGTATGAAGCCCTGAATAAATATGGGAAATTGTCAACGGGAAGCATGCATGCTCTGGATGAGAATGAACTTTACCGGAAGCTGAAGGAAGAGGAACTTTATCTTGTCTATGCGAAAGAAGGCGAAGAAGGCCACAGCAACCGGCAGCTCTCCGCATTGATGCTCTCAGAGTTTAACCGGGAAATGGGAGATATGCTTCATGCCGGGGTGACGCTTGTGCGGGCTCTTACGATTCTGTCACAGGAAGAAACACGTAAGGCACGGGAACGGAAGATTCTTTCTCAGGTGCTTAAGCTGATCCGGCAGGGAGAATCACTGGCTGATGCCATGGAACAGCAGGGAGGTGCCTTCCCGGTGCTGATGGTGAATATGTACCGGGCAGCACAGACGAGCGGTAATCTGGCGAGTACGGCGAGCCGTCTTGCCATTCATTATGAGAAGGAACACCAGCGCAACAGCAAAGTAAAGAGTGCAACGATCTATCCCAGAATCCTTTGCGTACTGATTATACTTGTGGTGATTTTCATTATGAGTGTGATCCTGCCGCAGTTGACCGGACTGTTTTCTGCAATAGACGAGCTGCCGCTGCCTACGAGGATTCTGTTTGGAATCGGTAATTTTGTTTCGGCACACTGGGGCGTCTTATTGATTGCGTTATTTATTCTGGTGATTGCAGGAATGATTCTTCAACGGATGCCGAGCGTACAACTGGTTCGGGATCAGTGGAAGCTGAAGATCCCTTATGTAGGGAAGCTTCTTATGGTAGTATATACCGCACGGTTTTCGAGAAGCTTAAGCTCTCTTTACAGTGCCGGAATTCCGATTATTGCGGCGATGCAGGTTGCGAAGAAAACCATCGGGAACCGTTATATTGAGAAGCAGTTCGATCAGGCGATTGCAGATCTGCGTGCCGGGAAGTCCTTAAGCGAGTCGGTGGAACAGATCAAAGGCTTGCGGAAGAAGCTTGCATCGGTAGTCCGCGTCGGGGAAGAGAGTGGAGATCTGGTGAAAATGCTGGATTCTCTGGCTGATTCCTTTGACTATGAATCTGAAATGGCGATCAGCCGTATGATCAGTTTTCTGGAACCGGCGCTTATTGTATTTATGGCACTTATTATCGGATTTATCATGATCGCAGTAATGCTGCCGATTTATCAGTCCTATACGGCAATCGGTAATTCCGTATCATATTTCTAAAAGGAGATCAGAACGTGACAACGATTGTTTATTTATCAAATCAGATGGTTCAGGCTGTAGAAATGAAAAGCAATGGAAGCGTTTCGGTGTATGAAGAACTGGCACCGGAAGGCAGTATTATCAATGGAATTGTCACCGATGAAGAAGTTTTTGGCGATTTCCTGAAACACTTTTTTGCAGCCGGTAAGCTTTCAAAGAAGGATTGTACCCTAGTGCTGAATAGTACCCAGATTACAACAAGGATTTTAGAACTTCCAAGAACCGGATATAACGATCTGAACAACATGATGCTTCATGAGTTTGGAGACAGCCGCACGGAGAATATGCTGATGGTATCCCTCCCCATGAGCATGGATCATACGAGCCGGATGATGAAGCTCTTAGCATCCGCAGCGGATAAGAATTATATCGAGTCCTATGTGAAGCTGTTTGCTCAGGCGGGAATTGAAGTAAAATGCATTGAGCCGGCCATGATTAATTTTACCAGGCGTTTCATGGAGGAGACTTCCGTTACGAAGAAGAACTGTGTGGTACAGATCTATGATGGATCGGAGGTCATCAGTATTCTGTTTGTGGAAGGAAGCTATCTTTATTCCCAGAGAAATCGTATTTTTGCAGACAGTGATGCCGAAGGATTCACGAAGGAGATCCGTGCTGTGGCGCAGCGCCTGCGGCAGTTTGCTACTTCGCAGAAGATTGAAAAGCCGGTAGAGAGGCTTCTGATCTGCGGAACTGACCAGAAGAAAATAGTGGAAACGATGCTTGAAAAGGATGATCTCGATTCCGACACCGAGATTTTGGAATATAAGGACAGTAATCTGAAGATTCATAAGAAGAAATCGGGAAGCGGTCCGGTTGACTTTGTATATGCTTTAGAGAGGCAAAAGCCGGATAAGAAGTTGAATTACATCTGGAAGATGCACCACGACAGCCCTGAGAACCGGAAGAAGCGGGAGGCCTTTCATCTGGCACTTCCGGCCATACTGGCGCTTGTGATCTGCCTTGTTATTACAGCATTTTTGGCTAATTCGTACTGGATGAATCTGCACAGTGCACAGAATTTGCAGGAATCGATCCGGGAAAATGACACCGAAAGCGCGGCCTACGACCTTTCGGAAGCCAATGTAAACCGCCTGAAGAATCAGGTGGCCAATGCGCAGCTTTTGTGGGATCAGCTTATGAGCTATCCTACGATTACAAGTGGTCTGAACACGAAGCTGCAGGAATGTGCAGGTACCGATGTTCAGGCAGAGATTACAAGTTTTAACCGGGATACCGGAGTGATTACCATAGAAGCTTCCGCAATGGATGTCAAGGTTATTCATCAATTTGTGGAATGCCTGCAGGAAATTTCAGAATTCCGGCACGTGGAATACAGTGGCTATACCTTTGTGAAGGCCCAGGGAAATTACAGCATTCATGTAGTCTGCGTATTGAATGAAGGAGCAGGAAGAGGGGAAGGTGAATGAGCAGATGAAGATGACAATTACCGAAAGCGATAAAAAACTCCTGAGCTATCTGGCAGCGTTTCTGATTGCCATGATCTTTATTATGTTTGTTTTCCGGCCTCTGATTACGAAAAATACCGAGGTCAACCGTGAGCTTTCCGCAGCAAAGGTGGAAGTGAAGAACTACGATAAGAAATTATCCTCTACACAGGAAATGCAGAAGGAAGAACAGGAAATGACGGATTTATCCGAAAGCGTGCTTGCCCGGTTTTACCCGATGATGCAGAGCCAGGCGGCAGAGAGAATGGCAACCGTACTGATGCTGAATCATAATCTGGAGATCCAGAATATGACCATTTCCATGCCGGAAACCGGAAACCAGCTGAAATGGTATCAGTATGCGGAAAATGCAGCGGAAGCAGGGGAAGAAGACGCAGAGTCTTCAGAAGAGGTTTTGGAGAATATCCAGCTATATGCCGCACGGATTACCTGTATTGCGGACGGTAGCAAGGAGGATATGTGGCAGCTGATTGATGATATTTCTATGAACTATCCGGCAATCAGCATCACCGGAGTGGAATGGTCCGTAACCGAACGTGTGGCAGATACACCGACCATGCAGTTATCCACAGGGATTCTGGATAAGTCCATAAATGAAGAGGAAAACGGACAGGATGTGCAGCAGGCAGCAACGGAACCGGTAACGGTAAAGACCGACCGTTTAACCATAAATCTTGAAATTTTCATGTGTAATCAGTAATGGAGGACGGGAAATGGAGACAATGACGGGTAAAAACCTGAAAATTGGAGATGTTCTGAAGGAACAGGGGTATATTTCGGATGAGCAGCTCTTAGAAGCTCTGGAAATGCAGAGAAGTCACAAGGATAAGCGTCTTGGAGAGGTGCTGATTGAGCAGGGATTTATTACGGAAAACCAGATGCTGGAAGCAATGGCCGCCAAGATGGACTGTCGGGTGGTGAATCTGGATACCGTTCTCATTCATATTGAAGCGGTTGCGAGGATTCCCAGACAGGTTGCCGAGAAGTACTGTGTGCTTGCAACGGAGATTACGGGTGGAAGACTGCGTGTGATCGTGAATGATCCGCTGAATTTTTACGGACTGGAAGATGTGCGTCAGGTGACGGGCATGGAGCTTGAAATTTTTTTGAGTGAAAAGGAGCCTCTCCTTAAGGCCATTCATCTGTACTATGCGGAGATTTCGGCAAGAGATGCAGCCAATATTGCGAATGAAGTAACGGCGAATGAAGTAGAAGAGATGGAAGTGGAAGAGGGCGATGGTGATACACCGATCGTCAATCTTTTAAACAGCCTCATCCAGAGGGCATACAATACCTATGCCAGTGATATTCATATTGAGCCGTTTGAAGATAAGACCAGCGTAAGGATGCGTATTGACGGAACGATTGTGGAATATGTCACCCTGAAAACCAGCGTTCATAATTCCCTGATTGCACGTATTAAGATTCTGGCAGAGTTGGATATTGCAGAGCGCCGGATTCCGCAGGATGGACATTTCAAGGTGCGTCAGCCGGACGGATATCTGAATATCCGTGTATCCGTGATTCCTACGGTATTTGGTGAAAAGGCGGTACTGCGTCTTTTAAGCAATAATATTCCTATTGACCGCAGCAATACGTTTGGCATGACGCAGGAGGATTACGACAAGCTTCAGCAGATGCTCCGCAGTCCCAACGGAATTATCTATCTGACAGGTCCTACAGGATGTGGCAAGACAACAACGCTTTATATGGTTCTGGAGGCGCTTTCCAGACGGAGCGTGAATATTTCGACCATTGAAGATCCGGTTGAGAAGAATCTTCCGAAGATCAACCAAATGCAGGTTAATCCGCTTGCAGGACTCACTTTTGAACGCGGATTGCGTGCTCTGTTAAGACAGGATCCGGACATTATTATGGTAGGAGAAACCCGTGACCCGGAGACTGCGACAATTTCCGTACGTTCAGCGTTAACGGGACATCTGGTATTTTCAACTCTTCATACGAATGATGCAGCTTCCTCGGCGATCCGGTTGAAGGATATGGGTCTTGAGCCATACCTGATTGCCAATTCCATGGTGGGAGTTGTGGCGCAGCGTTTGATGCGTAAGGTATGTCAGGACTGTGCACTTACCGTACCGATTACCGCACAGGAGAAGTCCGTTCTCGGGATTGATGAATCGGAAAGCTTTCCGGTGAAAAAGCCATGTGGCTGTCCGGCATGTAATCATACCGGCTACCGTGGTCGGATTGCGATTCATGAAATTCTGCAGGTGGACAAAATGATCCGTAAACTGATTATGGAGGATGCTCCGGTGGAAGATATGAAAGCCTATGCAATCCGAAACCAGAACATGAAAACATTAAAGACGAGTGCATTACAGTATCTGAAAAGTGGAGTTACTTCGGTCGAAGAGGTAGTTAAGGTTGCGTATTATGAGGATTAAGGAAAACGATCATGCCGATGCCGGGTTTACACTGATTGAGCTTGTGGTGACGTTCGTGATTATGATAATGCTGACTTCGTTAAGCGTGGCCGGACTGATGTCCTATCAGGATTACGCGGACTATAAGCGTCAGAACAGTTATGCGCAGACATTGTTTCTGGCGGCACAGACGAAGCTGACGGCCTATAGTGAACGGGGACAGTTGGAAGCCCTTCAGGAGGTATCGACACAGGAGCTTCCGCTTCACCTTGTGAAGCTTGCAAACGGTGTTGTGGCAGACCAGTGTGAGACCGGAGCATCCGTGAAGACCGGACCCATTTATTATCTTTATGGAGGGAAGGAGAATTACCTTGCCTATTGTGAAGGAGAATACCGGGATAAAAAGGATCTGGAAAGCCGGCAGTATCAGGCATTATATGATATTTTGGACGAATTTATGGTAGATAAAACCATCCTTCAGGGAAACGTGGCGGTGGAGTACAATCCGGAGAACGGACTGGTATACAGTGTGTTATACAGCGACAAATGCGGAGCCTTTACTTACACCGGAAATACGGTAAATGGCGTGGTGAATGTGTTAGACCGCAGAGAGCAGATCCGCAGCGAGCGGATGCTGGGATATTACGGCGTAGACGGGTAGTGAATAAAAGCCGGATGGTTTTAAGAGGGATGAAGCAGAAGAAAGGAGAGGGGCATGAAGAAAAATAAAGGCGCAACCACCATCGTGGTCATCTGCGTTATGGCAGTCATTATGACCCTGTCCATGGGACTGTTTTTGTCCGCGTCGGTATTGATGAAAACGTCGGGAAGAACCCTGGCTTCCGAACAGTGCCGGATTCTTGCCGTATCATTTAGCAAAGAGCTGGAACAGGAGCTGTGTGATCCGGAATACCGGTATGAGAATCTGGAACAGGAAGCAGCAGACCGGATTTCCGAAAACGGAACGGTTTCCCTGTGGCATTATATACGGCAGAACATCCGTGACGGTTCGTGGCCCTATTACGAGGAAAGTGAAGGCGGAATTCATGGAAAAGATACCGCTTTTCGTGAATTTACCTTAAAGAAAACAGGAACGACCGGAGAGATTTCAGATATTACGCTGACGATTTACTGGACGAGGAAGGATCCACAGTTAAGCAGTATCCACGGGATTCCGGATCAGTTGATTGTAAAGACAACGGTAGAGGTAAAGGAGCAGACCTGTACCATTACCGATATTTATCAGATCAGTGAAAATAGCAAAAATGATTATGAGCAGTGGAGCATCCGCCATGAGGAAAGAAAATAGTGCAGTAAAGCATCGGAAAACAAAATTGAATAAGGATCAGCGCGGAACCAGTATGGTGACGGTGCTGGTTTCGTTTGCGCTGCTTCTTTTGTGTCTGACGAGCTTTTACCGGGTGCAGAAGATGACGGAAAGCATGGTGATGAATTCCAAAGACATGCTCCGTAATAACAGCAGTTTGATGAAGGCATTTTATTTGGGAGAGACAACCAGTACGACGATTGCCAGTGACGAGGTTCTCGTTTTTGAAGGTGAGGATGGTGGATTTGCCACGACGATGACGCTGCACCGTGCGCAGAAGGAAGGATTGAATGGAAGCATCTATTACTTTGAGGAGGAATAACAAAGGAATCACTCTTGCAGAAATGATTGTCACCTTTGCACTCATTGGAATCTTCATGGCATCTGCAGCGGCAGTGATTTCTTCTGCCATTCTGATGCACAGTGAAATTACCGGAGTGATGTATGCGCAGAGTGTGGGTGAAATGATATTGGATAAGGTGGCCGGAGAGCTGGCAGCAGCGAAAAATCCTGGAAGCGGCTCCATCGTGATTCGGGAAGGAAAGGCGTTGGAGAGTGCAGCAGTGGATCAGGTGTCCTATCAGGATCGGGATGGGCGTACGGCACAGATTGGTGTGGAAGATGGACTGTTGTATATCCATTATCAGCAGCGTGTGGCCATACAGGATGATGGAGAGGTAGTCACGCAGCCGGAGCAGGACTTTAGGATGGATGAGAAGGCTTATATGGGATACCGGATTACGGATTTTCAGGTCGAACGGCTGAACGCGGAAAACGTATATGAAATTCGTGTCAGATTACAAAATTTAAAAACTGGGTTTGAATATTCGACAACGCGGTGTACCCAATGTTATAATTAAAAAACGAATAAAAAGAATGGAAAGGGACATACTATTGCCGTACAGCGTAAAGGAGGTAATGGTATGGCAGATTTAAAATGTGCGGTACAGAATTGTTCTTACAATTCGAATGACTGTTGCTGTAAGGGCGACATTATGGTAGGTGGTAAACATGCATCCTGTTCCGAGGATACCTGCTGTGAAAGCTTCGCTGAAAAGACAGGCGACAGCTATAAAAGTGCGGTAGAGCATCCAAGCCAGTATATCAGTATTGATTGCGAAGCCGGAAAATGTATGTATAATGAAAACTACAAGTGTACAGCTTCCCACGTCGATATCCGCGGCTGCGGAGCCTGTGACTGTAAGGAAACCGCATGTGCAACATTTGACGTAAAGTAAAGAATTTCAGGTATTCTGTGGCGGCATAGGCTGCCACAGAATACCTGATCTAAAGAAAGTATAGAGGAAACGAACGAATGCATTTTATAAGGAAAGCAGTGCTGGCAGCCGGTATGCTTGCATTTGCCTGTTGTTTTACCGGGTGTGAAAAGGAAGTGATTACCGTTGCAGGCATTCAGAATCCGGAGATCCGTGAAGATCAGTACATAGTGGTTGAGAATTTTGAATTAAAGCAGATTGAAGATAACGGAAAGGATGCGATTGCCTACTGTGCGATTCTGATCCCGGTCGGATATGTGGAATCCTCCACCGTTCCCGGGATGTATGTGCACTCTTTAAGTCCGCTGGATTCTTCCAATATTTATTATACGGTGCTCGAGGGAACCGGAGACGGTGCCGTACCGGACAATCTGACAGCGGATTCCTTTGAAAAGGAATTAGAGGCTGCTTATGCGAAGCAGGGTGAGAATGTAGATATCACGATCGAAGAGTTTACACGTAACGACATGGAAGGTATTCCGGGATATAAGATCCGCAGCAGCTTTGAGGTGGATAATAGGAGGGTTCAACAGCTTGCTTATATTATTCAGGCGAGGGATACGCATATTATCACCTACAATCAGCTTTCGGACGATGAGCTTCTGGCGGACTTTGAAATGTCTGAAGGCGAAATCCGTCTGGTAAAAGGGTAGAATGCAATAAATGAAAAACAAAACAGGTAAAAAGTTCAAAAATAGTATTGACATTGTATAAATAGAGTGTTAA